>CADEGS010000003.1:0-23774 GCA_902826945.1 uncultured bacterium | reverse complement strand
CGCGGCCGCCGGCGCGGCCGCCAGCGCGAGGCGTTCGCCCTCCGGCCAGGGCGGCGGGCGCAGCGCGCCCCACGCCGTGCGCACGCCGACCAGCCGGCTCTGCGTCGCGTCGAGCTCCTCGCTCGCGCCCACCGGCCGGCCGCGCAGGTCGCCGCCGCCCGCCGCGCCCGCCAGCAGCCGCCCGAGCGGGCTCGCGGGCTCGCCGCGCAGCGTCGCGTCGTCGGCCAGCCAGCTCAGGTCGAGGCGCGGGTCGGCCGGCGCGCGCGGCGTGGCCAGCACGAGCAGCTGCTCCAGCCCGAGCGCGTCGTCGGTCACGCGCACCCAGTCGGTCAGGTCGAGCACGCCCTCGACCTCGGCCTCGAGCCGCCGCGCGCACAGGCACTGGCGCAAGAGGTTCGCGTCGAGCCAGAAGGCGTTCACGTCCCAGATGCGCGCGCCGCGCTTCTCCAGGCGCACGCGGATCTCGTCGCCGGGCTGCACGCTCCCGCCGGCCTCGACGCGCTGCGCGCGGCCGCGCGCTCCCTTGCGCTCGATCCACACGTCGAGCTCCCCCGCGCCGCCCGGCGCCTCGAAGGCGCTCGCGGTGCGGCGCAGGTTGCGCGTCGTCTGCAGCGAGCGCAGGCGGCGCGCGAGCGTCTCGGGCGCCACGCCGACGAGGTCGTAGCCGCCCTCGCGCGGGCCCGGGCGCAGCCACGCGCGGCCGTCGTCGGGCACGACGAGCTGCCAGTCGGCCTCGGACGGCGCGACGAGCCGCAGGCGCCCCGCGCCCTCCTCGAGCGCGCGTCGGAGCGGCGCCGCGAGGCCGTCCGCCGCCAGCGGCGTCCCGTCGGGGCGCACGGTCGCGAGCGCCAGGCTCCAGTCGCCGCCGGCGCGCTCCTCGACCCGGGCGGCGAACGGGCCCGGCCCCGCGAGCGCGCCCTCGAGCACGCGGCAGCGCGCCTCGAAGGCCTCGGCCTGCACGACCTCGAGCCGCGCGAGCACGCGCGCCGCGGCCTCCTCGGCCTGCGCGCTCTCGCCCGCTCCTGGCGCATCGGCAAGCGCGAGGACGCGCGTGCCGGGCTCGAGGCCGGCGAAGCGCCCCTGGCTCAGCCAGGGCTCGCCGCCGCGCAGCGCGCACACGAGCGGCGGCTCGTCGCGCGCCGCGCCGCTCGCGACCTCGCGCGCGAGATCCCCCTCGGCCGAGGGCACGGTCAAGGAGCACGGGAACGACTGGTAGGCGGCGACGACGCGCGCCGAGAGCTCCTGGTAGCTGACGCGCGCGCGCGTGCGCTCCAGCTCCTGGCACAGGAGCCACGTGAACAGCCCGCGCACCTCCCCGCCCTCGCGCGGGATCGGCATCTCCGGCGCGCGGCCATAGCTCTGCGAGCCGTACAGCGCGGCGATGCGCGGCTCGCTGCGGCCGATCCAGCCGCTCTGCGGCGCGCCGCGGCGCGCGCGCGGCGCGGCCACGCCGAGCGCGGCCGGGTCGAGCCAGCGCAGGCGCACGCCCTCGCCCTCGGCGCCGCGCAGCATCGTGCCCGAATGGCACGAGTCCACGACCAGCCACACCTCCGCGCCCGCGTCGCGGATCGCGCACAGCCGCTGGCCGAGCTCGTCGTCCTTGATCGCGTTCGGGATCCAGCCGTCGCGCGCGCGCTCCGCGTCGGCCGGCAGGAACAGCTCGTCGAGCCCGTCCGGCTCGTCGGCCGAGGCGCGCCGCACCGGCTGCTGGCTGCCGTGCCCGGCGAGGTAGACGACCGCGCGCGAGCCCGGCCGCGCGTCCGCCGCCAGGCGCTCGAGCGCGGCCAGGACGTTCGCGCGCGTCGGCCGCGTCGCGGGGTCCTCGCCCCAGCCCGAGAGCACGGTCGTGCCGCGCGGCTCGAGCCCGAGCACGCGCTCGAGCGTCGCGCGCATCAGCGCGGCGTCGCGCGGCGGCCCCTCGAGGCGCACCTCGCGCGCGTAGCGCTCCGCGCCGAGCGCCTCGCGCAGCGCGGGGTACTCGCTGCACGCGACGAGGAGCGCCGCGAGGCGCGGCGGCTCGAGCGCGCCCTGCGCCGCCTGCGGCGAGGCGACGGCGAGGGCCGTCAGGACCAGGGCGAGGCGTGCGGGAACCATGGTGGCGTGCATTGTGCCCGGAGCGGCGCGGGAGGCCCCCTCGACCGTCCCGGAGGGCGTCGGCGCCCGCCGGTCCGGCGCCGCCCGCGCCCGGACCTCGATGGCCGTCGGGGCGGCGAGCGAACGCCGCGGTCGCAGGCGGGTCGATGGGCGCGGGCGCGGGAGGAGGAGAGAGGACCGTTCGCCCGCGCCTGCGCCGGACATCCCAGGGCGCGGGGACGGTCCCCGCTCTCCACACGAAACCGAGGAAAGAAACCCGACCATGAAGATCCTCCTGTCCTGGACCCTCGCCGCGCTGGTGGCGGCCGGGTCGCTCCCCCACGCGCAGACCCCGAAGGGCGCGCACAAGGCCGCCGCCGAGCCGGTGGCCGTGCCCGCCCGCGCCCTGCGCGTCCCGCTCGCCGGGCTGACGCGCGACAACGCGCGCGCGATCGAGACGGCGCTCTCCGCGCTGCAGGTGCCGGTGCACGCCTGCGACGCCTGCGGGATCGAGCAGGTCGCGAGCGGCGCCTGCACGGCCTGCGGCGGCGCGCTGCAGCTCGCGCAGCGCCCGATCCTGGCCTCGGTCGCGGCCTCGCCCGAGGAGCTGAGCCTGGCGCTGACCATCGCGCCGCGGCGCGTGCTCGCGCTGAGCCAGCTCACCGGCGCGCTCGTTCCCTACGGCGCGCGGCTCGACGGCGAGCGCCTGCAGCTCCCCGGCCCGATCGTGCTCGTCGTGGACGGCGCCGGCGCGGCGCAGCTCGACGCGCTCCAGAAGGCCCTGCGCGAGTCGCAGGCCTTCGAGGACGTGCAGGGCAGCTACGACGAGGCCGCGCGCAAGCTGCGCTTCGCCGTGCGCGCGCCGGCGGCGCGCCCGCCGACGCACGCCGCTCTGGTCGCGCTGGTCGCGGCGCAGGGCGCGACGCTCGCCGACGTGCGCCTCCCCGCCGAGCCCGCGCCGGGCTCCTGAGGCGACCGCCCGCCCGAGGGAAGGGGGCGGTCCGGCGCGCGGTCTGGGAACCGCCGCGCGTCCGGATCGCCCCCGCTCGCGTCGCCTCCGAGGCCTGCGCGTTACCGGTCGGGCCGATACGCGTCGCCGCGCGCGAAGCCCAGCGTGCCCCACTCCTCGCCGGTCATGGAGAGCGACGCGTCGAGCGCGCCGTCGCGGTCCGCGTCGATCAGGACGACGCCGCCGGGCGTTCCCTCGCTCGCCTGCCAGGTGTGCGAATCGGCCGCGAAGTAGACGAACCCGCGCACGTGGTCGGCGTCCCAGCGATCCGGAAACTTTGTGGCGAGCGCCGGCTCGACGACCCAGCTCCCGCCGCCGAGCGGCGAGGCGACCCTCTTCATGGACGCGAGCGCCACGCGCTCCCCGTCGTCGCGCAGCGCGACCTCGTACACGTCGCCGCTGTCGTGGAACTGCGCGAAGAAGCTCCGCGCCTTGCCCCGGTTCCGCCACAGGGCGCGCACGAGGTCGCGTCCGGGGACCCTGGCGTCGTAGATCGCGCCCTTGCGCGCGATGGGCACGAGCGGGCCGGCGCTCGATCGCTCGCCGGGAGCCGCAGGCGAGGCGACGGCGGGCGGGTCGAGCTGCCAGACCTCGATCACGGTCCTGCCTTCCCGCGTCTTGCCGGCGACGACGACGACGCCTTCGTCGAGCCGCCCGACGTCGGTCGGCCAGAAGTCCACCCGCTCGCCCTGGAGGGAAAGGCGCCAGTCCGGCGGCCGCTCGCCGCGGACGCGGTGCCAGCGGAAGCTCACCGTCTGCTGCGGTGCGTCGCAGGAGATCTGGCCCTCCAGACCGACCCGTTCCCAGAGCAGCGGCACCGGACGGCGCTCCGCCGCCCACAGCACGCGCGGCGGCCACTCGACGGGCGGCGAGGGCACACCCTGCGCCTGCGGCTCACCCGCCGCCAGCGCGGCGATCCAGATCGCGATCCCTGCAAGGCCCATTCGGCTCCCTCCTCGGTGCGTGCGAGCTGCGTCGCATCGTACCTCGGGATCGCCCCGCGCGGGCCGGCGCACGGTCAGCGGACGGTGAACGCGACCGCCGCCGAGACCGTGCGCACCTGCGCGTGGCGCGCGCTCTGGTAGAGCACGTACGCCGCGCGCAGGCGCCGTCCGCGCAGCGGCCCCGCGTCGTGCGGGAGCGCGCGGAAGTCCACCAGCGCCCTGCCCTCCGCGTCGGTCGTCCCGATGAGAAGCGGGCTCTCGTAGCAGCCGCGGAAGAAGGGGTCGTCGAAGACCGGCAGCGGCAGCCCTGCGTGCTGCGCCGGGCGCTCGCCCGCGTCGCCGGAGACGACGACGAGGTACGGCCGCCCCGGATCGCCCGAGTCGATCACGAGGTCGGGCAGCGCCTCTCCCTCCCGCCAGCGCAAGCTGGGGGCCGGCGCGGGCGGATCCTCGCGGCGCGCGCTCTCGAGCAGCTCGATCGCCGCGCCGCGCACGAGCGCGAGCTCGCGCAGCCCCTCGTACACCGCGCGCGCGTAGAGGTCGTAGCCGAGCGCGCGCAGGTGCGAGTCGGGGTAGAAGAGGCGCTCGGGCGCGAAGGCCGCCCGCGCCGGGGCGAGACGGCGGCCGGCGTCCACGAGCGGCGCTCCGAGCTCCGCCGCCGCGGCGCGGATCGCGTCGTTGATGCGGCCGACGTCGCCCTGGTCGTAGGCGTAGGTCAGGAAGCAGTAGGGCTGCGCGGCCGCGTCGAGCCGTTCTTGCAGCCGGCTCATGTCCGCGCGGATCGAGCGCGCGAGCGCGTCCTGCGGCGGCGCGGGCGCCGTCGTGTCGGCCAGGAAGCGCACGGGGTGTCCCTCGCGGTCGAAGCCGGCCACGGTCTGGGCCTCGCCGGGAGCGCCGGGTGCGTTCGCCAGGCGGTCGATGGAAGGCGCGGGAGGTCCGACCGGCCCCTCCTCCCCGCGCTCGGCCACCGCGAACGCGAACAGGCGCGCGAGCCGCACCAGCCGCAGCTCCTCGTACCAGGGCGGCTCGCCGTAGTCGAGGTCGTCCGCCGCGTGCCAGGACCAGACGTTGTTCGCCCCGACGAGCAGCAGCACGAGCTCGGGCCGCCGCTCCGCGAGCGCGCGCGCGAGGATCGTGTCCGCCTGCCGCGCGTTGACCCCCGGCAGCCCGAGGTTCAGCACGCGCTCGGGGCCGCGCTCCGCGTGCGTCCCGAGCAGGCGCTCGAGCGCCGCCGGATACGTGTCGTCGTCGTCCTCGAACACGCCGTACGTGTTCGAGTCCCCGATGCACGCCCACACGCGCTCCGCCTCCCCGGCGTGCACCTCGCGCCGGTGCAGCGCGCGGTTGGTCCACGCGGCGGCCCGGAGCAGGCCCTCGCACAGGACCAGCCCCACCGCCAAGGCCACCGCGATTCCCGCCGCGCGCTTCGCTGCACTCCCTCCGCGCGCGGGATCGTAGCGCCCGGGGTCTCGCTCCCGCCCGCGCCAGCGAGCACGATCGCCGCGAAGATCGTCGGCAGGCTCACACCCGGGACACCCGCGGCGTCGAGGTCGGTCCGCGCCGCGCCCCTCACGGGCGCCAGAGCACCTCGTGCACCTCGCCCGGGCGCAGGACGAGCGGCAGCGTGGCCACGCGCTCGTCGCCGACCAGGAGGTGCAGGGAGGAGGCCTCCGAGGTCACGGTCACCGTGCCCGAGCGGCCGGCGTCGAGCGGGAAGCGCTGGAAGTCCGAGTAGCCGTCGGCGCGCATCAGGAGGATCGGCTGGCGCTCGCCGTCGTCGCCCGTGACCTCGATCGCGTCCGCCGCGACGGGCGGCTCGACGGTGACGCGCAGGAAGGCGCGCGCCGCGACGGTGACGACCAGCTCGCTCGCGACGGCGGCGTCGACCGACGCGTAGGCCGGCAGCACGTCGTCCCCGGAGACGAAGAGCTGGATGCCCTCGCGCGGAACGTTCTCGAAGACGACGCGGCCGCGCTCGTCGCTCGCCCCCGAGCGGCCGAGCAGGAAACGCGTGACGTGCGAGCGCCCGCCGCGCACGCGCACGTCCTGGTCGAAGGCGGCGGCCCACTGCTGCACGCCGACGCCGGGCACCGGGTCGCCGTGGCGCGTCGCGACGCGCACGACCAGCCGCTCGTGCCCGTCCGGCGCGGGCACGCGCAGCTCGAGCGCGTCCGTGCCGGCCGGCACCGCGCGCTCGACGACCGTCCAGCCCAGGCCCGCGTCGACCGCGCGCACGTCGTAGGGACGCCGCAAGAGGCCGGGGAGCTCGAAGCGCCCGTCGGGATCGGTGCGCGCGTACCAGAGCATGGCGCTCGGCGGCTCGATCGGCGTGGCCGAGCCGAAGACCTCGCCGCCGTCCTCCCCGCCGTCCTCGGGAATCTCGGCCAGCGAGTCCGTCGCGCGCCCGGGCACGCGGCCGCCCGCGAGCCAGCCCTCGAGCGAGAGCGGATGCGTGCCGACCGTCCCGAACGGCGTCGGGTCCTCGACCCACACGTACGCCTCGGCGCACGGACGGCCCTCGTGGTCCACGACGCGCCCGCGGATCGACGCGCAGGCCTCGCCGAGCACGAGCTCGACGAAGCCCGGCCAGCCGCCGAGCGCGTCGCCCGGCTCGCCGGGACGCTCGAGCGCCGCCGGCAGGAAGCCCTGCTGCGCGGCGACGAGCCGCGGCGCGCCGGTGGAGCTCGCGGCGAGCGGCAGCACGAAGAAGCCCTGCTCGTCGGCGGGCACGCTCGCGATCCCGAGCGCCACGCGCGCGGCCGAGGCCGGCGTGCCGTCGGAGAGCTGCACGCGGCCCTCGAGCGCCGCCTCGGCGTCGGGCCGCGGGCGCTCGAGCACGACCTCGAGCGCGTCGAGGGGCGTCTCCGCGTCGCGCACCAGGCGCGGGACGTAGCCGTCCTTCGCGGCGAAGAGCGCCAGCCCGGCCACGCGCGGCGCGCGCTCGAGCGCGAAGC
The DNA here is from genome assembly GCA_902826945.1 of uncultured bacterium. The sequence goes on along the minus strand of CADEGS010000003.1, from coordinate 16,794 downwards.
GGCCCTGCGCGTCGCTCCAGCCGCTCCACGCGACGGCGAGCGAGGCGTCGAGCACGTCCTCGAGCCCCGCGCGCAGCCCCTCGGGCAGGACGAGCAAGAGGCGCGCGCCCGCGAGCGCGCGGCCGCTCTCGTCCACCACGCGTCCGGCCACGGTCGCGGCCGGCGCGCACACCACGACCGGGTCGAGCGGCGAGCCCGCGCTCCACGCGCCGCGGCGGATCGTGGACCACGCCGCGTCGGCCACCTCGACCACGCCGCGCTCGTCGGTCGTCTCGAAGGCGAAGCGCCCGCCCCCGCCGCTCGTGTCGAGCGTCTCGCCCGCCTCCGCGCGCAGGACGAGCCCGTCGACGGGCCGCGCGCCAGCGTCGACCACGCGGCCGCGCACGGCGTGCAGCGAGCGCGCCGCGCGCGCGGGCCCGGCGGCGGCGAGCGCGGGCGCGGCGCGCTCCGGCGCGGGCGGATCCTCGGCCGTGCGACCCGCGCGCGGCGTGGGCAGGGCGTCGAGCGCGGCCAGCGGCTCCTCCGCCGTCGCGAGCCCCTCCGGATCGACGCTCGAGGGCGCGGAGCGCTCGGGAGAGCGCAGCGCGAGCCACGCGCCCGCGACCAGGACCAGGGACAGGACGAGGAGCTTGCCGTTCACGAGGATGCCTCCGATGCCGGCGCCGAGCGCCGTCTGGCTCGCGAGCGAGCCCGCCTTCGCCGCGGGCGCCGCCGCGAGCCCCCACGGCCCGCGTGCGAAGGGCGCCAGGGCCGCCATCCAGGCCTGCCGGTCGCCGCCGTTGCGCCGGTCGAGGCGCTCGCGCAGCCGCGCCAGGCCGCGCTGCAGCCGGCTCTTCACCGCGGGCACGCCGAGGCCGAGCCGCCGCGCGATCTCGCGCGGCGGCAGATCCTCGTAGAAGCGCAGGAGGATCGCGGCGCGGTAGGGCTCGTCGAGCGCGAGCAGCTCCTCCGCCAGCGCGCGCTGCGTGTGCAGGTGCAGGACGAGCTCGTCCGCGGCGAGCGGCTCGTCCGGCGCTCCGTGCGCGCGCTCGCGGGCGCCGCGCGCCGCGCCCGAGCGCCAGGCCGCGCGCAGGCGGCGGCGCAGCACGCGCGCGAGCCACGGGCGCAGGCGCTCGGGATCGCGCGGCGGCCGCTCGAGCGCGAGCACCAGCGTGTCCTGGACCGCGTCGTCCGCCAGGTGCGCGTCGCGCACGAGCGAGCGCGCCAGCGCGCGCAGGCTGGCGACCTGCGCGCTCAGCAGCTCGACCGTCGGACGGGGTGCCTGCATGGCATCGGGAGGGAGGCCGCGCGCCCCGGATCGGCGGCCGGGAATCCGGGGAAAGCGCGGCCGCCATCGGCAGCTTCGCGGCCCGCCGCCCACCGGATGCGCCGCGCACCTCTCCGGCACCGGGGAAGACGAGCACCGCCCGGAAGAGGCGCTCCGCTCGAACCCCGTCGTCCGGCTCGGCCGGCGCGCCGTGCGGCCTCGCGGGTGTGCGGTGCGGCGCCGCGCGGAGGAGCGGTGCAGCCCGGTGGGTGCTGTGGCCCGCAGAGTCTTCCGGCCGTTCCCGCCGGTCAGTGCCGGATCCTCGGCGTCCTCGGTGACACCGTCGAGACGGCTAGTCCGGATCCCCCGTCAGCACCCACGCCGCCCAGTCGCGCACCGGCGCGCCCTCGTCGCGCAGCGCGCGCTTCGCCTGCCACAGGGCGTCGGCCTTCGGCAGCTCCTCTTCCCAGAGCTTCGTGTAGAAGAGCTCGAAGAGCCGTCGCGTCGCCGCGTCGTCGACCTTCCACAGGCTCGTGATCGCCGTGCGCGCGCCGGCCGCGTGCAGCGCGGTCTGCAGCGACTGGATGCCCTGCCCGGCGCGGCGGATGCCGACGTTCGTCTCGCAGGCGGAGAGCACCGCCAGCTCGCAGCAGCGCAGGTCGAAGCTCGCCAGCTCCTCGGCCGTCAGGATCCCGGGCACGCGGCCCAGCACGTCCTTGCCGCGGTTCGCGCCGGCGAGCGCCAGGCCGCACAGCGTCTCGGGCGCGAAGCCGACGAGCGTCTCCCGGGCGCGCTCCAAGGCGAGCCGCGAGCCCGGCTCGGCGAGCGCGTCGAGCTGCGACCGGAAGCTCTCGCTCGCGAACCACCCGTGCGTCGCGAGGTGCAGGTAGCGCGTCCGCGGCGCCGCCGCGAAGAGCGCCGCCTTGGTCACGCCCGAGCCCGAGAGCACGCTCGCCTCGCGCTCGAACGCCCCGCGATAGAGCGCGGCGATCGACGCGATCTCGCCGCTCGTCTCGGGCAGCGGAAGGAAGCCGGCCGCGCCGGAGCGCGTCCCCGCCTCCACCGGCGGCGTGGCCCCTTGCAGCCGCGCCGGCGCCTGCGCGCCGAGCTCGGCCTGGTAGTCGATGCCGCCCGCCGCCGTCAGGACGCCTTCGGCCGCGACGTCACGGCGCCCGCCCAGCAGCCGCGCCAGCGTGACCTCGTTCCGGATCGCGATGCGCTCGCCGACGAGCCCGTCCTCGAGCGGCAGCGCGTCGAGCGGCACGAGGTGCAAGACGTCGTCCAGCACGACGTGCAGGCTCGTGAGGCCGGGCACCGCGGTGCGGATGGGGTCCAGGATCCGCTCGCGCAGGCGAGCGCCGAGCGCGTCGAGCGGCTCGGCACCGCTCCGGGCTCCGGCGACCTCGACCCCGCGGCCCGCGAGCGGACGCCCCAGGCTCGCGCGCCAGTCGCGCACGAGCGCCTCGATCTCCGCCGCCGGCCCGAGCTCGATCCGCCGCACGGCCCCATCGGGAAGCACGAGGAACGCCAGCAGCGAGTCCACCTCGAGCAGCGGCCCGCTCGTGGCCAGGTCCCGCTCGAGCCACCTCGGGTAGCGCAGGAACGACGCCAGCGCCGCTCCCGGGGCGAGCCGTGCCGCCACGCCGCCAGCGTCGATCTTCCCCACGAACGCGCCCGTCTCGGCGAGCGCGCGGCGCAGCGCGTGCTCCGCGCGGTCGCGCTCCTCGGCCAGCGCCAGCAGATCCTCGCGCCAGGCCTCGACGCTCGTCCCGTCCGGAGGACCGGCCGCGGCGTGGTCGTTGAGACGCGCCCGCGCATCGGCCGCGCCACGCGCGAGCTCGGCGAGCTCCGGCCGCTCGGCGATGGCGTGCGCCGCCTCGGCGCCCGCCATCGAGGCCAGCCGGAGCTCCTCGAGCGTCGCGAAGAGCTCCGGCTCGAGCCCCGATCCCGTGGCCGGGCCCAGGGCCCTGAAGAGCCGCTGGAGCTCCGCGCGAGCGCCCTCCCTGGCGAGCCGCGCGGCCTCCGAGGGCAACGTGCGCGCGCGCAGACGCTGTCCCTCGAGCAGGCTCGCGAACAGCGCGCGCGCGCCCTGGCCGTCGCAGAGCCTTTGCCTCGTCACGGCCAGGTTCAGCTGCGCGGCGAGCAGATCGGGGTGGTCGGGGGGCAGGAGACGCGTGCGAGCCGCGAGCACGGCCTCGTCGAGCTCGAGCGCTCCTGCGAGGTCGCCGAGGCCCGCCCTCGTCGCGGCGAGATTCCCTTTCACGGCGAGGAGGTAGGGATGATCGGGAGGCAGGAGCCGCGTCCAGGCCTCCAGCACGGCCTCCTCGAGCTCGCGCGCTCCCTCCAGGTCGCCCAGCCCCTTCCTCCAGATGGCGAGGTTCTTCCTCGTGATCAGGAGATCGGGGTGATCGGGTGGGAGCGCTCGTGCCCGCGCCGCGAGCACGGCCTCGTCGAGCTCGCGCGCGCCCGCCAGGTCGCCGAGGTCGCCTTGCGTCGCGGCCAGGTTCTGCATCGCCGCGAGCAGGTCGGGGTGGTCCGGAGGCAAGAGTCGCGCGCGGGCCTCGAGCACCGCCTCCTCGAGCTCGCGCGCACCGACCCGGTCGCCGAGCGCCGCCCGCGTCACGGCCAGGTTCTGCCGCGCGTCGAGCAGGTCGGGATGGTCGGCGGGGAGCAAGCGCTCCCTGACCTCGAGCACGGCCTCCTCGAGCGCGCGCGCTCCGAGCAGGTCGCCGAGCCTCGACCGTGTCGCGGCGAGGTTCTGTCGCACCGAGAGCAGGTCGGGGTGATCTGCGGGGAGCAAGCGCCCGCGGGCCTCCAGCACGGCCTCCTCGAGCGCGCGCGCCCCGTGCAGGTCGCCGAGCGCGCTCCTCGTCACGGCCAGGTTCTGCTTGGCCAGGAGCAGGAGGTGATGGTCGGCAGGCAGCAGGCGCGAGAACGCCTCGTGCACGACCTCGAGGAGCTCCTGCGCGCCGCGCAGGTCGCCGAGCTGTAGCAGCGTCTCGCCGAGGTTCTGCTTGGCCTTGAGCAGCTCGAGGTCGTCGGCGGGGAAGAGCCGCGAGCGAGCCTCGTGCACGGTCTGCTCGAGCTCGAGCGCTCCCCGCAGGTCGCCCAGCGCCTTCCTCGTCAGGGCGAGGTTCTGCTTCGCGACGAGCAGGTCGGGGTGGTCGGCGGGGAGCTCGCGCGCGCGGACCCTGTGCACGGCCTCCTCGAGCGCGAGCGCTCCGTGCAGATCGCCCAGCTCACGCCTCGTCGTCGCCAGGTGGACCTGCGCCCAGAGCAGGTCGGCGTGGTCGGCGGGGAGCAGGCGTGTCCAGGTCGCGTGCACCGCCTCGAAGAGCTCGTGCGCGCCCGCGAGGTCGCCGAGCTCGTAGCGCGTCCAGCCGAGGTTCAGCTTGGCCATGAGCACGCTGCGATCGTCCGGCGGCGAGAGCTCCTCGCGCGTCGCGAGCACGGCCTCGCGCAGCAGGCGCAGCTCGGGCAGGCTCTCGAGATCCTCCGCCAGGCGGTCGAGCTCTTGCAGCTTGCCGAGGTGGCCGTACGGCTCGCCGGCCTCCGGCCTCGCCAGCCTGGGGACCACATCCTGGAGCATCGCCCGCGCGCCGTCCCGACCCTCCTCGCGCAGCGCGAAGAGGACCAGCTCCAGCGCCTCGGCGGCCTCGTAGCGAGTCTCGGCGGCGGGCTCGTGGGCGGGTCGCTCGGTCGCCTGCGAGCCCGCGAGCGGCGCGAGCACGGCAACGACCAGGGATCCGAGCATCGAGGCCAGGAGCGAGCTCATCGAGCCTCTCCCCGGAGCCGCGCGCGGCAACCGCGGCGCTGCGCATTCACTCCGGATCCCCCGTCAGCACCCACGCCGCCCAGTCGCGCACCGGCGCGCCCTCGTCGCGCAGCGCGCGCTTCGCCTGCCACAGGGCCTCGGCCTTCGGCAGCTTCTCCTCCCACAGCTTCGTGTAGAAGAGCTCGAAGAGACGCCGCGTCGCCGCGTCGTCGACCTTCCACAGCGACGTGATCGAGCTCTTCGCTCCCGCGGCGTAGAGCGCCGCCTGCAGCGACTGGATCCCCTGGCCCGCGCGGCGGATGCCGACGTTCGTCTCGCAGGCGGAGAGCACGGCCAGCTCGCACGACGAGAGGTCGAGCGAGCACAGCTCCTCGGCGGTCAGGATCCCCGGGCGCCTGCCGAGCGAGTCCATCGGGCGGTTCGCGCCGGCGAGCGCCAGGCCGCAGAGCAGCATCGGCGCCATGCCGGTCACCCGCTCCCGCGTGCTCATCGACGTCCAGCCGCGCCCGCTCGCACCGTTTGCACCGGCGGGCTCCTCGTCGAGCGTCGACTTCAGCGCCTCGTCGGCAAACCACCCGTGCGTCGCCAGGTGCAGCCAGCGCTTGCCCGGAGCTCGCTCGAAGAGGGCCGCCTTGGTCGCTTCCTTCTTCGTCAGCACGACCGGCTGGACCTCGAGCAGGTCCTCGGCCAGCGCTCCCGTCGTCTCCGCCTCGAAGCGCGTTTGCAGCAGCTTCGAGAAGCCCTCCGGCATCGCGCTGCGTGTGGCGGCCGACTCACCGCCGGCGGAGGGAGCGGTCTCTTCGCCCGCGTCGTAGTCGACGCCGCCGAGCGCGAGCAGCCCCTTCCCGTCCCTCTCCCGCTGGCTCGTCGACGACAGCCGTGCGCAGGAGACCTCGTTCACGAGGCTCCAGCGATCTCCGACGCGCCCCTGCTCGAACGGCAGAGCGTCCAGCGGTACGAGGTACACGAGATCGTCGGCGCACACGTGCAGCCGCTCCACTCTCTCGTCGAGCACGGCCAGCACCGGATCGAGCAGCCTCGCCCGCAAGGCCTCGCCCGCCGCCCGTTCCCGATCTCCTTCCTCCTCCTCCGCCGCCAGCCCCCGCAGGAGCGGCGCTCCGACCGCCGCGCGCCAGGCCGTCACCAGCCCCTCCAGCTCCGACGCCTCCCCGAGATCGAGACGCACGAGCGACCCGTCGGCCGCGAGCACGTGCGCCAGCAGGTGGTCGCTCCCCACCACGACGGGTCCCTGCCCCTCGACTCGATCCCAGTGCTCGATCCGGCGGTAGGTGACCAGCGCTGCGCCCTCCCCGAGCGCATGCGCCAGCGAAGCGATCTCGACTCCGCTCGTCTCGACCCCGCGCTCCGCCTGCAGCCGGCTCGCCTCGCGCTCCAGACGATCCCGCTCCTGCAAGAGGCGCGTCAGCTCCGCCGAGAGGGCCGCAGGCTCGAGATCCGACGAGCGCGAGCTCAGATCGCCGAGCGCCCCGCGGACCGCCCCGACCTGGTCGAGGAGCGAGCGGATCCTTGGATCCCCCACGGCCCGCAGCGCCCGCGCCGCTTCTCCGGCCACCATCCGCATCGTCTCCTGGAGCTCGAAGACGGGCCCCTGCAGGTCCGCATCGGTGCTCCGGGTCAGGAAGAGGACCTCCGCGAGCCGCTGGGCCTCGCCCGCGACGACCTCCCTCGCCTGGCGCGGGGCCAGGGTCAGCGAGCCCAGGACGCGCGCGCGCACGCCTGCGACCTGGGGGCCGACGAGACCGCGGGCCCCGGTGAGGTCGCCCAGGCCGGCCATCGTGACGGCCAGGTTCCCGCGGGCTGCGAGGAGCTCGGGGTGGCCCTCGGGCAGCGTTCGCTCGTAGCTGGCCAGCAGCGATTCCTCCAGCGCTCGAGCGGCGGGGAGATCGCCCGAGGCCCCCATCGTGGCCGCCAGGCCTTGCCGGGCAGCGAGCAGGTCGGGGTGGCCCTCGGGCAGCGTCCGCTCGTAGTCCGCCAGCACCGATGCGTAGAGCGCGCGGGCGCCGGAGAGATCGCCCTGCGACTTCATCGCGGCGGCCAGGTTCTGCCGGGCAGCGAGACGATCGGGGTGGTCCTCGGGCAGCGTCCGCTCGCGAGACGCCAGCACCGATTCGAAGAGCGCCCGGGCGCCGCGAAGATCACCCATCTTCCACAGCGTTCCGGCCAGGTTCTGTCGGGCATCGAGGAGGTCGGGGTGGTCCTCGGGCAGCGTCCGCTCGCGAGCTGCCAGCACCGACTCCTCGAGCGCGCGGGCACCGGGGAGATCACCCATCCTCCACATCGTTCCAGCCAGGCCTTGTCGGGCGAGCAGGAGGTCGGGGTGGCCCTCGGGCAGCGTCTGCTCGCGAGCTGCCAGCACCGACTCCTCGAGCGCGCAGGAGCCGGGGAGATCGCCCATCTCCTTCATCACGACGGCCACGTTCAGCCGGGCGGCGAGCAGGTTCGGGTTGCCCTCGGGCAGCGTCCGCTCGCGAGCCGCCAGCACCGATTCGAAGAGCGCTCGGGCGCCGGGAAGGTCCCCCATCTCCCGCAGCGTCCCGGCCAGATTTCGTCGGGCAGCGAGGAGGTCGGGGTGGTCTTCGGGCAGCGTCCGCTCGCGAGCCGCCAGCACCGATTCCTCGAGCGCGCGCGCGCCTGGGAGATCGCCCGTCTCCTTCCTCACGAGGGCCGCGTTCTGCCGGGCAGCGAGCAGGTCGGGGTGGCCCTCGGGCAGCGTCCGCTCGCAGGCCGACAGCACCGACAGGAGGAGCGCGCGGGCGCCGGAGCGATCGCCCATCGCGTGCCTCGTGACGGCCAGGTTCCTGCGGGCATCGAGCAGGGCGGGGTGGTCCTCGGGCAGCGTCCGCTCGCGAGCCGCCAGCACGGATTCCTCCAGCGCGCGCGCGCCCGGGAGATCGCCCGTCTCCCGCATCGTGGCGGCCAGGTTCTGTCGGGCGCCGAGCAGATCGGGGTGGGCGGACGGAAGCGTGCGCTCGCGATGGTCGCGCGTCGCCTTCCACGCCGCGAGGCACGAAGCCAGGTCGCCGCTCTCCTTCGCCGGCTGCCCGAGCTGCCAGCAGGCCTCCGCGACCAGCTCGCTCGCTGCCGATCCGGGCGTGGAGAGGAGCTCCGACACGAGCGCCTCGATCCGGCTCCGGGCCGCATCGAGGTCTCCTTCCTGCTGCAGACGGCGCGCCTCGGCCAGGCCGCCCGTGGCGCGGAGCGCCGCCTCGCGCGTGGTCTCCGTCTCGGGTGCGGCCACGACGTGCAGCTCGAACGAGCCGAGCGCGTCGGCGCCGGTCGAGGCGATCAGGACGGCGAGTCGGTCCCCCTCCTCCACGGTCCTCTCGAGGTAGGGCACGTTCCCCCCGCCCGAGTCGTCGTCCTCGGCGAGGATCGCGAAGGACTCGGGGTCCACGACCTGCAGAAAGAGGTCCAGCTCCGAGCGCGTCCACAGGTGCAGCGTGCCGGAGAAGCGGATCTCGAGCTCGACGAGCTGCGTCGGGCCGCGACCGTCGATCAGCGCCGGGTCGTCGGCCGTCAGCTCGAGCGCGTGGACCTCGTCGAGGGGCGAGGGCGGAGGCGCGCCGCTCGCCTGCGCGGCGCACGGCGCGGGCGCGAGTCCCGGCCAGCACGCGAGGAGGACGGCGCAGAGGAGCGGGGAGGCTGGCGCGCGCACGGGGGAGGCTCTTCGTCCGGCTCTGCGGATGGTAGAGCGGCATGACGCTCCGCGGTCGGACCGAACGGGCGCGCGACTCCTTTTTCTTGCCCAGCCTCGGCGTACCGCGCTCGTCCACGCTCGGCGTCAGCGCGCTTGCGTCCGGCGCGCCACGCCGTCGAGGGGTCAGCCAGCGTCCAGGGCCGCCCAGCCAACGGGGGCCACGGGGCGCCGCGCGAGACGCTCGAAGCCCGAGAAAGCACTGCGGACGGGCACCGCGCTCGCGCATCTGCGGTCGTTGGCGCTGCTCCGGCGCCATCCAACCCGCTCACCCCGAGGAGAGTCTCCGATGAAGCCTTCCACGCTCGTTCTCACCCTCGCCGCGCTCGTCCCCGCCGGGTGCGGGTCGTCCACGCCCGACGGAAGCGAGGCCAGGGCGGTGCTGGCAGCCGAGATCGCGCAGCACGCGGGCGGCAAGGTGTCGCTCGCGAGCTTCGAGGAGCAAGACACGCAGAAGGGCGACATCCTGGGGCTCGAGGTCGTCAGCGTCGGGTTCACGGCGGAGCTCGCGTTCGCGGAGGACGGCTTCTGGGTGCTGGGCGGCGAGCACGCGGGGCTGGCGCTCGGCGCGACGGAGACCTGGCCGAGCGAGCGCGTCGCGCGCGGCGAGACGCGCACGATCACGGGCAGCGTCGACTTCGCCAGGACCGACGCGGGCTGGGAGCCCAAGGTCGACCTCGACCTGCCCGCGGCCGGTGCGGCCAGGGCGGCCGGCGCGCCGCCGGCGGCCGCGCGGCAGCCGTCGGCGCTCGACCTCGAGGCGCGCGCGTTCGTCCTGGCGACTCTCGAGGAGCACTGGACGAAAGGACCCGACGGCTGGACGACGCAGCTCCAGCAGCGAGCGATGAACGGCCAGATCCTGCCGGAGTTGCCCGACACACCCTTCCGCCAGATCCGCGCGCTCGAGTTCACGCTCGCGCCGGAGTCGCTCACCGAGGCGCAGAAGCTCGCCGGCGCCGACTACCGCGCCGGCGTCACGTTCGAGCGCTCGGCCGAGCGCTTCTTCCACCGCGTGAAGAGCTGGGACGGCGTGAAGGGCTGGGCGCAGTGGAAGGACGCCTCACCCGGCGGGATCGCGGTGGAGCGCCGCAACGGCAAGTGGCTGAAGAGCGCGGACCAGCTGTTCGAGGGCATCAAGCCCACCGAGAGCGTGCCGGCGTCGAACTGAGCCGAGCGGCCTGCGCCGCTCAACCGCCTGGCGTCGGCGTCGCTCAGCGCGCCAGCGCTCGGCGCGCCACGCCGCCCGGCGCGAGCGTCCAGGGGACCCACAGCAGGCACGGGCCGGAGAGCTCGAGGTCGGACTTGCGCGGGGCGACCGCGCGCTCCTCGAGCGCGAGGCCGGCGGGGCGGAAGCGCTCTTCCAGCGCGGCGACGTCGCGCGCGAGGTCCTGCTCGAGCGCCGCGAGCGCTTCCTCCGCCGCCTTCAGGTCGCGCTCGGCGCGCTCGACGTCGGCCTGCTCGCGCGCGCTGCGGCCCATGGCGCGCGCCGCCGACGAGGCGCGGCCGACGTTCGCGGCGCTCGCGCGCTTCTTGCTGAAGAGCGCGCCGAGCAGCGAGGAGCCGACCGCGATCCAGCCCTCGCGCTTCTTCTGGCCGAGCTGCTCCTCCTGCACGCCGACCCGCTCGCGCGCCTTGCGCACGGCCTCGCGCGCGCGCTCGAGGCGCGCTTCGGCGCGCTCGCGCAGCGCGGCGGCCTCCTGCTCGCGCCTCGCCGCGAGCGCGTGCTCGAAGCGCAGGCGGAAGTTCGCCTCGGCCTCGCCCGGCTCGGAGACGAGCTCGACCGCGGCGCACTCGTAGAGCACGAGCGGCTGCGTGCGGTAGAGGTGCGCGAGGAGCGCCTTCTGCCAGCGCGACCAGCGCTCGGGGCGCGCGGCCTCGGCGGGGAGCGCGTCGAAGCGCGCGCCGGCGTCGGGCTCGTCCTGCGTCGGCGGCACGGCGGCGCCGCTCGCCACCTCGGCCTCGTCCCAGGGCGGCTCGGACGCCTCGGCCCCGAGCGGCACGAGCACGTCGAGCTCGCGCCAGGCGTCCACGCGCGGGCTCGCGCTCTTGTGGTGCAGGCGCGCGTGCGCGTGCAGCATCGGACGGTAGAGGCGCGTCTCGCCCGCAGCGAGCGGCGCGCTGGCCCGTGCGAAGCGCTCCTCGATCGCGGGGTCGAGCACGGGGCGCGCGGTGCCGGCGCTCGCCGTCGCGTCCTTGCCCGCCGCGGGCGCCGCGGGCGCGGGCGACGGCGCGACAGAAGCTGCCGGCGAAGGGGCCGGCGCGGCGGCCTGCGCTCCAGGAGAAGCGGGTTGCGCTGCCGTCGCGGACGCCTGCGCTCCCGCTGCGGACGCCTGAGCACCCGGCGCTTCCGCCGGCGCCGCGCCCGCCAGGCGGCGGAGCTGCGCGCGCGAGAGCGGGCCGTGCAGGTAGCTGAGCGCCCAGCGCGTGCGGAAGAGCTGCGGGCGCTCGGCGTGCACGTCGTGCATCAGGAACACGCGCTTGCCCAGGCCCGACAGGATCGCCTCGAGCTCGGCGCGGTCGAAGGCGCGGCCCGCACCGCGCAGCGCGCCCTCGAGGCCGTCGAGCACGCGCAGCTTGTCGCGCTCGGTCTGCAGGCGGCCGAGGAACCACGTGCCGGCGTTCGAGAGGCCCTTGTAGTCGAGGTCGACCGGGTTCTGCGTGGCGAGCACGATCCCGAGGCCATACGCGCGCGCCTGCTTGAGCAGCGTCAGCATCGGGCGCTTGGACGGCGGCTCCCGCGTCGGCGGGAAGAAGCCGAAGATCTCGTCCATGTAGAGGAGCGCGCGCAGGCTGGTCGTGCCCGGCTGCGTGCGCACCCAGGCCAGCACCTCGCCGAGCAGCAGCGTCACGAAGAACATCCGCTCGGTCTCGGAGAGGTGCGCGATCGAGAGGATCGAGACGCGCGGGCGGCCGTCCGCGGTCCACAGCAGGCGCGCGACGTCGAGCGGCTCGCCCTCGAGCCACGCGGCGAAGCCGGGCGAGGCCAGCAGGTTGTTGAGCGCGAGCGCGAGCTGGAAGCGCTCCTTGGCCGGGAAGAAGGCGTCGACGGCGAGCACGCCCAGGCGCTCGAAGGGCGGGTCCTGGATGGCGCGGATCAGCTCGGCCAGGTCGAGGTCGCGGCCCTCGTTCCAGGCGCGCTGCACGATGTTCGCGAGCAGGATCGCCTCGCGGCTCTGGATCGGGTCGGCGTCGATGCCGAGCAGCGCGAGCAGGCCGCTGACGCTGCCGGTGACGCGCTCGTTCAGCGCCTCGACGTCGGCGCGCAGCGCGGGCGGCGGCGCCGCCAGCGAGCGCAGCACGCGCAGCGGCCGCGCGGCGGTGCTGCCCGGCGTGTAGACGGCGAAGTCGGCCGCGGCGCGCAGGCGCGCGATGCGCGCGCCGTCCTGCCCCCACTGCGCCAGGCCCTCGCGCCAGCTCGCGGCCGTGCGGCGCGCGAGCTCGTCGGGCGCGATCCCGAGGCGCGTCGCCTCGTCGGGGTCGACCCAGGGCGCGAAGTCCTCGGGGCGCAGCTCGGGGAAGGCGAGCAAGAGGTTCGCCATGTCGCCCTTGGGATCGACGACGATCGCGGGCACGCCGTCGAGCGCGGCCTCCTCGAGCAGGCCGATCCCCAGGCCCGTCTTGCCGCTGCCGGTCATGCCGACGCACAGCGCGTGCGTCGTCAGGTGGCGCGCGTCGTAGAGCAGCGGCTCGCCGTCGGGCTCGCCGCCCGGCGCGCTCTGCGCGCGGCCGAGGTAGAAGGAGCCGGGCTTCTCGAGGTCTGCCATGGGCGCGCCGGGCCGCCCAAGGTAGCCGAGGAGGGGCGCGGCTCCAATCGGCGCCGCGCGGGCGGACGCGCTCGCGGCCGGGGACGACTCCTCAGCCGGCCGCCGCCTCGTCGCACAGCCAGAGCGTGCGGCCGGCGCGCGCGCGCACGAGCGAGGCGGGCAGCTCGGGCGCGGGCTCCGCCAGCGCGAGGACGCGCGCGAGCATCGCGCGCTTCTCGGCGCCGCTGACGAGGAACAGGACGTCGCGCGCCGAGCACAGCGCGGGCAGGCTCAGCGTGACGCGCGCGTGCGGCGCGTGCGCGGGGCGCGCGGCGGCGGCCAGCGCGTCGCGCACGTCGAGCGCCTCGCCGCCGGGGAAGAGCGACGCGGTGTGCCCGTCGGTGCCGAGGCCGAGCAGCACGAGGTCGAACAGCGGCTCGCGCACGCCGAGCTCCGCGCGCAGCGCGCGCTCGTAGAGGCGCGCCGCCTCGGCCGCCGTCACGCCCTCGGTCGGGATCGGGTGCACGCGCTCGGGCGGCCAGGGGTGCGACGCGAGCAGCGTCTCGCGCACCAGGCGCTGGTTGCTGTCCTGGTCGTCCGGCGGGACGAGGCGCTCGTCGCCCCACCACAGGTGCCAGCCCCCGAAGGCCTCCGCCGGCCGGCGCGCGAGCGCGCGGTAGAGGTGCGCGGGCGTCGAGCCGCCGGAGAGCACGAGGTCGAAGCGCCCGCGCGCCGCCAGCGCCGCGCGCGCGGCCTCGAGCACGAGCTCCGCCGCGCGCTCCGCCAGGGCGGCGGCGTCGGGGAGCACCGTGCGCCGCGGCGCGCTCACCCCGCCTCGCTCGCCTCGTCCGGCTCGATCGCGCGCCAGGCGCGGCCGTCGCGCTCGATCAGCTCGGTCGCGTCCGCCGGACCCCAGGAGCCCGCGGCGTAGTTCGGGAAGTCGCGCGCCGGCAGCGCCTGCCACACGTCGAGCACGGGCGTCACGACCTCCCAGCCGGCCTCGACCATGTCGGCGCGCTGGAAGAGCGTCTGGTCGCCCTGGATCGCGTCGTGCAGCAGGCGCTCGTAGCCGGTGGCGAGCTCGCGCCCGAAGTGCTCGCGGTACTTGAAGTCCATGTCCACCGAGCCGATGCGCATCCTCGCGCCGGGGACCTTGACGCCGAAGTGCAGCGTGATGCCCTCGTCGGGCTGCACGTTGATCACGAGCTGGTTCGGCGCCAGGTCGCTGACCGGCGTGTCGCGGAACAGCATGAAGGGCGGGCTCTTGAACTGCACCGTGATCTCGGTCACGCGCTGCGGCAGCGCCTTGCCCACGCGCAGGTAGAAGGGCACGCCCTTCCAGCGCCAGTTGTCGATGCCGAGCTTCATCGCGACGAAGGTCTCGGTCTTCGACTGCGGCGACACCCGCTCCTCGGCGCGGTAGGCGGGCAGCCGGCGCTCGCCCGCCTGGCCCGCGCCGTACTGGCCGCGCACGGTCTCGGTCAGGACCGCCTCCTCGCTCAGGAGCTCGATCGCGCGCAGCGCCTTCGACTGCTCGTCGCGCACCGCGTCGGCATCGAACGAGATCGGCGGCTCCATCGCCACCAGCGAGATGAGCTGGAAGATGTGGTTCGGGACCATGTCGCGCAGCGCGCCGGCGTGGTCGTAGTAGCCGCCGCGCCCCTCGACGCCGAGCGTCTCCGCCACCGTGATCTGCACGTGGTCGACGTAGCGACGGTTCCAGATCGGCTCGAAGATCCCGTTCGCGAAGCGGAACACGAGCAGGTTCTGGACGGTCTCCTTCCCGAGGTAGTGATCGATGCGGTAGATCTGCTTCTCGGCGAGGTGGCACAGGAGCTCCCTGTTCAGCGCGCGCGCGGAGTCCAGGTCGCGGCCGAAGGGCTTCTCGACGACGACGCGCCGCCAGGCGTCACCCTGCTCGGTCGTCAGGCCGGCCCCGTCCAGGTTCCCGACCACCGGCGTGAAGAACTCCGGCGCGGTCGCGAGGTAGAAGAGGTAGTCGCCCGGCGCGCCGATCTCGTCGTCGATCGCGTCCAGGCGCTCCTTCAGCGAGGCGAAGTCGGGGGCGCTCGAGAAGTCTCCGCGGTGGTAGTGGATGCGCTGCTCCAGCCAGGCCCAGGCCCTCGCGTCGAAGTCGTCCGCCGCGTAGCTCTTGACCTTGTCCGCCATGGAGGCGCGGAACTCCTCGTCCGACCAGTCGCTGCGCGCGAAGCCGACCACGGCGAAGTGGCGCGGCAGCAGGCGCTGGCGCGAGAGGTTGTAGAGCGCCGGCACCAGCTTGCGGTGCGTCAGGTCGCCCGAGGCGCCGAGGATCACGACCACGCAGCCGCGCGCGCGCGCCTCGGGCTCGTCCTGGGTCTTCTCGCGCGCCATGGTCAGCTCCGCGGCGGCTCGACGTGGCCGCCGAACTGCTTGCGCATGGCCGAGAGCATCTTCTCGGCGAAGGTGTTCCCCTGGCGCGAGCGGAAGCGCTTGAAGAGCGCCGTGGTCAGGACGTCGGCCGGCACCGCCGTCTCGATCGCGGCCTGCACCGTCCAGCGCCCCTCGCCCGAGTCCGCCACGTGGCCGCTGTAGCCCTCGAGCGCGGGATTCTCGGCCAGCGCGCGCGAGCACAGGTCGAGCAGCCAGGAGCCGACCACGCTGCCGCGCCGCCACAGCTCGGCGATGTCGGCGACGTCGAGGTCGTAGCGGTGCTCCTCGGCGACCTCCGGCTTCGACGCCGCGCGCAGCAGGTCGAAGCCCTCGGCGTAGGCCTCCATCAGGCCGTACTCGATGCCGTTGTGGACCATCTTCACGAAGTGCCCGGCGCCGGCGGGCCCGCAGTGCAGGAAGCCCTCCTCGGCGGTGCTCTCGCGGCCGGCGCGACCGGGCGTGCGGTCGATCGTGCCCGCGCCCGGCGCCAGCGCGCGGAAGATCGGCACCAGGCGCTCGAAGGCCTCGCGCTCGCCGCCGACCATCAGGCAGTAGCCGCGCTCGGCGCCCCACACGCCGCCGCTCGTGCCGGCGTCGAGGTAGTGGATGCCGCGCGGCGCCAGCTCGCGCGCGCGCCGCGCGTCGTCCTTGTAGAAGGAGTTGCCGCCGTCGACGATCGCGTCGCCGCGCTCGAGGCGCAGGCCGAGCTCGCGCACGACCTTCTCGGTCGGCGCGCCCGCGGGGACCATGACCCACACCGCGCGCGGCGGCCGCAGCTCGGCCACGACCTCTTCGAGGCTCCGCGCCGCGACGGCGCCGGCGCCGGCGGCCGCGCGCACCGCGGCGGCGTCCAGGTCGAAGGCCACGACCTCGTGCCCGGCGCCGAGCAGCCGGCGCGTCATGTTGGCGCCCATGCGCCCCAGTCCGACCATCGCGATCCTCATGCTCTTCCTTTTCGGTCTCGGGCGCCGCGCGCGGCGACGTCGCAGGGGCCGGGGGCCATGGTAGCGTCGCGTCCGCGGGACAAGGGACGGGCCCGCACGCCGCGTGCCGCAGCGCGGCGCATGGAAGTCCGCTCGCGCGTTCGGCCCGCCGTTACGGGCTCCGCTGCGCGGTCAAGGAAAGCGCTTCCGCCGCCGAAAGGAGGACGGCCTATCATGGTCGGTCCGCCCGCGGCGCCGCGACGCGCCGGGCGACCTCAAGGAGACAGTCGCATGGCACCGCGCTCGAGCTGGAAGGGCTTCCTGCAACTCAGCCTCGTGTCCGTGCCGGTGAAGGCCTTCACCGCGCACGAGACGACGGGCGAGATCCACCTGAACCAGCTCCACAAGGGCTGCAACGACCGGGTGCGCTACAAGAAGGTCTGCCCGGAGCACGGCGAGCTCTCGAGCGACGAGATCCAGAGCGGCTACGAGTACGCCAAGGACCAGTACGTCGTGATCGACCCCGACGAGCTGGCGAAGATCCGCAAGCAGTCCGACCGCACGGTCAAGATGGCCGGCTTCGTGAAGGCCGACGCGATCGACCCGGTCTACATGGCCGGCAAGACCTACTACCTCCTGCCCGACGGCGTGGCGGGCCAGCGCCCCTACGCGCTCCTGTGCGAGGGCATGCGCGAGGCGGGCGTCGTGGGCCTGGCGCAGATCGTGCTCGCCGGGCGCGAGCAGCTCGTGATGCTGCGGCCGGACGAGAAGCTCCTGACGATGGGCGTCCTGCACTACGCGAAGCGCATCAAGAGCGCCGCGCCCTTCCGCGAGGACCTCGAGGCGCCCAAGACCTCGGCCGAGGAGCGCAAGCTGACGAGCACGCTCATCGACGCCTCGACGATCGAGGACTTCGACCTCGAGCGCTTCGAGGACGACTACGTCGAGAACCTCGGCAAGCTGATCCAGATGAAGGTCGA
>CADEGS010000002.1 GCA_902826945.1 uncultured bacterium | reverse complement strand
GCCGCTCGGCGTCCTGGCCGGCTCGCTCTTCGTCCTCTCGCTGCCGTTCCCCTACCCCTCGTCGCACGCGACGCGTCCGAGCGCGGTCCGCTTCCGCCTGCCCTGCGAGGGCGCCTGGCGCGTGCGCTGGGGCGGGGAGCGCGCGGCGCGCAACGCGCTCGCCTACTCGCCGGCGCGGCGCTACGGCTTCGCGCTGGTGCCCGACGAGCAGGGCGAGGAGGGGAGGGCGGTGCTCGCCCCCTGCGACGCGACCGTGATCGCCGCGCAGGACGAGCTGCGGGACGGCGCGGACGCCGGCCGCACGCCGTTCGGGAACCACGCCGTGCTCGCGGTCGCGCCGGGCGAGTACCTCGTGCTCGCCAACCTGCGCCAGGGGAGCCTCGTCGCGCGCCCGGGGGAGAGCGTGCGCGCGGGCCAGGTGCTGGCGCGCCTGGGCGACTCCGCCGCGGGCTCGACCCGGCGCGACGCGGCCCTGCTGGTGCACCTGCAGGACGCGCCCGCGCCGGGGCGGGGCGAGGGCATCCCGATGCGCTTCCACGGCTACGTGAGCGGCGGGCGCGCGATCGAGGCGGGGGTGCCAGAGGGCGCCGGCGGCGGCGCGCCGGGGGATCGGGTCGAGCCGCTCGCTCCCCGTTGACAGCCCGCCGAAAGCATCTAACCTTTTTCGCTCGCACCGCCCGAAAAGGGGCGATCCGCACCGATCCGTCCGGGGCCCTCCCGACGGATCCGCACCCCTCGGGCGGCGCCTCTGCGCCGCCCCCCTCGTGGAATCCCTCCGATGACTCCAGCCGTCCAGACCAAGAGCGCCTCCGATCCGAAGCAGTCCGGCCTCGTCACGCACCGCAACATCGGCATCATGGCCCACATCGATGCCGGCAAGACGACCGTCACGGAGCGCATCCTGTTCCTGACCGCGAAGATCCACCGCGTGGGCGAGGTGCACGACGGCGCCGCCACGATGGACTTCCTCGAGGAGGAGCAGAAGCGGGGCATCACGATCCAGTCGGCCGCCACCTCGGTCGAGTGGAAGGAGCACTCGATCAACATCATCGACACGCCCGGCCACGTCGACTTCACGGTCGAGGTGGAGCGCTCGCTGCGCGTGCTCGACGGGGCTGTGGCGGTGTTCGACGGCGTGCAAGGGGTCGAGGCGCAGTCCGAGACGGTCTGGCGCCAGGCCGACCGCTACCGCGTGCCGCGCCTGTGCTTCGTCAACAAGCTCGACCGCGTCGGCGCGGACTTCGACCGCTCGGTGCAGACGATCATCGACCGCCTCGGCGCGCGCCCCGTCCCGGTGCAGATGCCGATCGGCCGCGAGAAGGACTTCCAGGCCGTGATCGACCTGGTCGGCATGCGCTACCTCCAGTTCGAGGAGGGCAGCGGCGGCAAGACCTACAGCGTGCTGCCGATCCCGCCGGAGCTGATGGAGGAGGCGCAGGTGCGCCGCCACGAGCTGTGCGAGACGGCCGCGGAGTTCGACGAGGAGCTGCTCGACCTCTTCGTCGAGGAGGAGGAGATCAGCCCCGAGATGATCCGGCGCGCGCTGCGCAAGGGCACGGTCGCGATGGAGATCACGCCCGTCCTGTGCGGCTCGGCGCTGAAGGACAAGGGCGTCGCCCTGCTGCTCGACGCGGTCGTGGACTACCTCCCGAACCCGCTCGACCTGCCCCCGGTCGAGGGCGAGACGCCCGACGGCCAGCCGGCCACGCGCAAGGCGGAGGACAGCGAGCCGATGAGCCTGATGGCCTTCAAGACCATCGCCGAGGCCACCGGCGACCTGACCTTCGTGCGCGTCTACTCGGGCGTGCTGAAGAAGGGCGTGCGCGTGCTCAACCCGCGCACGCGCAAGCACGAGCGCATCGGCCGCCTGGTGCGCGTGCACGCCAACAAGCGCGAGTCGATCGACGAGGTGCCGGCCGGCCAGATCGCGGCCGTGCTCGGCCTCAAGAACACCGTCACCGGCGACACGCTGTGCGACGAGGACCATCCGATCCAGCTCTCGAAGATCCACTTCCCCGAGTCGGTGATCGCGATGTCCATCGAGCCCAAGCGCAGCCAGGACCGCGACAAGCTCACCGACGTGATCGGGCGCATGATGCGCGAGGACCCCACCTTCCGCGCGCAGACGAACGAGGAGACGGGCGACCTCGTCATCTCGGGGATGGGCGAGCTGCACCTCGAGATCGTGGTCAACCGCATCCAGCGCGACTACGGCTGCGAGGTCGTCACCGGCCGCCCGAAGGTGGCCTACAAGCAGCAGCTGCGCGCCCCGCGCGAGCTGGAGGTGCGCTACATCCGCCAGAGCGGCGGCCGCGGCCAGTACGCCGTGATCAACGTGCGCTTCGGCACGGGCGAGACCGAGGACGGCATCTTCCAGTTCACGAACGAGGTCAAGGGCGGCAACGTCCCGCGCGAGTACATCCCCGCGGTCGAGGACGGCATCAAGGAGGGCGTGCTCGGCGGGGGCACCACCGGCTACCCCTTCGTGAACGTCCAGGCCGCCCTGTTCGACGGCAAGGCGCACGACGTCGACTCGAGCGAGATGGCCTTCCACGCCGCCGGCGTGCAGGCCTTCCGCGAGGCCTGCCAGGGCAACAGCACGCTGCTCGAGCCGATCATGAAGGTCGAGGTGCGCGTGCCCGAGGAGTACCTGGGCGGCGTCGTGGGCGACCTGAACTCGCGCCGCGGCGAGGTCGGCGAGATCGAGGCCAGCGGCGACCAGCGCATCGTGCGCGGGCTCGTGCCGATCGCCGAGATGTTCGCCTACTCCTCCGCGCTGCGCGGCGCCACGCAGGGCCGCGGCTCCTACGCGATGGAGCTGCAGGAGTACCGCGCCGTCCCGACCAACGTGGCGGCCAAGGTCCTCGAGGGCGGCGCCTGATCCCCCGCCGCCGGCCGCCCGCACGCGGGCGGTCGGCGCGCGCCCCCGACGCTTGGTGCCGGGCGCGACCGCCCGCTACCATCCGCGCATGACACGCACCGCGCGCAGGCGCTGGAGCCGCGAGTTCAAGGGGGAGATCGACGGCGTCTTCGTCGGACAGACGGGCCCGGTCTTCCTCCACGGCTACGACCCGCCCGTGGGCGGGAAGTGGGTGGACGACGTGATCCCCGGCAAGCTGGGCGCCTTCGACCGCTCGACCGGCGAGACGCTGTGGGTGTCACCGTGCGAGGTCGGCTACGGCCGTGGCTTCGGCGTCGGCCTGGGCGGCCAGGACGACGTCGTCGTGCTCGGCCCGGGCATCCAGGGCCACCGCATCGCGCGCATGGCGATCGCGACGGGCGAGCTGCTCGCCGCCAGCGAGATCGACCCCTTCGACATGGCCGTCGTGGCGGGCGACGTGACGGTCACGATCACGCCCGCGCGCGTCACGGGCATCCTCACGCAGGCGATGGGCTCGGTGTGGGTGTACGAGCGCGAGGGCGAGCGCTACCACCTGCTCGCGCGCGACGGCGAGCGCGTCTTCGTCGCCTTCACCGACGCCGCGCAGCGCCGCCAGGGCGTGCTCGCGCTGGACGCGCAGGCGGGCGGGCGGCGCGTGCTCTTGGTCGCGCCCGAGTACCCGGTGATCCACGAGCTGCAGGCGGGCGACGGCGTGCTGCTGGTCCTCTCCGGCCGTCCCGCCGCGCGCCGCGGCGAGCAGGAGCTCCTGCTCGAGGCCTTCTCGACGCGCACCGGCGAGGCCGTGCGCCTGTGGCGCGAGAAGCTCGTCGAGGACTCGGCCGACGACCTGCCCGACGTCAGCGTCTCGCTGGACAGCGGCAAGCTCTACGTCGCGAACGGCGCGCTGCTCTCCGTGCGCGACGCGCTCAGCGGCCGTCCGCTGGGCGAGGTCGCGCTGCCGGGCCTGGACGAGCGCATCGCCTGGCAGATCTCCCAGGGCGCGGGCGTGCTCGCCGAGGAGACGCGCGCGTCGGTCTTCGAGATCCCGGCCTGACGGAGGGCGATCCGACCGATCCCGTCCGCGACGCGGAGCAATCCATGGCCAAGAAAGAGCCCGAGACGGACGAGCACGGCCTGGTCGTGCACAAGTACGTGAGCACCGTGCTGGTGGTGCTCCCCGACGGCGGCTACGCCGAGACGACGATGCGCTACGCGCGCTCCGCGCTGCACAACGTGCACGTGGGCACGCGCGTGGTCGCGCCGAGCGACACGCGCCTCCTGCGCGGCGAGCTGCAGGACGAGCTGCAGCCCGACGGCCTGCTGCGCGACGCCTCGATGGGCGACTACAGCGGCGCGCTCTTCTGCGGCGGCCCCGGCGCGCTGGGGCTGGCCGCCGATCCGGACGCGCAGCGTCTGGCGCGCGAGGCGAGCGCGCAGGGCAAGCTCGTCGCGGCCTGGGGCGAGGCGGTCCTCGTCCTGGGTCGCGCCGGCGTCGTGAAGGGCAAGCGCGTGACGGGGCATCCCTCGCTGCGCGCGCTGCTGCGCGAGGCGGGCGCGCGCTACACCGGCCACCAGCTCGAGCGCGACGGCAACCTGGTGACGGCCTACGACGACGCCGTCGGCCTGCGCTTCGGCAAGACCCTGGTGCAGCTGGTGCGCATCTGAGTTCCCGCGCGGCGCGGCCGCCGTGCCCGCGCGCGCGTGCGCCGCTCGGCCTCTACCTGGGATCCGGCCGGGCGGCTACCATGGCTCGCTCCGCCGCCCGCTCCGCATCGGAGCCGGCCGCCCGCACCGTCGCCAGGGCAAGGGTCGCGGACCCACCACCCCGAGGGAATGACGTGAGTGTCGCAGCGATCACCAAGACGCTGGCCAAGGAGTTTTCGGTCTCGAGGGAAGAGCTCGCCTACGCGTGGGAAGCGCTCGCGGCGGGCCTGCGGCCCGCCTACCTGGCCGCGTACCGGCGCGTGGAGGTCGGCGGGCTCACCGAGTCCGGGCTGCGCCGCCTCGACCGGCGCCGCCGCCAGCTCGACGACGTCGAGGCGCGGCGCGCGAACCTGGCGAAGTCGATCGCGGGCGACGACGCGCGCGCCGAGCGCGCGCGGCGCGAGCTCGAGGCCAGCGTCGAGCGCTGGCAGCTCGACAACCTGCTCGTGGCGCAGCGCAACCCCGAGCCCGAGGTGCAGCTCGCGCTCGACCGCGGCCTGGGCGCGCTCGCGGACCTGCTCGTCGAGCCGGACGCGAGCGCTCCGGCGGAGCCCGAGGCCCCCGAGGAGGAGGAAGCGGAGGGCGAGCACGCGCACGCCGAGGCGCCCGCCGCGGCCGCGCCGGCGTCCGCGCCGGCCGAGGCGCCCGCGGAGTCGCACGGCGACGAGCACCCCGAGGAGGCCGGCGACGCGCACGCCGACGAGCACGCGCAGGACGCGACGGCGGAGACGGACGATGCGGCGGCGGCGACCGACGCCGAGGCGCCGGCCGGCGAGCCGGCGGCCGCGGGAGACGCCGAGGCCTCGCACAAGCACGCTCCGATCCGCGTCGAGTTCTCGCCCGAGCTGGCGCGCGTGTGCCAGCCGTTCGTCAACCCCGACCGCGACCTGCACACCGACGAGCAGGTGCTCGAGGGCGCGCTGCGCATCCTCTCCGACCGCCTGGGCCGCGACAGCCGCCTGCGCGCGACGCTGCGCCGGCTGGCGCTGCGCCAGGCGCGCCTCTCGGCGCGCGCGCTGGGCGACGAGAAGAAGCTGGCGCGCGCGCGCTCGCTCCTGCGCCTCGACGCGCCGCTGAGCCAGATCCAGGGGCACCGCCTGCTCGCGCTGCGCCAGGCGCTGATGCAGCGCCAGGTCGCGCTCGTCGTGCGCCTCGACCCGGCGCTGGCGATGCCCAAGGTGCGGGCCGCGCTGGGCCGGCGCCTGCGCCCGGCCTTCGCGCCGGCGCTGCACGCGGTCGCCGAGCGCGCCTTCTGGCGCCGGCTGATGCCCTACCTCGAGGAGGAGGTGAAGCACGAGCTGCGCGAGCGCGCCGAGGACGAGGCGCTGCGCTTCCTCGGCCAGAGCCTGCGCCACGTGCTGCTCGCGCCGCCCTACGGCCCGCGGCCCGTGGCGGGGCTCGACGTGAACCCCAAGGGCGACTGGACGATCGTCGCGCTGGACGCCGACGGCGCGCCGCAGGGCGGCGAGGTGAAGGTCGAGGCCTCGTCGCTCGAGCCCGCCGCGCTGGCCGAGGCGGTCGGCAACGCGCTGCGCGAGCGCGGGGTGCGCTGCCTGGCGGTCGGCAACGGCAAGGGCGTGCGCGACGCGACGCGCAAGCTGCGCGCCGCGCTGGCGCAGCTCGGCGCCGACGTGGCGGTCTTCCCGGTGCTCGAGGCGGGCCTCTCGAGCTACGCGAACTCCGAGCCCGCGCGCGCCGAGCTGGGCGAGCACTCCGTGCCGGCGCGCATGGCGATCTCCCTCGGACGCCGCCTGCAGGACCCGCTGGCGGAGCTGCTCAAGGTGGACGTGCGCCACCTCGGGCTGGGGCGCGAGCAGTCGGTCGTCAGCAAGGCCAACCTGCGCCGCCTGGTCTCCGACGCGATCGAGTCGTGCGTCGCGTTCGTCGGCTGCGACCCGAACACGGCGCCGCTGCACGTGCTGCGGCACGTCCCCGGGCTCGACTACGAGCTGGCGAAGAAGATCGTCGCGCGGCGCGCCGAGCGGCCGTTCGCCTCGCGCGAGGAGCTGCGCGGCGAGGGCCTGCTCGACGGCGTGCGCTGGACGAACGCGGCGGGCTTCCTGGTCCTCTCGGGCGCGCCCGAGCCGCTCGAGCGCGTGTTCGTGCACCCCGAGCAGTACGAGCAGGCGCGCGCGGTGGCCGCGCTCGTCGCGCCGAGCGTCGAGGAAGCGCTGGGGCGCGCCGACCTTCTGCGCCGCGCGCAGAAGCCCGAGGGGATGGCCGAGCCCGTGTGGCGCGACCTCTCGCGCGCGATCGGGCGCGCCGGCCGCGACGGGCGCGCGCGCCTCTTCCACCCGCGCCTGCTGGCGCCCGAGACGCCGGCCGAGGCGATCGCCAAGGACGCCGTCGTCGAGGGGCTGGTCGTCAGCGTCACGAGCTTCGGCGTGTTCGTGGACCTGGGCATCCCGCGCGACGGGATGATCCACATCAGCGAGCTCTCGGCGCGCTACGTGCGCGACGCGCGCGAGCTGCTCTCGGTCGGCCAGGTGCTGCGCGCGCGCGTCGTCGACGGCGCCGGGCCGCGCGTCGAGCTGTCGCTCAAGAACGTCCCCGACGAGCGGCGCGAGCCGCGCCGCCCGCGCGGCGAGGGCCGCCCGCGCGGCGAAGGGCGCCCGCGCGCCGAGGGCGAGGGCGCCGGACGCCGCGGCGGCCGCCGGCGTGACGAGGGCGGCGCGCGCGAGGCGTGGTCCTCGGAGCCGCAGCCCATCGTGCGCGCCGCACGCTCGCGGCGCGACGGCCTGGCCGGCGCGGGCCAGCGCGGCGAGGGACGCCGTGGAGGCGGCGGCGGTGGCGGTGGGCGCGGCGGCGGCGGTGGCGGTGACCGCCGCGGCGGCGGGCGTCCGGGCGGGCGCGCCGGCGGACGCGAGCGCGACGAGGGCTACGACGCGGACGCCGTGCGGCGCTCGGGACAGGGCGCGGGCTCCTACAACCCGTTCGCGACCTTCTTCCGCGAGCGGCGCGAGGAAGCGCAGGAGTGACCGCGGGCGCGCCGAGGGGGCGCGCTGCGTGAGTCGCTGCGCGGGGATCGGCGCTCGGCTCGCGCGAAGGGTGGAGTCGCTATTGGTCTCGCGGACCGAGCTCCGTGTGCTCGGTTGACGCTGGGACGATGTCCGGACCGTGGTCGGTGGGGCGTGCTCTCGGGCGCGTGCTTCCGTCGCTGCGCGACGATGGGGTCGCGCCTGCGGCGCGAGCGAGGCCTGCGGCGCTACGGCGCTGCGCGCCGGCCGCGGCCAGGGGGCCGCGGGCTGAGCGACCGGAGGTCGCTCAGCGCTTCTTCTCGTCCGGCCGCACGATGTCGAGCGGCTTGCGCGGGCCGCGCGCCGGCGGCGTCTCGAGGTTGAGCTGCACGGACTTCGTCCCGAGCTCGCTCGAGGCGCTGGCGTCGAAGTCCTCGACCGCGTCGAAGAACTCGAGGTTGGGCTCCTTGCCGTCCAGGAGCTCGCGCTCGAGCTCGACCAGGACGTCGAGCTCCTCCTGCGTCGCGCCCGGGTGCTCGTCGACGTAGACGAGGCCGCCCGCACGGGGCGGCGCCGCGGCCTCGTGCTCGAACACGCTCGCGCCGCCGCCGGACATCGCGCTCGGGCCGCCGCCGGACTCCAGCACGACGGCGACGCGCTCGAAGCGCTCGCCCAGCTCGCGCTCCAGGGCGACGAAGCGCTCGTCGATCTGGGCGGCGAGCTTGTCCATGCTGGCCGCGAGGCGGAACAGCCCCTCGCGCTGGTCCTTGCCCGGATCGGTCGCGCCGAGCTCGGCGAGCTGCGTCCCGAGCTGATTCTGCGCGCCCGCGAGCTGGTTCATGCCCTCGCCCAGCCGTCCCATCGCCTGGCGCACGCTCGCCAGATCGGTCGCGAGCTGGCCGGTGACGAGCTCCAGGCGCTCGCCCTGCGCGCCCCCGCCCTGGCCGGCGACGAGCGAGCGGCTGCCGCGCAGGGCGGCGCGCGCCGCCATGCCGGCGGCGAGCACGGTCACGCCCGTCAGCGCGACGGGCGCGCCGCTCACGCCGAAGGTCTCCAGCATGCGGCGCACGCGCACGACCTGCCACGAGAAGCGGTCGGCCAGGCACAGGGCCGCGCCGCCGGCGACGAGCGCGAGCCCGCCGAGCACGAGCAGCCACGCCAGCCCGCCGCCCCGCACGCGGGTCGGCCGATCGTTCTTCGCGGTGGTCCGGGGGGTGTCGGTCTCGGTGGTGCGGTTCGTGCGGGCCATTGGGATCGATGGTGGGTGGAGGGGGAGCACGCCGGATGCGCGGTCCCCCGCGCCGGTCCCCGCAGGCGGGGACGGGGCTCTCGGGAGGGAACGTCGAACCTGCGGCGCTCCGTTCTTGAGCCCTTCTGAGCGCGCGGCTCGCGCCGGGAGGGGGAGGTGGGCTACCCTGGCTCGCGCCGCGCGCGCGGGGACGGGCAATCCCTTCCCGGAGCGGGCTCCGCACGCATCCTTCCCCGATGGACGCACGACCCCTGCAGGGCACGGCGGTCTCGCCCGGCCTCGCCGTCGGAGCGGTGCACGTCGTGCACGCCGGCCCCTCGGACGTCCCGGCCTGGACGGTGGGCCGCGAGGACGTGCCGCTCGAGATCGGCCGGCTGGCGGCGGCCCTGAACGTCGCCTCCGAGCGCCTGCGCCGGCGCCAGGAGTTCGTGGCCGAGTCGGCCAGCGAGAAGGACGCCGAGATCTTCGCCGTCCACCGCATGATCCTCCAGGACCCGAGCGCGATGCGCGACGTCGAGAAGACGATCTCGGAGCTGCGCATCAACGCCGAGGCGGCGGTGCAGCGCCTGATCGATCGCTTCGAGACCACCATGGGCGGGCTCGAGGGCAACAGCGTGCGCGGCTTCGCCTCGGACGTGACCGATCCCTGGCGCTTCGTGCTCGACGCGCTGCTCGAGCGCGACCGCCAGGAGCTGGCGCAAGCGAGCGAGCCCGTGGTCGTCGCGGCGGCCGAGCTCACGCCCAAGATCGTGACCTGGCTCGAGCGCCACCTGGTGCTCGGCGTCGTGGCGGAGAAGGGCGGGCGCTTCTCGCACGGGGCGGTGCTCGTGCGCTCGCTCGGGGTGCCGTGCGTGGTCGGCCTGCCGAACCTGCTGGCGCGCCTCGAGCAGGGCATGCGGGTGCTGGTGGACGGCGACCACGGCCTCTTGACGCTGGAGCCGTCGCAGGCGCAGGTCGAGCAGTTCGTCGAGCGCCAGCGCGTCCTGGTCGGGCGCCAGGCCGAGCTGCGGCGCGAGGCCGGCCGCCCGGCGACGACCCCCGACGGCGCAAAGCTCCTGGTGGACGTGAACATCGAGAGCGTGCTCGACCTCGACACGTTCGACCTGTCGCACTCGGACGGCGTGGGGCTCTTCCGCACCGAGTTCCTCTTCATGGAGAAGAAGGCCTTCCCCTCGGAGGAGGAGCAGTACCGCCTCTACCGGCTGGTGCTCGAGCGCATGGCGCCGCGCCCGACGACGATCCGGCTGCTCGACATCGGCGGGGACAAGCCGCTCCCGTACTTCCACACGCCGCCCGAGACGAACCCGGCGCTGGGCTGGCGCGGCATCCGCATCACGCTGCAGTGGCGCGACCTCTTGCGCGTGCAGCTGCGCGCGCTCCTGCGCGCCAGCGTGTTCGGCGAGCTGCGCATCCTGGTGCCGATGATCTCGTCCCTGGACGAGATCGAGGAGCTGCACGCCATCTTCGACGAGGTGCGCGAGGAGCTCGAGTCGCAGGGCTACGCCACGCGCGAGGACGTGCCCGTGGGCTCGATGGTCGAGGTGCCATCGACCCTGCTGCTGGCCGACCGCATGGCGGAGATGGTCGACTTCCTGAGCGTCGGCACGAACGACCTCGTGCAGTACCTGCTGGCCGTCGACCGCGACAACTCGTGGGTCTCGCAGCTCTACGACCCCCAGCATCCCGCCGTGCTGGCGGCGCTGGTGCGGGTGGCCGAGGCGGCCCGCGCGCACGGCCGCGCGGCCGCGGTGTGCGGCGACGCCGCCGCCGACCCGGCCGTCGCGATCCTGCTCCTGGGCATGGGCTACGACTCGATCAGCGTCGCGCCGCAGTTCATCCCCGAGATCAAGTACGCGATCCGTCGCACGCCGCTCGCGGAGGCGCGAAGCCTCGTCGAGCGCGCGCTGCGCGAGCGCACCGCGAGCGGCGTGCACGCCGTGCTCGACGCGTTGCGCAGCGCGCTCTACGCGACGGGCGAGGTCCGGGAGCGGGCCTGAAGGCATTCTCATGCGCGCGGTCCGCTTCCACCCCCCCCGGGCCGACGCTACAATCGCGCAACCTCGGCGGCCACGACCTCGCGATCACGTTCCGCCACCACTTGCCGACCCGCCGGGGAGCGTTCAGGTCATCGACTCGGGCAGCAGGGAGGGACAGGGTGCCTAGGAGCAAAGCGGGAGGGGGACGGGCCGCGACGCCCCGGCGTGGGCGCTGGTCGCAGGCCGAGCAGGCGCGTCTGCGCGAGGTCTACGGCCTCAAGGACGACCGCGTCATCGCCCGCGAGCTCAACCGCCCGATCGCCAGCGTGCGGCGCATGGCCGAGAAGCTCCTGCCGCGCGCGATCAAGACCGGCCCCTGGACGGCCGGCGAGGCGCAGAGCCTCAAGCGCTTCCTCGGCGCCTCGCCGCCGAGCAAGATCGCGCGCATCCTCGGCCGTCCGCAGGAGGAGGTCGAGCTGCGCATCCGCGAGCTGGGCCGCGTGCGCATCGAGCACGGCTGGACGCGCGAGGAGGTGGCCGAGTTCAAGCGCCTGTACGGCACGCGCACCGACGAGGACCTCTCGCTGATCTTCGGGCGCAGCGTGGAGGAGGTGCACCGCCAGGCCGAGCGCCACGCGCTGGCCAAGGACAAGGCCTTCGTGCGCAAGCTGCGCGGCGAGGCCTCGACGCGCATGCCGCGCTGGGGCGCCGAGGAGATCGAGCTCCTGGTGCGCGACTACCCGTTGCGCCCCAACCTGGAGATCGCGCGCGAGCTCGACCGCACCGTGAAGAGCGTCGTCTCGAAGGCCCACAACCTGGGCCTGAAGAAGTCCTCCGACCGGCTGCGCGAGATGGGCCGCGAGAACGTCAGCCAGCGCTACCGCGAGGAGTAGCGCCGGGCGCGCGGGGCGCTCGAACCCCGCAGGGTCCTTCCTCGGGCGCTCACCAGACGCGCTCGACGTGCAGCGCGCACGCGCCGAGCCGGTCCTCGACGCGGCCCGAGACGACCAGCGTGCCCTCCTCGGCCAGGAGCTGCCCGTCGCGCTCGTAGACGTCGGGGAACAGCACCGCCTCGGCGATGCCGCTCTCGTCCTCGAGCGTCAGGAAGCGCATCCAGCGCCCGTCGCGCGTGCGCACGCGGCGCGACGCCGCGCGCCAGCCGCGCAGCGTCACGCGCCGCTCGCGCCAGCGCGCGAGCTCCAGGCACGGGACCTCGGGCGGCGGGCGCGGCGGATGGCCCGCGTCGCGCGCGCGCGCCAGGCGCGCGTCGGCCGGCGCCGGGAAGAGCGCGGTGGGGTGCGCGCTGACGCCCAGGCCGAGCAGCTCGAGCTCGAGCCGCCCGCGCGTCGTCGCGTCGAGGTCGGAGAGCGCCGGCAGCGCCAGCGCCGGCGTCGGCGGCTCGGGGAAGAGCGACGCGCTCTCGCCGGGCGCGAGCGGCAGCGCGCCGACGCCGAAGCCGCGGCCCGACCAGCCGACCGCGCGCGCCGCCTCGTGCGCGTTGCGCCGCTGGCGCTCTTCGGGCGAGAGCCGGCAGGCGTCGAGCAGGCCCTGGTCGAGCGCGGCCTCGCCCGCGCGCGGCCGCGGCGCGCGGCGCGGCGCCGCGCGCAGGAGGTGCAGCCGCCACAGCATCTCCGGCCGCGTGCGGTCGAACGCGTCGAAGGCGCCGCACAGGACCAGGTGCTCGGCCTCGTCGGCGTGCGCGCGCGTGCGCTCGAGGAAGTCGGGCAGCGAGAGGAACGGCCCGCGCTCCTCGCGCTCGCGCAGCAGGCGCTCGAGCGTCTCCTGCGAGAGCCCCTTGACGCGCGCCAGCCCGACGCGGATGGCGGCCGGCTCGCCCGCGCGCCGGCCGTCCTCCAGGCGGAAGCCGGAGAGGCTCCTGTTCACGTCGGGCGGCAGGATCGCGACCCCCATGCGGCGCGCCTCCTCGACGTACACGCGCGTCGCGTAGTAGCCCGTCTCGCTGTTCAGGAAGGCGGTCAGGTAGGCGGCGGGGTGGTGCGTCTTGAGCCACACGGTGCGGTAGGCGAGCCGCCCGTAGGTCACCGCGTGCGCCTTGCAGAAGCCGAAGGAGGCGAAGCCCTGGATCGTGCGCCACACGCGCGCCGCGTCCTCGGCGCCCACGCCCTCGCGCGCGCAGCCCTCGAGGAAGCGCGCGCGCAGGCGCGCCAGCGTGCGCGAGCGGCGCTTGGCGAGCGCGCGGCGCAGCTCGTCCGCCTCGGCCAGGCTCATGCCCGCCAGGAGCACGACCGCCTGCATCACGTCCTCCTGGTAGAGCATCACGCCGTGCGTCTCCCACAGGAGCTCGCGCAGGCGCGGGTGCGGCGGCTCGGGCGCCTCGACGCCGCGGAAGCGGCGCACGTAGGCGTCCTTCATGCCCGAGCCGGCCGGCCCGGGACGGATCAGCGCGATGGCCTGGATCACGTCGTCGGTCGTGCGCGCGCCGGTCTGCTCGAGCAGGTGGCGCATGCCGGGCGACTCGACCTGCGAGCAGCCCAGCGTCTGGCCGCGCACCAGCCGCCGCGCGGTGTCGGGGTCGTCCTCGGGCAGCGCCTGCGGATCCACGGCGACGCCGCGCTCGGCGAGCAGGCGCACGCAGTCGTCGACGACGGTCAGCGCGCGGTTGCCGAGCAGGTCCATCTTCACCAGCCCGATGGCCTCGACGCCGTCCTTGTCGAGCTGCGTCATCAGGACGCCCTTGCTCGCGCGCTGGCACGAGACGAACTCGGTCAGCGCGCCCGGCGCGACGACCACGCCGCCGGGGTGCAGGCCGAGGTGGCGCGGCGCGTCGTAGAGCGCGGCGGCGCCCTCGAGCACGCTCGCCCAGCGCGCGTCGTCGAAGGGGAAGGCGCGGCACTCCGGCGTGGCGGCCAGCGCGCGCGCGACCGGGTTCGCGCGCCAGCGCGCGGAGAGCGCGACGAGCGGCGCGGGCTCGCCGCCCTCGCCCGCGTCGTCGCGCGCCTCGTCGTCCTGCGCGCCGCCGCCGTCCTCGCCCTCGGGGGAGAGCGGCTCGCCGCCCGCCTCGCCGGACTCGCCGCCCGCGCTGCCCGGGCCGATCCAGGGCAGCCGGCGCGACCAGCGGCTCGCCTCGGGCGGCGGGACGCCCTGCGCCAGCGCCGCCTCGCGGAAGGCCGCGCGCAGCCCGCAGTGGTTCAGCGTGGCGATCATCGCCGTGCGGTGCGCGCCGAAGCTCGCGAGCACGTGCTCGAGCACCTCGTCGCGCCGGCGCCAGCAGAAGTCGAGGTCGATGTCGGGGCGGTCCTTGCGCGCGGGGTTCAGGAAGCGCTCGAACGGCAGGCGGTAGCGGATCGGGTCCGCGTCGGTCAGCCCGAGCGCGTAGGCGACCAGGCTGTCCGCCGCCGAGCCGCGCCCGACGCAGGGGATGCCGCGCGCGCGCGCGAAGTCGGCGATGCGGCGCACGAGCAGGAAGTAGGGCGCGTAGCCGAGCGACTCGATCGCGGAGAGCTCGTGGTCGAGCCGGCGCACGACCTCCGGCCGCAGCGGGCGGAAGCGCCGCTGCACGCCGTCGAACGCCAGGCGGCAGAGCGACCCGTAGGGCGTCTCGCCCGGCTCGAGCTCGACCGCGGGGAAGAGCACGCGCCCGAGCGGCGGCACGTGGCGGCACGCGTCGGCGACCGCGAGCGTGCGCGCGAGCGCGCCGGGCACGCCGCCCGCTCCGCCCTCGAAGGGACCCGGCGCGTCGGGCAGGTCCGCGTACGCCGCCTGCATCTCGCGCGCCGACGGCAGGTGCGCCGGCCGCTCGGCCACCCAGCGCGCGGGCAGCGCGCAGGCGAGCGCGTTCCACTTGATCGCCGCGCGCAGCACGTGGTGCGCGTACCCCTCGGCGCGCGCGCAGTACACGTCGGGCACCGCCAGCGTCGCGAGCCCGAGCGCGCGCGCCGTCGCAACCAGCTCGCCCGCTGCCGCGGCGCGCGCGGGCGGCGGCACCTTGGGCGCCGCGCCGGGCGTGGCGGGCGTGCGCTCGCCCTCGGGCGGCGGCGGCGCGTGCGTCGGCCGCGCGCGCCGCGCGTCGCGCGCCGCCGCGCGCCGCGCGAGCGCCGCGGGCGAGACCGCGACGAGCAGGCGCTCCCTCGGCACGCGCTCCGCGAGCGCGAAGGCGAGCCAGGGGTGATCGACGCAGAGCGTCAGCCCTTCCTGGAAGCGCGCCGCCGCCAGCGCCAGGTCGAACGCCTCGGGGCCCTCCAGCCGCGCGCCCTCGGCGCCGGGGTCGTCGCCCAGCGCGCGCGCCGAGACGAGCCGGCACAGGCTCGCGTAGCCGCGCTCGTCGCGCACCAGCGCCACCACGCGCCCCGGCCGCCCGGCCGGGTCGCTCAGCTCCGCCCCCAGGATCGGCCGCGGCCCGCCCAGCCGCTCGGCCGCGCGCAGGAAGTGCGTCGAGCCCGCGAGCGTGTCGACGTCGGTCAGCGCGAGCGCGGGGAGGCCGAGCTCGCCCGCGCGCTCGAGCAGCGCCTCGGGGGGATCGACGCCGGTGAGCAGCGAGTGCCAGCCGTGGGTGCGGAGGGGGACGTACATGCGCCTCCCCCCCGGGGGCAGTGCCAAAACCTAACAGAAGCCTAAAATCGCGCCACCCCGCAACCGCCGCCCCCGCCGTCCGTCTCCCCGGGGTGGGTGGGG
The DNA here is from genome assembly GCA_902826945.1 of uncultured bacterium. The sequence continues at coordinate 101,075 of CADEGS010000002.1, read as the reverse complement.
GCTGGGGATGGGAGCGGCGCTCCGGGGCTGCCGGAGCCCTGCCGCACGCCCCCCGCCAGCCCGCCACCCCCCGACTCCAGAGCCGTCCCTCCCGCCGCCGATCGAGCCCGGCGGAGGCCACCCCCATGAAGAGGAAGAGGAAGACCGTCCTGCTCGCCCTGCTGCCGCTCCTCGCTCCCGGCGCCGGCCGCCCGGCGCCGGAGCTGTGCCATCCCTGGGGCCGCTGGCAGCCGGGCGCGTGGGTCGAGACGCGCACCGCCACGACCGGCGTCGAGGGCGAGCTGGTCGAGCGCAGCCAGCTCGTGCGCTTCACGCCGGACGGCTACGACCTCACGGCCACCCTCGTGCAGGACGGCCAGCCGAGCGGGCAGCCCTCGGCGCAGCACCTGGACTGGGGCTTCGGCGGCTACGCGTACGCGATGCCCGACGCGCGGCGCGTCGGCGACGAGACGCTGCGCGTCGGCGCGCAGGAGCACGCGTGCGAGGTGTGGGAGGGGAGCTTCCGCCAGGGCGACCAGGCCTTCGTGTGCCGCTCGTGGACCGCGCCCGGCTTCGACCTGCCGCTGCGCATGCGCATGGCGTCGCAGGCGGGCGGCTTCGAGCTCGCGCTGGTCGAGCCCGAAGCCTTCGTGAGGGTCGCCGGCCGCAAGCGGAAGGCCGCGCGCTACGAGGGCAGCGGCAAGGCGGCCGGGGCGAGCCTGCAGACGCGCCAGTGGCTGACGCTCGAGGTCCCGGGCGCCGTGGCGCGCAGCGAGACCGTCGTCCAGCACGAAGGCGAGTCGCGCAACGTCGTGCGCGAGGTCACGTCCTTCCGCTGCACGCCGCGCGCGACGCGCTGAGCGCCCTCGCCCGCGCGCGTCAGCGTCCGCTCGCCCGCCGCAGCTCGGCCTGCGCCGACGCGTCGTCCGGGCGCAGCCGCTGCGCGGCGCGCAGCGGCTCGAGCGCCTCGGACGCGCGCCCCAGGTCGAGCAGCGTCCGGCCCAGGTTGAGCTGCGCGTCGAAGAGGTCGGGGCGCAGCGCGATGGCGCGGCGATAGTGCCCGATCGCGTCCTCGTCGCGTCCGCTGGCGGCCAGCGCGTTCGCGAGGTTGTTGTGCACGCCGGCGTTGTCGGGCTCGGCCTCGAGCACGAGCTCGAACTGGCGGATGGCCGAGCCCGTGCGGCCGGTCAGCGCCAGCAGGCTGGCCCAGTCGGCGCGCACGTCGCTCATGTCGGAGCGGCGCTCGAGCGCGGCCTTGTAGTGGTTGAGCGCCTTCTTCGAGTGCCCGAGGGCGACCAGCGCGCGGCCGTACTGGAGGTTCGCCGGCGCGTAGCGGTCGTCGATCGCGAGCGCGCGCTCGAAGGCCTGTGCCGCCTGCTCCGACTGGCCGCGCCGCATGCGCGCCAGGCCGAGGTTGGTCCACGAGACGGCCGTGCCCGAGCGCGCCAGCGTGCCGCCCAGCAGGCGCTCGGCCTCCTCGTCGCGGCCCGCCTCGAGCAGCGCCATCCCGAGCGCGCTCGCGAGCTCCGGATCCTGCGGCCGGCGCGCCAGCGCGTGCTCGGCGTTCATCACGCGCAGCTCGCCGAGCCCGCGCTCGTTCGAGGGCAGGAACGTCAGCGAGAGCGTCGCCATCTCGTCCGAGGACTCGAGCCCGTAGCGCACCGGGCGCGGCGGGTCGTGCGGGTTGCGCGGGTTGTCGGCCGAGTTGTCGAAGGTCCAGGTCATGCGCAGGCGCGCGCCGGCCTCGAGGCGCAGCGGCGTCGCGAGCTGGTACTCGTCCTGCCAGTCGAAGTCCCAGTCCTCGATGGCGAAGAGGTCCTCGACGCGGCCGCCCTGCTCGACGGTCAGCGCGACGCTCTTGCCGAGGTAGTGCGCGTGCGGGTAGATCGCGAGCAGCTGCGCGGGCGCGCTGAGCACGATCTCGTCCTCGACGCGCACGCCCTTCGCGCCCGCCGGCACGAAGATGTCCTCCGAGAAGAGCAGCACGGAGAGCAGCTCGCGCTCCGGCGGCGCGTCGGCGAAGTACAGGCCGACGCGCGGGCGCACGGCCTCCGGCTTGCCCGTCGGCGTCAGGTGGAGCTGCAGCACGAGGTCGCCTCCGGGCACGAGCTCCCAGGCGGTGCCCTCGGGCGCGAAGCGCGCCGCCTTGCCCGGCGTCCAGCCCAGCGGCTGCCCGTCGGGCGGCGCGGAGGCGCCCATGCCCATGCCCGAGAAGCCGGGCAGGGGATCGTTCGCATCGAGCCGCCGGCACGAGTCGGTGCGGTCGAGCTGCAGGCGCGCGTGGTGGATCGCGGCCGAGCCCTCGGGGCGCAGCTCGAAGGCGCGCACCCAGCGCGCGCGCTCGAGCGGCACGGGGACGACCAGGTTGCGGAACCGGTCGGGCCCGTCGGGGGCGAGCTCGAACGCGCCCTCGGCCGGGAACTGGACGACCAGGTCGGGCTCGCCGAGCTGCCAGCCCTGCGGCCAGTCGGGCAGCGGCGGCACGGCCTGCGCATCGCCGAGCGGCGCGCCCGCCTCGGCCCAGCGCGCGAGCGTGTCGCGCTCCGCGGCCGACAGCCGGCGCTCGTCGCGCAGCGGCAGCAAGCCGGGCGCGGGCAGCCAGGGCGGCATGATGCCGGTGCGCGTGACGACGGCGATCTGCTTCGCGCGCCGCCGCACGTCCTCGTAGCTCGTCAGGGGGAACGGCGCCGAGGTGCCCGCGCGGTGGCACGCGGCGCAGCGCTGCCAGACGATCGGGGCGACGTCGCGCGCGAAGGTGGGCGGCTCGCCGTCGGCTTCTCCCGCGCGCGCGCGGGCGGCCAGGAGCGAGGCCGCCAGGGCCAGGGCGAGGACCGTGCGGGGGAGCGGAGCGCGCATGGATCGGACGATCGTACGCGCGGGCTCGCGGGCTTGCGTGGTGCAGGCGATGTTCCGCGCGCGGGGTCGTCGGCGGGGCGGGTGCGCGCCTCCGGCCGGGCGGTACGGGCGGGGCCGACGAGGGAGAGCGGGTAGGGCGGCGACGAGGCGCGAGCGCCGTCGGGCACGGGGTCAGCGCCAGCCCCGCACCGCGTACACCGACCCGCCGGCGGTCGCGAAGAGCGTCGCTCCGTCGGCGCCGCCCAGGGCGCAGTTGCGCGCGGGCTCGGGCAGCGCGATCGCCCCGCGGCGCGTCCCGTCCGGCGCCAGGATCGCGATCGCGCCGCGCGCGCCGTGCGCCGTCGCGACCAGGAGCTCGCCCGCGGGCCCGACCGCGAGCCCGTCGGCGAGCGGCAGGTCGCGCGCGAGCTCGCGCGCCGGCCCGAGCGCGCCCGAGGGCTCGACGGGGAAGGCCAGCACGCGGCCGTTGCGCGTCTCGCTCACGTACAGCGTGCGCTCGTCGGGCGCGAGCGCGACGCCGTTCGGCCCGTCCAGGCGCGCCTCGAGGCTCGCCTCCGCCGCGCCCGGCGCGAGGCGGTAGAGGCCCTCGAAGCCGGGCCGCGGGGGCGGCGGGCCGACCAGGTCGGGATCGGTGACGTAGAGCGTCCCGTCGGCGCGCACGGCGAGGTCGTTCGGCGCGTTCAGCGGCCCGCCCGCGAAGCCGGCGAGGAGCGTCGTCACGCGGCCGGACGCCGGGTCGCGGCGCGTCACGCTGCGGCTCGCGTGCTCGGCCGCGAGCAGCGCGCCGTCGGGCGCGAACGCGAGCCCGTTCGCGTTGCCGCTCGGCGCGCGCTCGGTCGCGAGCGTCCCCGCGCCGTCGAGGAACAGGATGCGCCCGCCGTCTCCCGCGAGCGGCCGGTCGAGCGCGCTGAAGAGCAGCCCGCCGCGCGCGGGGTCCCACAGCGGCCCCTCGGTGAAGCCGAGGCCGGCGGCGAGGCGCTCGACCTCGGCCGCGCGCGCGCAGCCGCTGCCCGGCGCCTCGGGGGCGCACGCGGCGCAAGCGCCCGCGAGCGCCGCGAGCAGGCCCCGCAGCGCACGCCCGCGCCCGCGGGCGCGCGCGGCGGCGCCGGCGGCGAGGGCAGCGAGGAGGGGAGCGGAGCAGGGCATCGCGAGGCGGCCGCGCACTCGCCGCCGACCGCGCGCTCCATCCTGGCCGCGGCGGGCGCGCGCTCCAAGCCGGCGCCCGCCGCGGCAGCGGGTCCGTCTGCTCGGACGGACCCTACCCCCGCCGCTCGCTCGCCATGCGCGCGGGCCGCAGCGGGTCGCGCGCGGGTCGCGCGGCGGGCAGGGCCGGGGCGGGCTCGAGCGCCGGCGGGCCGGCCGCGGGCTCCGGGCCGGGCGCGCCGCGCGCCGCCGCCAGCGCGCCGCGCAGCACCTCGAGCCGCTCGAGCGCGGGCAGGCGCTCGCGCACGAGCGCGAGCACGCGCGGCTCCTCGCGGCCCTGCGCGCGCTCGCGCGCGAAGGCAGCCTCGAGCTCGACCACCAGCGGCTCCAGCGCCGCGCGCTCCTCCTCGATCGCGCGCTCGAAGGCGGCCCGCTCGGCGGGCGCGGGCGGCCACGGCGCCGGCAGCAGCGCCAGGCCCTCGTGGCGGGCCTGGATGCGCGCCAGCGACCAGCCGATCGTGCGCTTGCGGGCGAGCAGCGCGCCGAGCGAGAGCGCGTGGTCGTGCCCGCACGCGAGGCTCGGGTCGAAGAGCACGCGCACGCCCTGCTCGCGCTCGAGGCGCAGCCCGAGCTCGCAGTCCTCGCCGCCGGGCAGCGGGAAGCCCTCGTCGAAGCCGCCGGCGCGCTCGAGCGCCGCGCGCGGCAGCGAGAGGTTGCCGCTGCACAGGCTGAGGCCGTGGTAGAGCACGCCGGGCTTCATGCACGGCCATGCGAAGAGCGTGCTCGAGGTCTCGACGTGGGTCGCGAGCGAGTCGCCGCGCCGCGCCGCGACGAGCGCGAAGGTGCCGAGCAGGGCCGTCGGGCGCTCGAGCATCCCCTGCCGGCGCAGGTGCCGCGCCAGCAGGTCGGGCGCGGGCACCGCGTCGTCGTTCAGGAGCAGCACGCTGGTGCCGCGCGCGAGGGCGAGCACGCGGTTGCGCGCGCGCGCGGGCCCGCCGGGCTCGAGGCGCTCGACGCGCAGCGCGAAGGGCGCCCCGAGGCCCTCGAGCGCGCGCGCGGCGGGGAGCTCGGAGCCGTCGTCGGCCACGAGCAGCTCGAAGCGCTCGGGCTCGAGCTCCTGCGCGAGCAGCGCCTCGACCAGGCCGCGCAGCTCGCGCGGCCGGTCGCGCGTCGGGACGACGACCGAGAGCTCGGGAGCGCGCGCGCGGCGGCGCACGACCGGCGGCGCCTCCTCCGGGGCGCGCGGGCGGGCGCGCGGCGCGCGGGCGGGCGCGGTTCCGGCAGCGCCGGCGCGCGCGCGTCCGGCGAGCCAGGCGGGCAGCCGATCGGCGACCCGCCGCTCGACGCGCTCCGCCAGCGCGGCGTAGTCGCCGCCGAGACCGGCCAGCGCCTCGACGTCGAGCGCGGCGAGCTCGCGCAGCGCGTCCTCGCGCGCGGCGGCGGCGGGCGCGGCGGCGGCGGCCGGCGCGGCCGGCGCGCGCGGCGGCGCGGCCAGCGCGCGCAGCGATCGCCGCCGCTCCAGCGCGTCGAGGGTGAGGCAAGGGCGCTCGTGGGAGCGCGCGTGGGACGCCTCGTGCACCGGGAGCTCGGCCAGGGCGTCCTCGAGGCGTGCGACGTCGAGCGACCCGCGCGCGCGCGCGGCGAGCAGCGCCGCGAGCGGAGCCGAGGCGTTGCACGGCGCGGCACCGCCTGCGCCGTGCGCGGCGCGCACCCAGCGCTCGAGCGCGCTCGCCGCCGGGCCGGCGGCGGGCGCATGCGCGCCGCGCACCAGCGCCGGCCGTCCCGCGCGCGCGTGGGCGCGCAGGTGCTCGCCGACGAGCTCGGGCGCCGCGGTCGCGCCCGCGTCGAGCAGCAGCACGAGCGGCGCGCGCGCGAGCTCGAGCCCGGCGTCCCAGCCCGCGCCCGCGCCGCGCACGCGGCGCAGCGGGACCGGCAGCGCGAGCGGGAGCTCGCCCGCCTCGCCGCCGCGCTCGCGCTCGAGGAGCAGGACCTCGAAGCGGCCCGGCCCCACGAGCTGGCGCGCGAGCGTGCGCAGCGTCTCCAGCGCGTCGTCGCGATCGCGCGCGCGCACGAGCACGCTGAGCTCGGGGCGCCGCGCGGGCTCGCGCGCGTGCAGCGTCACCAGCCCGCCGTCCACGACGCTCGCGTCGAAGGCCTGCCGGAACGCCGCGCGCGGGACGAGCGCGGCCGGCTCGAGCTCGTGCGCGGCCGAGCCCTCGTCCGTGGCCCGGCGCAGGAGCGCGAGCAGGCCGGGGAAGAAGGCGCGCGGGTCTGCCGCGGCCAGGACCTCGCGGCGCAGGGCGAGGCCCGCCTCCCAGAACGGCCCGGGCGTGCCGCCCATCGCCGCCGGGCTGGTGCGGTCGCACGCGCGACCGGCGGCGTCGCCGAGCAAGAGGTCGGCGGTGACGAGCGCGGCGCCGGCGGCGAGCCGCGCCGCCGCGCGCGCGAGCGCGCCGGGCAGCAGGCGCGCTCCGGGCAGCGCGAGCGCGACGAAGGGCTCCTCCAGGCGCGCGGCGGCCGCGCGCAGCAGCGCGCCGTCGCCGAGCGCGGGGATGCGCAGCCCCTCGACGGTGCGCTCCTCCGGAGCGCCGGGGGCGAGCGCGACGAGCCGCGCGCGCACGCCCGCCTGCGCGGCGAGCTCGCGGCGCAGGCGCGCGCGCTCGGGCGCGTCGCAGCGCTCGGCCAGGCACAGGACGGCGATCGCGGGCATCTCAGGCATGCAGCGGTCCTCCGGGCGCGAGGCGCGGCAGGCGCAGGCGCTCGCGCGCCGGCGCGCCGGCCAGGTAGGCGGCGACGTCCTGCGGCGAGGCGAGCTGCGGCGTGCTCAGGTGCTCGATCAGCCGCGTCGGCGAGCTCTCCGCGGAGGGGAGCTGGAGCGCGGCGTCCACCGAGCGGCCGAGCGCGAGCCATTCCTCGGCGCCCAGCGCGGAGCGCTCGAGCAGGAGGTCGAACGGCTCGCTCCCCGCGGGGCGCGGCCCGAGCGCGCCGCGCAGGCCGCGCAGCGCGGGGCGCGGATCGGGGTCGTGCGCGGCGTCGTGGCGCAGCACGAAGCAGACGCGCGCCTCGGCGGGCACCGCGCGCATCGCGCTCGCGAGCGCCCCGAGGCTGCGCGCGCTCGACCAGTCGGGCCAGGCGAGCAGGCGCCAGGGCGCGGCGCTGGCGAGCGGCCAGCGCCAGAGGCCGGGGTCGTGCGGGTCGAGCGCCAGGCGCTCCAGGCCGGCGCGGCGCGCGCGCTCGGCGTCGGCCGCGTCCGCGGCGCCGCCGGCCGGGATCCAGGCGCGCGCGCGCGCGAAGGCCGCCGCCTGCGCGGCGTCGTCGCCGGCGAGGAGCGCGCACGGCGCCAGCGGGCCGTTGCGCAGGGCGCGCAGCAGGACCGGCGCCGCCAGCCGCTCCACGCAGGCGGCGTCGAGCTCGGCCGGATCGACGAGCAGCACGAGCGCCTGCGCGTCGCGCGCTCGCGCGACCGCCGGGAGAGGGGCGAGGGGCGCTCCGTCGGCGGCGCTCGCTCCCGTCGCCGCGGCGCGCCGGTCGAGCCAGGCCTCGAGGCGCATCAGCCAGCGCTCGGGCTCGGCGCGCGTCGCGCGCAGCAGCACGAGCGGCGCGTCCGGCGCGGGGGCGGGCGGCGTCCAGTCGGCGAAGAGCTCCTGGAAGCCCGACAGGCCCTGCTCGCGCAGCTCCGCGGCGAAGCCGCGCTCCCACCACAGCCGGTTCAGCTTGCCGAAGAGCTGCGCCAGGCGCGCCTCGACGTCGGCGCCCACGAGCGCCTCCTCGCCGCCGGCGCGCTCCAGCGCGTCGCAGCGCACGCCGGCGAGCGTGCGCGCGGCGCGCTCGAAGGAGGCCCGGAAGGGCTCGAGGCGCTGCTCCTGGCGCTCGAGCTGGAAGCGCGTCCAGCCCGCCCAGGCGCTGCCGACGAGCAGCTCGGGGTGCTTCCGGAACAGGCGCACGTGCGCGCGCGCGACCGCCTCCTGGCGCCAGCGCATCAGGTCGAAGCCGAGCAGGTGGCGGTGGATCGAGCGGCACTCCGGCCGGTAGTGGATGCGCCAGCCGGCGCGCTCGAGGCGCACGCCGAGCTCGGTGTCCTCGGCGTACATCGCGAACGAGGCGTCGAAGCCGCCGGCCTCGCGCACCGCCGCCAGCGGCAGGCTGAGGTTGCAGGTGTAGAAGGCCTGGCCGGGGAGCACCTGCCCGGCGCTCCAGCGCGCGTAGTCGAACACGTAGCTCGTGCGCTCGAGCAGGCGCGTGAGGGCCAGGCCGGTGTGCTCCGGCGGCTGCTCGAAGGTGCCGAGCACGATCGCGCGCCGGCCGGCGAGCTCGCGGTGCGCCGCGAGGTGGCGCTCCAGCGTGTCGGGGAAGGGGATCGTGTCGTCGTTGACGAAGAGCACGAGCCGCCCGCGCGCGCGCGGCAGCGCGGCGTTGCGCGCGCGCGCCGCGCCGCCGGCCTCGACGCGCAGGTAGGTGAAGGGCACGCGCAGGCAGAGCGCGCCGGCCAGCGCGTCGGTGCCGTCGGTCGAGCCGTCGTCCACGACGACGATCTCGAAGCGCCCGGGGGCGAGCGGCTGGCGCGCGAAGGCCTCCAGGCACTCCGCGAGCACGTCGCGGCGCTCGTGCGTCGCGAGCAGCACCGTCAGCTCGGGCGTCGCGGCCTCGTCCGCGCCCTCGAGCGCGAGCAGCGCGGCGTCCGCGCGCGCGCGCTCGTGTCGGCGCGCGAGCGCCTCGGGCGCGAGCGCGACCAGCGCCTCGGGCACGTGGCCCTGCGCGCCGCGCGCGCGCACGGCGCGCGCCAGCGCGAGCTCGACGGGGGCGAAGTCCCATGGCGCGAGCGCGTCGAGCGCCGTGCGCCGCCACAGCGCGCCGGCCTCCCAGCCGGGCGCCTCGCCGCGGGCATGGGCGTCCGCCGCGGGCGGCGCGCCGCTCGCGGCGACGCCGCAGGTGACGAGGTCGAGCGACGAGCGCTCCGCGCGCGCGAGCAGGCGCTCGAGCCAGCGCGGGTCGTGCCGCGCGGCGGGGTCGCAGCAGGCGATCCAGGGGGCGGAGACGAGCGCGCGCGCGCGCCGCAGCGCGGCGGCGCGGCCGGGGACGACCTCGCGCACGGTGCGCGCGCCGGCGGGGGCGCTCCAGGGCGTCGCGCCCGCGTCCACGACCAGCACCTCGGCCGCCACGCGCTGCGCGCGCAGGTCCGCGAGCAGGCCGGCCACGAGCGGGCGCTCGTTCTCGGCGCAGGGAACGACCAGGGCGACCGCGGGCGGGAGGACGCCCGCGCCGGAGGCGCGCGGGGGCATGCGACCCTCTCTTTCGGGGCCTCGTGGCCGGGGCTTGAACGGTCGTTCCCCCCGCCGGCGCCCCGCGCGCGGCGGACGCCGCCGTTCCCGATCGTGGGACGGGCCCCGCCGCGCGGCGCCGAGACGGTCATCCGTTCCCGCCCGCCGGCCCGATAGGCCGGGCGATGGACCGCTTCCTCGTCACCGGCGCGATGGGCTTCCTCGGCTCCCACCTCTGCGAACGCCTGCTGCAGCAGGGCAAGGAGGTCTGGGCGCTCGATCTCTTCGAGCCGCCCTTCGCCAGCCGCCTGCGCGACTACCAGCGCTTCCACATGGTGGTCGACACGATCCTGAACCGCGAGACGCTGCGCAAGCTGATCGACCGCTGCGACGCGGTCTGCCACCTGGCGGCCATCGCCTGCCCGGAGCAGTACGTGCAGCAGACGCGCAAGACGATGGACATCGGCCTGCGCGCGGGGCTCGACGTGATCGAGCTCATGCGCCTGACGGGCAAGTTCCTGTTCTTCACCTCGACCTCCGAGGTCTACGGCAAGAACCCGCGCGTGCCCTGGCGCGAGGACGACGACCGCGTGCTCGGCAGCACCGACGTGGACCGCTGGTGCTACGCGAGCTCGAAGGCCGCGCTCGAGCACTACATCCGCGCCTGCCACCTCGACGGGCAGCTCGACTACGTGACGGTGCGCGTGTTCAACGCCTACGGCCCGCGCCTGCGCGGGCGCGTGCTGGACCGCTTCGTCACCGACGCGCTCGAGGGGCGCGCGCTGCGCGTGCACGGCGACGGGCGCCAGACGCGCAGCTTCACCTACGTCGACGACCTGGTGGACGCCTTCGTGCGCCTGATGGCGCACCCCGCGGCGCACAACACCGTCTACAACGTCGGCCAGCCGCAGGAGACGAGCATCCTGGACCTGGCGCGGCTGGTGCTCGAGCTGACCGGCCGCGGCGGCGCGGTCGAGCTGGTGCCCTACGCCGAGGCGCTCGGCGCGAGCTACGAGGACATCCCGCGCCGCGTGCCCGACGTGTCGCGCATCCGCGAGGCGATCGGCTGGCGTCCGAGCACGCCGCTGGAGGCGGGCCTGGCGCACACGATCGCCTACCGCGCCGAGGAGCTGGGGCTCTACGCGCATGCCGCCTGAGCCGAGCATCCCCTACGCGCGGCCGGACCTCGACCGCAGCGAGGCGGCCGCGGTGCTGCGCGTGCTGCGCGGCGGCTGGATCGCGCGCGGCCCCGAGGCGCGCCGCTTCGAGCGGGCCTGCGCCGAGCGGCTGGAGGCGACGCACGCGATCGCCTGCTCGAGCGGCAGCAGCGCGCTCGAGATCGCGCTGCGCGCGCTCGGCATCGGGCCCGGCGACCAGGTCGTCGTCCCGACCCTGACCTGGGTCGCCTCCGCCATGGCGGTGCGCGTCGTCGGCGCCGAGCCGGTGTTCTGCGACGTGGACGCGCGCACGCTGAACGCCACGCGCGAGACGGTCGCGGCGGCCTGGACGGAGCGCACGCGCGCGGTGGTGGCGGTGGACCTGGCCGGCGTGCCGCACGACGCGGCCGGCCTGCGCGCGCTGTGCGACGCGCGCGGCGCGTTCCTGGTCGAGGACGCCGCGCACGCCTTCGGCGCGCGCTTCCCCGACGGCTCTCCGGTCGGTCGCGACGGCCTGGCGCACGCGACCTGCTTCAGCTTCCACCCGACCAAGACGATCACGACCGCCGAGGGCGGCCTCGTCACCTGCGACGACGCGGCGCTGGCCGAGCGCCTGACGCGCGTTCGCTCGGGCGGCCTGACGCGCGACTTCCCCGGCGCGCGCGGCCCCTGGGACCTGTGCGCGACCGACGTGGGCGGCAACCACCACCTCTCCGAGCTGCACGCCGCGCTCGGCTTGGTCCAGCTCCAGCGGCTGGACGAGCTGCTCGAGCGGCGGCGCAGCGCCTGCGCGGCGCTCTACGCCTGCCTGCACGCGCTCGAGGGCGAGATCGAGCTGCCGGTCCACCCGCCCGGCTCGAGCCACAACCTGTTCCTCGTGCGCCTGCCGCCGCCCGACGACGCGCCGCGGCGCGACGCGCTGCTGGCGCACGTGCGCGCGGCGGGCGTGCTGGCGCACGTGCACTACCCGCTGCTGCACCGCCAGCCCGTCTTCGCCGCCGCCGGCGAGCCGCCCTCGCTGCCCGTGGCCGAGAGCTACGAGCGCCGCGCGCTGACCATGCCCCTGTTCCCCTCGATCCGGCCGGAGGAGCTGGCGCGCGTCTTCGACGCGCTGTCGGCCGCCCTGGTCGCCTGCCCTCCTCGCGAGCTCCTCGCGTCCGCGCATGCAACGCAAGACGGTCTCCCTCGGTCCGCGTCCGGTCGGTGACGGCCAGCCGGTCTGCCTCGTCGCCGAGCTCGGCGTCAACCACCTCGGCGACGCCGGGCGCATGCGCGCCATGATCGACGCCGCGATCGACGCGGGCGCCGACGCGCTGAAGTTCCAGACGTACGAGGCCGAGCGCCGCTACGACCGCGCGACGAACCCCAAGGCCGGGCGCTTCATCGAGGACCTGGCGCGCTGGCAGCTCCCGCGCGAGGTCGAGGCCGGCCTGTGGCGTCACGCGCAGGAGCGCGGCGCGGTCGTCTTCACCTCGCCCTTCGACGAGGGCAGCGCGTCCTTCGCGGCCGAGCTCGGCAGCGTCGCCTTCAAGCTGGCCGCCTTCGAGGTCGTGAACCTGGCGCTCGTGCGCGCGCTGGCGCGGCACGGGAAGCCGGTCGTCGTCTCGCGCGGCATGTGCACGGCCGAGGAGCTCGACCGCTGCGTGCGGACGCTCGAGGACGGCGGCTGCGAGGTGGTGCTCCTGCACTGCATCTCGTCCTACCCGGTGCAGGAGAGGGACAGCAACCTGCGCATGATCCACACGCTGCGCGAGCGCTACGCGTGGCCGGTCGGGCACTCCGACCACACGCGCGGCACGGCCGTGCCGCCGCTGGCCGTGGCCGCGGGCGCGTGCATGATCGAGAAGCACTTCACGGTCAACCCCAAGCTGCGCGAGTCGGACAACCCGTTCTCGGTCACGCCCGACGAGCTGCGCGAGATCGCGTTCCGCGTGCGCCAGGTCGAGGCGATCCTGGGCTCGGGCGGGATCGCGCGCGTCCCGGCCGAGGAGTACATGTGGTCCTTCCGGCGGGAGAGCGCGTGAGCGAGGGGGCGCGAGCGCAGGCCGCCGGCGAGCGGCTCTTCTTCCGCACCGCCGCCGGCGGCGCGCAGGGCTGGGGCAACGTCGTGCGCCTGGCGACCTTCGCGCGCCACTGCCGCGCGGCGAGCGGCGCGCGCTGCCTCTTCTTCGCCGAGGGGCCGAGCGAGGTGCAGGGCTTCCTGCGCGCGCAGGGCCTGGAGGTCGTGCCGCTGCCCGAGGGCGTCTCGCTGGCGCAGGAGCGCGCGCTCCTCGAGCCGCACGGCCGCGCGGACGTGCTGCTCGTCGAGCAGCTCGACGTCTCGAGCGCGCGCCAGCGCCTGTGGCGCGCCTGCGCCGAGCGGCTGGTCGTGTTCGACGACCTGTGCGACCACGTCTACGAGGCCGACTGGGTCGTGTGCGGCCAGGACCTGCCCAGCCACGCGAACCGCGCGCTCTCCGACCCGCGCACGCGCTTCCTCGTCGGCTACGAGCACTTCGTGCTGCGCCCCGGGCTGGCGGCCTGGGCCGGGCGCGCGCGCGCGCACGCCGAAACGCCGCGGCGCGCGCTCGTGACGCTCGGCGGCGGCCGCTACGACGTCGCCTACCGCAAGGTCGCCCTGGGGCTGGCGCCGCTCGCGGGCGCGCTCGAGGCCACCTTCGTGCTCGGCTGGGACGGCCGGCCGGACCTGGAGGAGGAGCTGCGCCGCGCGCTGCCCGGCGCGACCGTGCTGGGCGCGGTCGACGACCTGGAGCGGCTGCTGTGGGAGTGCGACGTCGCCGTCGTCGGCGCCGGCTACACGAAGCTCGAGGCGGCCTTCCTGGGCACGCCGCAGGTCGTGCTGGCGACCCAGTGGCACCAGATCCCGCTCGCGAGCGTGTTCGCCGCGCGCACGGGCGTCACCGACCTCGGCTACATGTCCTACCTCGAGCCCGCGGCGGTCACCGCGGCGCTGCGCGCGCTGTGGCCGCGCGCGGAGCGCGAGCGGCTGGCGCGCAGGGCCGCGACGGTCGTGGACGGCCGCGGCCTGGAGCGCGTGCACGAGGCCCTTTTTCGGCGGAGCGCCTGATGTACCGCGGGCGTCGCGTGGCGATCGTGGTCCTGGCGCGCAGCGGCTCGCGCCGGCTGCCGGGCAAGGTCCTGCTCCCGTTCGGCGAGGAGACCGTGCTCGCGAGCGTCCTGCGCCGGCTGGCGGCGTGCGCGCGCGCGGACGAGCTGGTGCTCGCGACCAGCGCGCTCGCCGCCGACGACGCCGTCGCGCGCGAGGGCGAGCGCCTGGGCGTGCGCGTCGTGCGCGGCAGCGAGGAGGACGTCGTGGCGCGCATGCGGCTCGCCGTCGCGTCGCTCGCGCAGGCGCCTGACGTCGTCGTGCGCGCCTGCGCGGACAACCCGCTCGTGATGCCCGGCGTCGTGGACGAGGGCGTCATGGACCTGGTCGACGCCGGCGCGGACGTGATCACCCCGTTCGAGGTCGCCTCCTGGCCCTTCGGCGCCGGCGCGGTGGCGATGACGCGCGCCTGCCTCGAGCGCATCGACGCCGAGGCGCGCGAGCCGGCCTACCGCGAGCACGTCGAGAACTGGTGCTTCGAGGCGCCCGAGCCCTTCCGCGTGCGCCACCAGGTGGCGCCGCCCGAGCTCGACTTCCCCGAGCTGTGCCTGAGCCTCGACCACCCGACCGACCTGGCGCGCCTGCGCCGCCTGGAGCGCGTGCTGCGCGGCGTGCCGCTGGCGGAGCAGCCGCGCGCCCTGGTCGAGCACGTCTCGCGCGCGCGCGTGTGGTTCGAGGGCATGAGCGGCGGGCGCGGCGTGGACTGGGACCTGATCGTCGCCAGCGACGCCGAGCCCCTGCGCTCGCTGGCGCCGCACGTGCCGCTGGGCGTGGTCGGCGTCGAGCGCTTCGAGCTCCCCGACGGCCCGCGCCTGGGCCTCGCCTACGTCGAGGACTGCGGGCCGGACTTCCCGCGCGAGCCGATCTTCCTCGACTGGCGCCGCGCGACCGGCGGCGAGGGCCGGCGCGCCTTCCTGGCGCGCGTGCGGCCGCTCGTGTGGCGGCTCCTGCTCGCCGGTCCGGCGCGCGCGGCGGCGCTGCAGGAGCGCCCGGCGCGCGCCGACAAGGCGCCCCGGCGCGAGCGCCGCGCGGGCTTCCGACAGCCCGCGCACGAGCACTTCCCGCCGCGCGTCGCGGTCGAGCTCGGGGACGACGCGCGCTCGCTCGCGCTGGTGCGCCGGCTGGCGGCCGAGCTGCGCCACGAGCCCTTCGAGGAGCTGCTCGTCGCCGGGCGCGCCGACGAGCGCTCGCACGCGCTGGCGGCGCTCGAGGCCTGCGCCGAGGGACGGCGCGTGCGCCGGCTGCCCGCCGGCGAGGACGTGCGCGAGGCGCCCTTCGAGACGCTCGCGGTCGACGCCGACGGGCGCATGTCGATCCTGTCGGGCGCCGGCACGGCCGAGCTGGGCGAGACCGGCGTGGCCGCCTTCTGGCGCTCGCCGCTGGCGCGCCGGGCGCGCGCGCACTGGCTGAACGCGGGCGGGGTGCGCGCGGCGCGGGAGGTGCGCGGCCCGTGAGGATCGCCGTCTGCCAGCCGCACTACGTGCCCTGGATCGGCTACCTCGAGATGGTCGATCGCGTCGACGTCTTCTGGTGCCTCGACGACGTGGACTTCGTCAAGCGCGAGTGGAAGAACCGCAACCGCATCCGCAAGGAGCGCGAGGCGGCCGAGGCCAAGTGGCTGACCGTCCCGGTCGAGCACGCCTGCCAGCGCCAGACGGCGCTCTGCGACGCGCGCATCGCGCGCGAGCCGGACTGGCGCGCGGCGCACCTGGCCTCGCTGCAGCAGGTCTACGCGCGCGCCCCCTTCGGCGGGCTGGCGCTCGAGCTCCTGCGCGCGGGGCTGGCCGAGCCGCACGAGCGCCTGGCCGACCTGAACGTGGCGCTCCTGCGCCGCACCTGCGCGTTGCTCGGGATCGCGACGCCGATCCGGCGCACCTCCGAGCTCGGCGTCGCGGGCCGCAAGACCGAGCGCCTGCTGGCCGTGTGCCGCGCGGCCGGCGCGACCGCCTACCTGGCGAACAACGCCTCGGCCGCGTACCTCGAGGCCGGGCGCTTCGCCGACGCGGGGATCGAGCTCGCCTACCAGGACTACGAGCACCCGCGCTACGCGCAGCGCTCGGGCGGGCGCGAGCTGCCGTTCCTCTCGCACCTCTCGATCCTCGACCTCGTCGCCAACCAGGGGCCGGACGCGCTGGCGGTCGTGCGCGCGGGCCGGCCGGCCTTCGCGCAGCGGTGAACGAGCTCCTGATCGCCGGGCTGTTCCGCTCGGGCACGACGCTCCTCTCGCGCATCCTGGGCTCGCGGCCGGACGCGCTGCTCGTGGCGGACCCGTTCGTGTACCTGTTCCGGGGCTACCGCAACGCGCTCCTGGAGCAGGCGGGCGCGAGCGGCTGGCGCCCCGACGAGCCGACCTCGGACCTCTTCCGCGCGCCGCACCACGACGTGTGGCGCGACCTCGTGCTGCGCCGCGACCTGAGCGAGCGCGTCGCGCCCGCCGCGCTCGAGCGCCTGCGCGCCGACCTGCGCGAGTGGAAGGGCGAGCAGCACCCGCGCCTGTGCGCACGGCTGGACGAGCTCGACGGCGCGACCTGGGCCGAGCTCTGGCGCGGCCTGCTCGGCCTGTGCCTCGGGCTCTACCGCCCGGCGGGCGGCGTGACGCTCGTCGGCGGCAAGGTGAGCTGGTGCGAGGAGTTCCTGCCCGCCCTGGCGCGCGCCTTCCCGCGCATGCGCTTCGTCGTGCTCGTGCGCGACGTGCGCGCGGTGTGCGCGTCGCAGAGCGCGCGCGAGGGCAGCGCGCGCGGCAAGCGGCCGCTCCTCTTCTACGCGCGCCACTGGCGCAAGTGCGTCGGCCTGGCGCTGCGCCACGCGCAGGACCCGCTCCTGGCCGGGCGCCTGACGCTGGTGCGCTACGAGGACCTGGTCGCGCGGCCGGCCGAGGTCGTGCGCGGGCTGTGCGAGCGGCTGGACGTGCGCTTCGGCCCCGACCTGCTCGACGCGGGCGGCTTCCGCGCGGTGGGCGAGGAGGGGACCTGGCGCGCGAACAGCTCGTTCGAGGGCGGCGAGGGCATCTTCACCGCCTCGCTCGCGCGCTGGCGCGCGGCGCTGCGCCCGCAGGAGATCGCGGCGCTCGAGGCGCTGTGCGCACCGGAGCTGGCCGTCATGGGCTACGAGCGCACGCTGCCGCCGCAGCGCCCCGAGGAGTGCGCCGCGAGCGGCTGCGAGCCGGCCTTCGAGGATCTGGCGAGCTGGCTCCGGCCGTTCGCCTGCGCGCAGGTGCTGCGCGACCCCGCGGCGCTCGCGCGCGAGTACGCGGCCGAGGGGCTGCGGCTCGACGTGCTCTCGGGCGCGCGGCGCGTGAGCGCCGAGGAGGAGGAGCGCCTGTTCTTCGACCGCTCGCTCGTGCCGCTCCTGCGCGCCGGTCGCGCGGAGGGCGCTCAGGCCGCGCGCGCGCCGGCGGCGCGCTCCGCGGCCGCCGCCAGCCAGCGCGCGAGGTAGAGGTCCTCGGCGGCCGTGTCGCGCGCGCGCTCGGCGTCGCCCGGCGGCGGCAGCACGTCGGGGGTGCGGCCGAGCAGGAAGTCCGCGATGCGGTCGAGGGTCGCGTGCGCGCCGCGCTCGAGCGAGCGCAGGTCGGAGTAGGCGATGCGGGCGCGGTGCTCGGGCTCCTCGCGCACCAGGTCGAAAGGGATCGAGAAGGCGCGGAAGTAGCGCAGCCCCCAGCGCAGCGCGCTGCGGGCGGTCTCGCGCGCGCGTCCGGCGTCGCGCGCTCCGGGGCGGAGCTCCGCGTCGAGCGCTGCCGGCAGGTCCTCGGGCCGCTCGAGCGGCGCGGTGCAGCCGGCGTGCGAGTAGGTGGTGTGGGCCGCACACAGGACCGGCTTGCCCAGCGCGGCCATCTCCAGGCCGACGGTGGAGCCCTGCACCAGGCCGACGTCGGCCAGGTCCATCAGCGTGTACGTGCTGACCTCCTCGCGCGGCAGGACCATGCGCGCGTTGCGCGGCAGGGCGCCGCGCAGCTCGACGGCCTGGCGCAGGGCGGCGCGGTTGAGGCCGCTCTCCTGCTTGTGGACGTTCGGGTGCACGCGCAGCACGAACTGCACGTCGGGGCGCGCGCGCGCGAGCTCGGCCACGGCCGGGAAGAAGTCGCGCGCGCGCGGGAAGGCTCCGCGGCGGCGGTCCAGGAAGGCGGCCGTCTCGTCGTCGGAGGAGCCGAAGGCGGCCACGAGCGGACGCTCGTCCAGGCGCAGGTAGGCGCGCAGCGCGTCCGGCTCCTGGGGCGGCGGGCTGAACGACAGCCGCGAGGCGTTGCGGCCGGCGCGGCGGTCGGCGAGGACGCTCCCGATCTCCTCCAGCTCGGCGGCGTCGAGCGGCACGTCCTTCCACGCCTGCCACAGCGCGCGCATCGGCTCGAGCTCGTGCGTGCGCGCGCCGGCGGCGAAGCGCACGGTGTCGCGGCGGAAGCCGCGCTCGTGCGTGACGAAGCGCAGCCCGCGCCGGCGCGCGAGCTCGATCGCCGCCCAGTGCGCGAAGAAGCGCCCGTTGAGCAGCACGAGCACGTCGGGCCGCAGCTCGTCGAGCAGCACGTCGATGCCCTCGGCGAAGAGCACCGTGCCGGCCAGGAAGGCGCGCACGGCGGCGTCCACGCGCGGGTGGAGGAGCTCGAGCTCGGCCGAGCGGAAGTGCGTGCAGGCCGAGGCCCGCGCCCACGCGCCGACGGGCAGGTCGTTCCAGCGCGCGTCGAGCAGCTCCGCGCGCGGCAGGGCGCGCGCCCAGAGGGCCGCGCGCTCGCGCACCGCGTGCGGCACGTACGAGCCCAGCCAGGTGAAGGGCGTCGCGAGCTCCGCGAGCTGGGAGGCGCAGCGCGCCTGGCACTCGGCGCAGGAGAGCGCGTCGCGCGGGTTGATGTCGGGCCGGTAGACGTCGCACGCGCCCGAGAGCCCGTCGCAGGTCACGAAGCGCACGTCCGCGCCGCGCAGGCGCAGCGCGTGGCCCCAGGTCGCCTCGAGCGCCGTGTGGTAGCGCCACGCGGCGTAGGGCGAGAAGAAGAGGACGCGCGGGCCGGAGGCGCTCATGACGCGCCCACCAGCCGCCGGACGATCTTCTCGTAGCCGAGCTCCCAGGGCGTGCCGGCCCAGTCCGGGCAGGCCTTGCACGCGCTGTCGGGCTCGATCGCGTCGTTCAGGTGCTGCATGCGGTGCTTCCAGTAGAAGTCGCCGTGCCACTGCTCGAGCAGGCCCGCCTGCGCCACCGGGCGGTGCGCCGTGCGCTGCTCCCAGTCGATCGGGCAGGCCTTCAGCACGCCGCGGTGGTTCACCACGACGCGCCGGAAGAAGTGCGCGCACGGCCAGCGCGCGTCCCAGCCGGGCCAGTCCTCGTGGGCGCCCTCGTTCAGGCCCACGTTCGAGATCATCTTGCGCACGACGACCTCGTCCACGCGCGGCTGCCAGAAGGCGACGAAGGCGTCGGTCTCGTGCCGGTTGGCGGCCTGCTCGACGAAGCTCGTCACGACCCGCACCGGCGCGCGCGCGGCGTCGCGCAAGGCCAGGAAGCGCTCGACGTTGCGCAGCGTGCGCGCGAAGTCCAGGCCCACGCGCACGCGCCGGAAGGTCTCGGGCGTGGCCGCGTCGAGCGAGAAGTCGACCAGCCCGACGCCCGCGGCGAGCAGGCGCTCGGCGCGGCGCTCGTCGAGCAGCGAGCCGTTCGTCGTCAGGCCCACCGGGCCCACGCCGCGGTCGCGCGCGTGCTCGAGCATCGCGAACAGGTCGGGATGGACGAGCGGCTCGCCGTCCGCCGTGATGCGCACGAAGTGCACCTCGTGGCGCGCGCACTCGTCGATCACGCGCCGGAAGGTCTCCAGCGCCAGGTGCTCGCGGTCGCGCAGGAAGGCCGGCAGCGAGCCGTCCGGCTCGCGCAAGGACTGCGGGCAGTGGATGCAGCGCGCGTTGCACACGTTCGTCACGTCGAACATGACGTAGGTCGGGAACCAGGCGCAGGCGTCGCTCTCGAAGCCGTAGGGCGCCGGCATGCGGCGCTCGTCGACGCGCGGCGCGCGCTCCTCTGGTTCGTAGCGCAGGGCGGCGCGCGCGGCGGGCGGCGCGCCGCGGGCCAGCGCCAGGAAGCCGGCGAGGTCCCACGCGGCGGGCGCCTCCTCGCGCAGCAGCGCGGCCAGCGCCGGCGACAGGCGCGCGTCCCACAGGCTCTCCTCGAACGCGACGCGCGCGCGCACCTCGTAGCCGAAGGCGTGGCCGGCCGGGGCGGCGCGCAGGCGCGCGAGCGCGGCGCGCGGGTCGGCCGCGTCCAGCGCGCGGAAGGTGCGCGCCGCGAGCACCCGCACGCCGACGCCGACCGGCAGGCGGCAGTGCTCCCACTGCGTGAACGAGTCGAGGCGCTCGGGGTCGGCCGCGGCCAGCGCCCGCCGCGCGAGCTCGAGGTCGAGGAAGAGCTGCTCGGGCTGCACGAGCACCAGGCGGTCGACCCCGCGCCGCTCGATCTCCTCGAGCAGCTCGTCGCGTCCGCCCAGCGCCGGCCAGGGCCAGCCGTCGCCGCCGAGGACGCGCACGTCGCCGAGCGCCGCCAGCCGCGCCGGCAGGTCGCTCGCCTTCCACCAGGAGAGGAGCTCGTCCGTCGGGGCGCCGCGCGCCTCGAGCAGGACCAGCGCTCGCGGGGAGACCATGGGGTGCTTGTCGGCGCGCGCCGCCCAAGCCCTGAGCGGCGGAGCGGCCGTTCGTCCCGGAGGCGGGACGGTCCGGCTTCAGTCCTCGGAGGGCACGAACGGCGACCCGACCAGCGCCTCGAAGGCGACGCGGGCCGCGCCGCGCACGGCGCGGCGGGGGTCGTCGCAGCGCTCGAGCAGCGTCTGGTACGAGAGCGCGTCGCCGATCGCCGCCAGCGCGCCGCAGGCGGCCTGCGCGACCATCAGGTCGGGATGATCGAGCGCCGGCAGGACCTCCGGCGCGAGGTCCTCGAACCAGGGATGCTGGCCGAGCTCGACCACGGCGGCGACGGCCTCCCCGGCGCTGCCGGTCGTGATCGCCGCCGCGAGAGCCCCGGCGCGCTCGGCGCGCCACTCGTCCTCGCGCTCGTACCACGCGGACCACTCGTCGAAGCTCGTCAGGAAGTCGAGGCCGGTCGCGTAGCGCAGCGACCACAGCGCGCTGCGGCGCACGCCGGCGTGCGCGTCGTCGAGGGCCAGGATCAGCGCGGGCAGCGCGCGCCCGGCCTTGAGGCGGCCGAGCGAGCAGGCCGCGGCGCGGCGCGCGTCGGGGTCGGGAGCGCGCAGCCAGGCCTCGAGCAGCTCGACGCAGGTCGGCAGGCCGGCGCTCCAGCGCTCGCGCTGGCCGAGCGCCTTCAGGACGACCAGGTCGAGCGCGGCCTCGCGCTCGAGCAGCGCCGGGCACAGCTCGGCCGTCTCGCGGCCGCCGTGGCGGCCGAGCGCCTCGCCCAGCGCGCGCAGCAGCCAGGGCGGGTCGTCGTCGAGCGAGCGGCGGATCGCGCGCAGCACGGCGGGGTCGCGCGCGACCAGCGCCTCGAGCGCGGCGGGGATGCGCTCGCTCGCCAGCGGGTGCGCGAGCTCCTCCTCGGTCAGCGTCCCGCACAGGAGCACGAGCGCGTCCCAGTCGCCCGCGCGGGCGCACGCGCCGACGAGCTCGAGCGCGCGCAGGCGCTCGCTCAGGCCGCCCGCGCGCGCGCGGCGCAGGCAGGCGAGCGCGACGCGGTCGGAGGGCCAGGTCGCCAGGCGCGCGAGGAGCGCCTGCTCGGCCGGCACCGAGAGCAGCGCGACCTCCGCGCCCTGCTCGGGCTCGGGCGCCGCGGGCGGGACGCGGTAGAAGAGCACGTCCAGGACCGTGTCGAGGCGGTCGAGCGGCAGCGACGCGAGCTCGCGTCCGGCGCTCTCGCGCAGCAGCGGGTCGTCGCCGCCGAGCCCGCGCAGGAGGTCGCGCAGGTCCGCGAGCGCGCCTTCCGACGCCTCGGGCGCGCGCGGCGCCGGCTGCGGGGCGGCGGTCGCGCGGCAGGGGAGCGCCGCCAGGAGCGCGCTCGCCAGGACGGCGCGGGCGCGCATGCTACTGCTCGGCGATCTCGCGCCAGAAGACGGTCCGGATGCCGCCCACGCCCGAGGCGATCGGGCCGGGGATGCCGGGCAGCACGAGCGCGCCGGTGGAGAGCCGGTCGTCGAAGAAGACGCTCAGCTTGGAGTGGACCACGTCGCCGCTCTTGCCGACGAAGTCGCGCTTGATCGAGACGTGGTTGCCGGCGGTCATGTTGCCGAACAGCTCGACCTTCTTGGAGCCGGCCGCGTCGAGGTTGTAGTCGTGGAAGTCGTTCTCGGCGTACAGGAAGGCCTGCATGCGCTCGAGCGTCCCGAAGCGCGGGTCGCCGAGGAAGATGTTGCCGCTGTCGGGCACGTCCTCGTCCTTGATGGCGATGAACGCGACGCCGTCCTCGACCTGGTCGTCGAGCAGCACGTCGTCCGAGAAGTACACGTTGCCCTTCACGACGAACGTGACCTTGACCCCCGCCGCATCCGTGTTGAAGAAGCGCAGGCGGTAGAAGATCGGGTTGTGCACCCACAGGTTGCCGTCGACGTAGTAGACGCGGTTCGTGCCGCTCGGGCCCGGCGCGCCCATCGTGCCCGAGAGGCGGATCGTGTGGCCGTCGCCGCCGTTCCAGGCCTTGAAGTCGGTCACCGGCATGGTCGGGTCCTCGAGGAAGTAGTCGTCCTTCGTGGTCCCGTTGATCTCGGTGGCGCGGTCGCTCGGGTTCTTGCGGAAGATGTGGGCGGGGTTGTCGGCGGGCACCTGCAGCGCGGTGCCGCCGAGCGCGTTCGCCTGCGCGGTGGCGCCGGCGAACAGCGCGGCCACGTCGAAGTCGTGGTTCAGCTCGTAGTGCATCCCGGCGATGTCGGGGATCGGGCGCGTGACGCCCTCCTTGCCCGACGCGCCGCCCACCGAGCCGGTGGCGTAGATCCCGCCGCTGACGGAGGCGTCGTCGTCGATCTGCACGTCGTTCCCCGAGTAGACGTCGCCGACGACCTCGTCGGACTCGGCGCCCACGCCGGACAGGCGCAGCGTGTAGGCCGGGTCGTTCGAGCTGTTGCCGGCGAAGATCGCGTGGTCGAAGACGCCGCCCTGGACCTCCTCGACGACCGCCTCGACCGTGCGCCGCGCCAGGCCGACCTGGCCGGTGACCGTGATCGTGTAGGTCTCGTCGCCGTTGTCGGCCAGCGTCGCCCACCAGGCGCCGCTCTCCAGCTCGACCGGCGCGGCGGCGTTGCCGAGCTCCGCGGGCAGCACGACCGGCGGCCCGTCGTGGACGGCGACGGCGACCACGCGGATCGCCTCGCTGAGCCCGGACTCGGCGACGTAGAACGCGCGCATCTCGCTCGTCTGCGAGGACACCTCGCGGCTCTGGCCGACGCTCATCACGAAGGCCGCGGCGGCCACGGCGGCGAGCGCGGTGGCGACCAGGAGCGAGCTGACCAGCGCGCTGCCGCGCCGGGCTCGGATCGGGGATCGGATGGCTGTGGACAGCACGGGGGACCTCAGTTGCGGAGCAGGACGGAGAACTGCTGCGTGCGCACGACGGGCGCGCCGCCCTCGCCCGCGCGCTCCAAAGACACCCACACGACGATCGCGTCGCCCTGGCGCGTGAAGCACAGGCCGCGCTCGTCGGTCAGGCCGTTGCCGTCGTCGTCGACGGCGTTCGGCGGCGAGCCCTCGAGCCGGCCGCGCACGCCGCTCGCGAGCACCACGCGGCGCTCCTCGGGCAGGCCGACGTCGAGCGTCAGCACGACCTGGCCCTCGTCGACCAGGCCGTCGCCGTCGTCGTCGAGGTCGTTCTCGAGCTCGCCCGTCTCGACCTCCCACGCGATGCGGCGCGGCGCGCTCAGGACGAGGCCGCCGGCGAAGGACTCGGCCGTGCGGAACTCGAGCGAGTCGTCGCCCATGTTCGGCGGCACCGCGGGCGGCATCAGGTTCGGGTTCAGGCTCGCTGCGTCCGCGGCCAGGAGCTCCTTCGTGATGCGCGCCGCCAGGCGCGCCGTGCGCCCGTTCACGTCGCCCTGCACGGACGACGTGCGGAACAGGCTCATGCCGCGCTCGCTGGCCTGGAAGGCGCCGGTCAGCACGACGGCCAGGAGCACCAGCGTGATCAAGAGCTCCGCGACCGTGAAGCCGCGCTGGCGGGCGGAGGCCGGCATGGGGCTAGCGGTTCCTCAGCACGGTCTCGACCTCGAGCGTGCGGTTGCCCGAGCGCCCGCGCCAGCGCACCTGCACGCGCACCGGCAGGAGGTCGTAGTCGCCCGCGTGGTCGGCGCCGTCGGTCACGCCGTCGGCGTTGAGGTCGCGCGGCATGCCGAAGGCCGCGTCGATGCGGTCCTCGCGCAGCGCGGTCGGGTCGAGCGGGTCGAGCGGCAGCAGGATGCGGCCGACGCGGCCGTCGGGGTCGTCCCCGGCCGGGTCGAGGCCGGGCACGTCGAACTCCTCGCCGGGCGCGCCGCCCGCGGGGTCGTCGGCCGCGCTGGCGTTGTAGCGGGCGAGCAGCTCGGAGAACGTCTCCGACTGCATGCGCTCGAGGACGCGCTGCGCGGCCGAGCCGGCGAGCGAGCGCTCCCAGCAGCCGTCGGAGAGCACGACGAAGGACGAGATCGAGCGCAGCGTGCCGCCGATCGCCACGACGAGGACGACCAGCGTCAAGGACAGCTCGACCAGGCTCAGGCCGCGCCGTCGGCGCGACGGAGCTCGCGAAGTTGCGGTGTGGGGCAAGGGAAGGGGCTGGCCGTCGGGGTCGGGGGCGGGGAACCGTCCGTGCATCGGGCGGCGGGGCGGGCGGCCTTGATCCCCAACCCGCGATCCGGGCCCGCGGCGCGCGCGCCCGGACCCCGGCCTCGCCGCGGGCCATGCGCCGCCCGCTTCTCGCGCCCGCGCCTCAAGCCCGGGGCGCAGACGCGCCGATCCTCGCCCCGGAAGGCCCGGCCCCCATGACGACCCGCAAGCGCTCCCAGAAGATCATCCAGCCCGCCTTCCAGCTGCGCCTCGTCGGGTGGTTCACCGGCATGGGCATGCTGGCCCTCTTGCTGCAGTTCATGATCGTCGGCTTCCGCCTGTCGCAGGCGGTCCAGGACGTCGGCCAGAACGGCGGGCACATCGCGGACGAGATCCCGGGCGTGCTGATGAGCACGCTCTTGTTCTCGCTCGGCATGCTGGTGCCGGTCCTGTTCGGCTTCGGCATCCTGCTGACGTTCAAGATCGCCGGCCCGGCCTACCGCATGGAGCAGTACCTGCGCGCGCTGGCGCGCGGCGAGGCCAGCGGGCCGTGCTCGATCCGCAAGGGCGACCAGCTCCAGGAGCTGTGCGACGCGCTCAACCTGGCGGTGGAGCACCTGCAGCGCGACGCGACGGACGGCGCGGACGACGGCGAGCCCCGCCGCGACCTGCGCAAGGTCGCCTGAGCCGCGGCGTCAGTCGCCGCGCGCCTTCCGGCGCAGCCCACCCAGGACGAGCGCGCCCAGCCCGAGCAGGAGCTCGTCCACGAACGGCAGCGCGTCGGGCACGAAGAGGTCCACGACGAACAGGATCGCCGTCAGGGCGAACAGCACGGGGAAGCGCAGGCGCTTCGCCCGTCGCAGGAGGAGCGGCACGGGGCTGGGCACGGCGGCGGAGCGGATCGAGGCCACGCGCCAGCGTCGTCCACGCGGGCCGCTCCATCAAGGTGCGTTCGCCGTCCCGCGCCCTCCCCGGCCGGGGTGCGATCGCTTTTTCCCGCTAGGCTGAATCCTCCCGGCCGCGCGCGGGGAGGGACCCGGCGGCCATGGAACGCGCCGTGGGACGCCACTCGCCGGAAGCCGTGCTCGAGCACCTGGACTGGGTCCAGGCGCTGGCGCGGCGGCTGGTGGCGGATCCGGGGCGCGCCGAGGACCTCGGGCAGGAGGCGGCGCTGGTCGCCGTGCGGCGGCCGCCGCTCGCCGACCGGCCGCTGCGCGCGTGGCTGGGCGGCCTGGTGCGCAACCTCGCGCGGCGCGAGCGGCGCGGCGCGGCGCGGCGGCGCGAGCGCGAGGCGCATGCCGCGCGCGGCGAGGCGCTGCCCTCGACCCTGGCGCTCGTCGAGCGCGCGCACGCGCAGCGGCGCGTGGTCGAGGCCGTGCTGGCGCTCGACGAGCCCTACCGCACGACCGTGCTCCTGCGCTGGTTCGAGGGCCTGACGCCGCGCCAGGTCGCGCGCCGCTCCGCCACGCCCGAGGCCACCGTGAAGACGCGCCTGCGGCGCGCGCTGGCCCTCCTGCGCGAGGCGCTCGCGGGCGACGTGCGCGCCGACGGGAGCTCGTGGCTGAGCGCGCTCGTGCCGTTCGCGCTGGCGCGCGGCGCGGGCCTCCCGACCGGCGCGGCCGCGTCCGTCTCCGGCGCCGCGGGCGCCGCCTCCCTCCCCGGCGCCCCGGGCGCCCTCGTCCTCGGAGCCCTCGCCATGAACGCGAAGAGCGTGCTCGTCGTCGCCTGCGCCCTGCTCGTCGGCGGAGGCCTGTGGTGGGGCGCCCGCTCCGCTCCCGAGGCGTCCGTCGCGGCGCTCGCGCCCGCGGCCGCCGCGGCCGCGCCGGCCGAGCGCGCGAGCGAGCCGGCGGATCCGGTCGTGGTCGCCGACGTGCCGGGCGGCGCGCCCGCGCGCACGGCGCTGGCCGCGGCGCCGGCGGCGTCGCAGCCAGAGCCTCGGAGCGAGGCGCACGGCGCACCGGCGCCGGAGGCGACGGTGCGCGGCCGTGTGGTGGACCTCGACGGCCGCGCCCTGGCGGGCGTCTCCGTGCGCCTCGCGCAGCAGGACGGCGCGTCGCTCGGGAGCGCGAAGAGCGGCGCCGACGGCCGCTTCGCGCTCGGGGGCGCGCGCGGGCCCGCGCGCCTGGTCGTGGCGGACGAGCGCTACGCCGCCGTTCTCGACGCGCACGTCGGCGGGGCCAGGCACGTCGAGGAGCACGTGCTCGTCGCCGCGCCGCGGCGCGCGGTCGCGGGCCGCGTCGAGGACGAGGCCGGTCGGCCGCTCGCGGGCGTGTCCGTCGCGTACGCGACCGCCGTCGACCTGCGCCGTCGGCTCGAGGCCGTGCTCGACCGGAGCGAGATGCGCGCGTGGAGCGCGACCAGCGAGCTCGACGGCAGCTTCCTCCTGGCCGCGGTTCCCGAGCTGCCCGAGGCGTCCGTGTCGGCCAGCGCGCACGGCCGCGACGCCGCGACGGTCGCGCTGCCCGAGCAGGGCGACCAGAGCGTGCGGCTCGTGCTCCCCGCGCTCGTGGCGGGCGCGTCGGGCGTCGTGCTCGGCCGCGTCGTCGACCGCCGCGGCGATCCGGTCGAGGGCGCCTGGGTGTGCGTCGAGGGCGGGAACGGCGTGCGCTCGGACGCCGAGGGCCGCTTCCAGCTCGAGCCGTGGGCGGCGATGAGCGAGGTCGGCGCGGAGAGCGGCGGCGCGCGCCGTCTGCTCGCGCTGAAGCAGGGCAGCCTGCCCGGCTCCTTCGAGCGCGCCGAGGGCGAGCCCTGGCCCGCCTTCGTCGAGCTCGTGCTCGGCCTGGATCCGCTGGCGCTCTCGGGGCGCGTGGTCGACGAGGAAGGCCGGGGCCTCGCCGGCGTGCAGATCGAGCTCGCCGACGCGGGGCGCGTGCACGTGCCGCTCGGGTCCGACTTCCCGGGCGTCTTCGTGATGGGCAGCGTCGAGGCCATGCTGCGCGGCGAGGACGTGCTGCAGAGCGTCACGACCGAGGCCGGCGGCGCGTTCACGATCGGCGGGCTCTTGCCGCGCGACTACGCCCTGGCCCTGTGCGACCTCGGGACGCTGGACGCGGGCGAGGCCGGGCCGTTCCGGGCGGGCGCGCACGACCTCGAGATCGTGCTGCGGCGGAAGCGCCGCGGCGGTCCGCTGGTCGGCCGCGTCGTGAACGGCCGCGGCGAGCCGCTCGCGGGGATCCAGGTGCAGCCGCAGCGCGATCGCGGCTCCGAGGAGAGCGGGCCGGTCTCCGGGCGGCGGGCCGAGACCGACGCCGAGGGCCGCTTCCGCTTCGAGCGCCTGGTCTACGACGGCCTGCGCCTGGGCCTCTTCGGCGGCTCGATCGTGACCTTCGAGGAGCACGCGCTCGAGCCGGGCTTCGACCCCGCCCTTGTGACGCTCGTCGTGCGCGAGCGCTGCCACTTCTTCGTCGAGCTGGCGCTCGAGCCCGGACGCGCCGACGCCTTTTCCCTGCTCGACGGGGAGGGCCAGCCGCTCCCGCTCTACGAGGCCAGCGCGACGATGAGCTCGATGCGCACCGAGGCCACGCTCGTGAGCGGCCGCTCCGAGATCCTCTCCGCGCGCGAGGGCCCGGCGACGCTGGTGCTGACCAAGGACGACGTCGAGGTGCAGCGCCTGCCGATCGCGCTCGAGCCGGGCGAGCTGAACCGCGTCCGGCTCTGAGCTCTCACGCGCGCCTTCGCATAGCCTGTGCGCCGCATGGGCTTCCCCGAGGGCTTCCTGTGGGGCGCGGCGACCGCGGCGCACCAGGTCGAGGGCGACAACCGCGCCAGCGACTGGTGGGAGGCCGAGGCGGACGGGCGGCTGCCCTTCGCCTCGGGCGCGGCCTGCGAGCACTGGCGGCGCTACGAGGCGGACCTCGACCTCGCGCGCGGGCTCGGGCACACGGCCTACCGCTTCTCGGTCGAGTGGAGCCGCGTCGAGCCGCGCGAGGGCGCGCGCGACGAGGCGGCGCTCGCGCACTACGCGCGCGTCGTGGAGGCTTGCCGCGCGCGCGGGCTCGAGCCGCTCGTCACGCTGCACCACTTCACGAACCCCGCCTGGCTGGCGCGCGCCGGCGGCTGGCTCGAGCGGCGCGCGCCCGAGCGCTTCGCCGCGTACGCCGAGCGCGTCGCGCGCGCGCTCCCGGGCGTGCGCTGGTGGCTGACCCTGAACGAGCCGACGGTCTACGCCGCGCACGGCTGGGTGCTCGGCGAGTGGCCGCCCTTCGAGCGGCGCGCCTGGCGCCGCGCGGCGCGCGTGCTCGGCGCCATGGCGCGCGGCCACGTGCTGGCGCGCCGCGCGCTCGCGGCCGCGGCGCCGGGCGCGCGCGTCGGCTACGCGCACAGCGCGCCGCTCGTCGTGCCCTGCGATCCCGCGCGCGCGCGCGATCGGCTGGCCGCGCGCCTGCGCGATCGCGTCTGGAACGAGGGCTTCCCGCGCCGGCTCGCGCGCGAGGCGGGCTCGCTCTCCGCCGCGCTCGACTTCCTCGGCATCAACTACTACACGCGCACGCTCGTGCGCGCCGGCGGGCTGCGCGAGGGCCCGGCGGCCGTGCTCCTCGGGCGCGCCTGCCGCGCGGCGCACCACGCCGACCTCGGCCCGGTCGGCACGCACGGCCTCGAGGTGCACCCCGCCGGCCTGACGCGCGTGCTCGAGCGCTTCGGCCGCCTGGGCCTGCCGCTGGTCGTGACCGAGAGCGGCGTCGCGACCGACGACGAGGCGCTGCGCGCCGAGACCCTGCGCGCGCACCTGGTCGCGCTCGAGGCCGCCCTGGCGCGCGGCGTCGACGTGCGCGGCTACCTGTGGTGGTCGCTCCTCGACAACTTCGAGTGGCGCCTGGGCACGCGCGCGCGCTACGGCCTCTTCGCCGTCGACTTCGCCACGCAGGAGCGCACGCCGCGCCCGGCGGCCGAGCTCTACGCCGCGGTCTGCCGCCGGAACGCGCTGCCGCCGGAATGGCGCGCCGGCTGAGGGCGCGTCACTGGTTCAGCGAGGGCGTGCGCAGGCGGAAGCCGTCCTTGCCGAGCGGGTGCGTGGCGGCGAGCGGCGCGCTGGCGCCGCGCAGGACGGCGCCGAAGCCCAGGCGCGCGCGCAGCGCGTCGAGCGCGGTGTCGAGGCGGCGCTGGCGGTCGGCGCGGCTCGTCGCGCCGGCCGCGCGCTCGCCGCGCGGCGCGTCCTGCGCTCGCTCGTCGCCAGGCTCGTCGTCCGCGCTCTCGTCGTGCGCGTCTCCCGCGCTCGCCTCGTCGTCGAACAGCCGCCCCTGCCAGCCGTCCTGGCGGCGCAGGTCGAGGAGCGTCACGCCCAGGTTCTTGACCAGCGCGCGCCGGCGCGGGAGCGCGTCGAGGAGCGCGCGCGCGTGGCGCCAGAGCGCGTCGGTCGCGTCGCTCGGCGCGGAGAGCGCACGCCGGCGCACGACGCGCGCGGGGGCGCCGTCCGCGCGGGAGCCCGGCTCGAGCGACGGGCGCGCGTCCACGTAGCGCACGCGCAGCTCGAGCGAGCCCGCCGCCAGGCCGTGCGCGCGCAGGCGGTGCGCGGCGCGCTCGAGCAGGTAGGAGAGCATCGCCTCGAGCAGCGCGCGGCGGCCCTCCTCGGGCTCGAAGGTCGTCTCGCGCGAGAGCGAGCGCGGCGGGCGCGCGGCGAGCGCGCCGTCCTCGCAGAGGGCGTGCGTCGGCACGACCGGGTCGGGATCGCGCCCGCGCGCGCGCTCGAAGAGCAGGAGCCCGTCGCGCCCGAAGCTCGCGAACAGGACCTCGCGCGGCACGAGCCGCAGCGCGCCCACGGTGCGGATGCCGAAGCGCTCGAGCTTGGCGCCGATCGAGTGCCCCACGCCGGGCAGGTGCTCGACGGAGAGCGGCGCGAGGAAGGCCGCCTCGCCGCCGGGCAGGATCTCGGCCACGCCGCCGGGCTTGGCGAGCTTGCCCGCCAGGCGCGCCAGCACGCGGCTCGTCGCCACGCCGACCGTGACCGGCACGCCGACCTCCGCGCGCGCGCGCTCGCGCAGGCGCTCGGCGGCGGCGAAGGCCGCGCCGTGCAGGCGCGCCGTGCCGCCGAGGTCGAGGAAGAAGTCGTCGATCGAGGCCACCTCGACGCGCGGCGTGAAGCCCAGGAAGACGCGCGTCAGCGCCTCGCGCACGCGGTTCGCCGCCTGCGCGTCGCCGTCGCGGAAGAGCGCGCGCGGGCAGCGGCGGCGCGCCTCGGCGAGCGGCATGCCGGGCCGCACGCCGAACGCGCGCGCCTCGTACGTGCACGACATGACCAGGTTGCGGCTGGTCGGCGGCCCGCCGATCACGAGCGGCTTGCCGCGCAGCTCGGGGTGCACGACCTGCTCGACCGAGGCCAGGAAGGCGTCCACGTCCACGTGCACGATGCGGCGCGTGCCGGGGGCGAGGCGCAGGTCGCGGTGGGGGGGCGGGCGCACGCCCGGATCCTAACAGAACCCGAACGGCGCGCGGGGGGAGCGGCGCGGCCGGGGGCTACACTCCTCGGCCTCCATGGAGATCGTCCTCGTCCGCCCCGAGATCCCGCACAACACCGGCTGCGCCGCGCGCCTGGCGGCGGCGACGGGCGTGCGGCTGCACCTGGTCGAGCCGCTCGGCTTCACGCTCGAGGACCGCCACCTGAAGCGCGCCGGGCTCGACTACTGGCCCGACGTCGAGCTGTGGGTGCACGCGGGCTGGGACGAGGCGCTGGAGCACCTGGCGGCGGGCTCGCCGCGGCCGGTGGCCGAGCGCCTGCGGCTCTTCACCGCGCGCGGCGGGCGCTCGCTCTTCGCGACCGCCTTCGCGCCCGACGACCTGCTCGTGTTCGGCCGCGAGTCGGACGGGCTCCCGCCCGCGCTGCTCGGCGCCTTCCCCGAGCGCCGCGTCTACGTGCCGGTGCGGCCGTCGGTGCGCAGCCTGAACCTGGCCAACGTCGTGTGCCTCGCGACCTACACGGCGCTCGTCTCCGCGGGCGTGCCGCTGCCGCGGAACGACGGCGCCTACGAGCCCTCCCCGCGGCGCGCGGACGGCGTGCGCCCGATCGAGATCGCGCGCGCGACGGCGCGCTGAGCCACGCGATGCAGGAGCGCAAGCCCCGGCGCGGCGACGTGCTCGAGCTCGTGCTCGAGCGCCTGGGACCCTCGGGCGAGGCGGTGGGCGCGCTGGGCGCGATCGCCGTGCGCGTGGCCGACGGCGTGCCGGGCGCGAGCGTGCGCGCGCAGGTCCTGCGCCGCCGGCGCGACACGGTGGACGCGCGCCTGCTGGACGTGCTCGACCCCGGCCCGCACCAGGTCGCGCCGCGCTGCGCGCACTTCGCGAGCTGCGGCGGCTGCGCGCGCCAGGACCTGGCGTACGCGGCGCAGCTCGCCGAGCTCGGGCGCCTGCTCGGCGAGCAGGTGGCGCCGCTCGTCGACGAGCGCACGCAGGTCGAGCCCGTGGTCGGCGCGGACGAGCCCTGGCACTACCGCAACAAGATGGACTTCACCTTCGGCAGCCGGCGCTGGGTCGAGGCGCACGAGCCCGCGGACGCCGAGCGCGGCTTCGCGCTCGGCCTGCACGCGCGCGGGCGCTGGGACCGCGTGCTCGACGTCGAGGGCTGCACCATCGCCTTCCGCGAGGCCTCGCCGATCGTGCAGAGCGCGCGGCGCCTGGCGCGCGCGCGCGGCCTCGAGCCCTGGGACGTGCGCGAGCACCGCGGGCTCCTGCGCCACCTCGTGCTGCGCAAGGGCGTGCGCACGGGCGAGCTGCTGGCCTTCCTCGTCACGAGCCCGGGCGCGCGCGAGGCCGTGGACGCCTACGCGCGCGAGCTGGTCTCCGCGCACCCCGAGATCACGACCCTGGTGCACGGCGAGCGCGCCGCGCGCGCCAGCGTCGCGCAGGCCGAGGAGGAGCGCGTGCTGCACGGCTCGGGCGCGATCCACGAGGAGCTCTGCGGCCTGCGCTTCACGATCTCGCCGCAGTCCTTCTTCCAGACGAACACGCCGCAGGCCGAGCGCCTGGCGAGAGCCGTGCGCGAGGCGGCCGGGGCGGGAGCGGGCACGGTCGTGTGGGACCTCTACTGCGGCGGCGGGCTGTTCTCGCTCGTCCTGGCCAGCGCGCCGGCTCCGCCGCGCGCCGTCGTCGGCTTCGAGCTGTGCGAGGCGGCCGTCCTCGACGCGCGCGCCAACGCGCGCGCGAACGGCGTCCTGGGCGCGCGCTTCGTCGCCGGCGACCTGGCGCGCGCGCTCGCCCACGGCGCGCTCCCCGAGGGGCTCGAGCGCCCCGACGTGTGCGTCGTGGACCCGCCGCGCGCCGGCGCGCACCCGAGCGTGCTGGCCGCGCTCGTCGCGCTCGCGCCGCGGCGCATCGTGTGGGTCTCGTGCAACCCGCGCGGCGCGGTGCGCGAGCTCGCGCAGCTGCGCGCGCAGGGCTGGCGCCTGCTCCAGGCCCAGCCCTTCGACCTCTTCCCGCACACGCCGCACCTCGAGTGCGTGTTCACGCTGGAGCGCGCGCCATGAGCGCGTCGGGGCCGCCCGCGGCGGGCCGCCCCGGGCTGTGCCCGGCCTGCCGGCACGCGCGGCAGGTGCGCACGGCCCGCAGCGTGTTCCTGCTGTGCGAGCGCTCGCGCGGCGACGAGCGCTTCCCGCGCTACCCCGCGCAGCCGTGCATGGCCTGCCCGGGCTTCGAGCCGTACCCTGGACGCGCGGAGGCGGCCGACGACCCGCGCTCCCGCCGATGAACGAAGAGCTGCGCGTCGCGTCGGGGACCCTCCTCGCGGCCTGGCCCGACCTCCTCGACCCGAACTTCATGCACCGGGTGGTCGTCATCTGCCAGCACTCCCCGGACGGCGCCTACGGGCTCGTCACGAACCAGCGCACCGAGCTCGCCGTGAAGGACCTCCTGCCCGACCACCCGCTGCTCGGGCGCTCGTCCTTCCCCGTCTTCCTCGGCGGGCCGGTCGACCACGGCACGCTGCAGTTCCTGCACCGCGTGCCCGAGCGCATCCCGGGCGGCTTGCAGCTCTGCGACGACCTGTGGCTGGGCGGCGAGCTCGAGGCGATGGGGCGCTTCGCCTGCGAGCGCGAGGCGCGCGCGCGCGGCGCGCTGCGGCTGTTCCTCGGCTACTCGGGCTGGGGCGCGGGGCAGCTCGAGGACGAGCTGCGCTCGGGCACGTGGCTGCCCGCGCCGCCCTCGACCGAGGTCGTCTTCGCGGGCGAGGGCGAGCGCGTGTGGCGCACGGTCGTGCGCGCGGCGGGCCCGCGCGGCCTCGAGGACCTGCCGCCCGATCCGAGCTGGAACTGATGCGCGCGCGCCGGCACCGCGTCGGGCGCCCGCGGCCCGGGAATGGCGCGCGCCGCGCCGCGTAGCGGCAGGGCGGATGGGAACGGGGAAGCGCAGGCGCGGCTGGCTCGGCTGCCTGATCGGCGCGCCGCTCGGCTGCGCCGCCTTCGCGGCGGGCGCGCTCGCGGTGGCGGCGGGCCTGATGCCGGTCGCCTGCGGGCGCTTCGTCGGGCGCGAGCTGGAGGAGGACTTCCGCGCGCGCTGGCGCGGCCGCCTCGCCGTCGAGCGCGCGCACCTGCCCTCGTTCTTCGGGCGCCAGGAGGCGAGCTTCGCGCTCGAGGACCCCGACGGGCGCACGGTGCTCGAGGCGCGCGCGGCGGCGCCGCGCCTGCCGCTCGTCTCGTCCGAGCGGGAAGGTTGGGGGCCGCTCGATCTGCACGTCGCGCGCGCGACGATCGCGGTCG
Organism: uncultured bacterium; assembly: GCA_902826945.1. The sequence goes on along the minus strand of CADEGS010000002.1, from coordinate 67,202 downwards.
GCCCCGACGGCCTCACGAACCTCGAGCGCTGCTTCGAGCCACGGCCGGACGACCGCGCGCTCCCCAGCGGGCGCTTGGAGATCTCGTTCGGCCGCCCGCGGCAGGTCGAGCTGCGCTTCTCGGCCGACGAGCTCGCCTGGAGCGCGGAGGGGAGCGACGCGCCCCCGCTGGTCTTGCGCGCGGCCAGCGGGCTCGGCCGGATCGAGCTGTGGCCGGAGGGCGCGGAGCTCTCGCTGACCGGCTCGGCCACGCTCGAGGACGGAGCGCCGCTCGCCTTCGAGCTCTCGCTGCGCGGCGGACTCGGCTGGCTCGAGGGCGGCGCCGGGCCCAGCCTGCGCCTGCACCTCGCGGCCGAGTCGCTCGCGTCCGAGCGCGCCGACCTCCTGCTGCACACGGGCGGCGCCGTCGCCGCCGCGTTCGGGCCGCGGCTGGAGCCGTTCTCGCTGCGGCTGGAGCGCGAGCCCGACGGCGGGGTGAGCGTGCTGCTCGAGGCCGGCGGGCAGGCGCGGCGCGTGCTCGGGCCGCGCGCGGCGCCGGAGCTCGTGCCGGTGGATTGAGGACCGCGCGGGCAGCGCGGGAGGAGCGGTGGCGTCGCTCGCGCGGGATGCGCGGGCGAGGGATGGGGGGCGAGATCCGTGGCAGCGTGCTTCCGTCGCTGCGCGACGATGAGGTCGCGCCTGCGGCGCGACGAGGCCTGCGGCGCACGGCGCGGCACGCGCCGGCCGCGGCCAGGCGGCCGCGGGGCCTGACGACCGGAGGTCGTCAGGCCAGGCCCATCTCCTCCACCCCGTCCTCGTCGAAGCCGAGCGCGTGGCCGAGCTCGTGGAAGAGCGTCACGCGGATCTCCTCGCGCAGCTCGTCGGCGTCGGCCGCGGCGCGCTCGAGGTTGCGCTGGAAGAGGTGGATGCGCGGCGGCAGGCCGCCGCCGTAGACGCCCTGGAACTCGGAGAGCGGCGGCCCGCTGTAGAGGCCCAGGAGCTCGGGTCCGAAGCCGTCGGCGGCGACGAGCTCGCGCGTGGGCATCGGGTCGATCACGACCGGCACGAGCTCGAAGGCCTGCTGCAGCTCCGGCGGCAGCTCGCGCGCGGCCTCCTCGACGACGGCGCGGAAGGCGTCCTCCGCGAGCCGCGGCGGCGGCGGCGGGTGGTCGGCGCAGGCGGCGTGCGCGCGGCGGTAGAGCTCGTCCGCGCGGCGCGGCTCGCCCTCGACGTCGGCCAGGAGCGCGCGCTGGTCGAGCACCGAGGCCCAGGTCGCCGGGTCCACGTCGCGCTGGCGCACGGCGTAGAGCAGCTCGCGCGCGCGCTCGACGCGCCAGCCGGCGAGCTCGTGCGCGCCGCGCCGCAGCGCGTAGTCGGGGTCGTCGGGGCCGAGCAAGGCCTCGGCGCGCTCGTAGGCCGCCAGCGCGCCGCGCGCGTCGCCCAGCTCGTCGCGCAGGCCGGCCTCGAGCAGCCAGCGCTCGCCGTCGTCGGGGCCAAGCGCGTCCAGCGCGCGCAGCGCGTCCGCGTGGCGCCCCTCGTCGAGCGCGACCTCGTAGCGCTCGAGCGCGCGCTCGCGCGCGTCCTCCTCGGCGCCCCCCGGCGGCCTGCGCTCGTCGTGACGTGCCATGCGCGTCTCAGGCGCGCCGCGCGCGGCCGGCCGCGCGCGCGCGCGGGCTCTCGGCCGCGATGCGCTTGCGCGTGGCGGCGAACGAGCAGATCGGGCAGGCGGCCAGGTCGTGTCCGCGCGCCGGGCAGAAGCGCCGGCCGAAGGCGATCAGCTGCAGGTGCAGGCGGTTCCAGCGCTCGCGCGGGAAGGCGCGCTTCAGGTCGCGCTCGGTCTCGACCACCGAGCGCCCGCTCGAGAGCCCCCAGCGCGCGGCCAGGCGGTGGATGTGCGTGTCCACCGGGAAGGCCGGCACGCCGAAGGCCTGCGCCATGACGACGCTGGCCGTCTTGTGCCCGACGCCGGGCAGCGCCTCGAGCGCCTCGAACGTGCGCGGCACGACGCCCTCGTGCAGCTCCTCGATGCGGCGCGCGAGGCCGACCAGCGCGCGCGCCTTCTGCGGCGCGAGGCCCACCTCGCGCACCAGCGCGCGCACCTCGTCCACGGGCACGCGCGCCAGCGCGGCCGGCGTGCGCGCGCGGCGGAAGAGCGCCGGCGTGACCTCGTTGACCTTGCGGTCGGTCGTCTGGGCCGAGAGCACGACCGCCACGAGCAGCGTGAACGGGTCGGCGTGGTCGAGCGGCACGTCCACGTCGCCGACGAGCTCGTCCAGCACGCGCTCGACGCGGCGGGCCTTCTCCGCGCGGTTCATGCCGGCAGCATAGAGATTGGGAGAGAATCCTGCGCGGTCTCCGGCACGGCCTGGATCCGCCCCGGCTGCGTTGCGCCTCCTCCGAGTCTTGCAGCGAAGACGCGTCGTCGGCGCGCCTTGCCAGGACGAAGCCAGACCGCACCGGCGACCGCGCAGGATTCTCTCCCAGGCTCATGGCGCGGCGCGCGGCGCGCGGCGCCGGCGGTCTCCCCGCGCGCGGACGCGCTATGCTGCTCGGCGCTCGCGGCCTGTCGAGGATCCCCGGATGCACCCGATCGCCGTTCCGACCCTGCTCCTGGCGCTCGCCGCGCCGCTCGCGCAGCGCGCGCGCCCCAACGTCTCGGGCGGACCGCTGCCCCCCGACCAGGCCGTGTACGACGTGACGTACTACGGCCTCGACCTGCGCGTCGACCCCGACGCGCGCACGATCGAGGGCAGCCTGGCCCTGCGCGCGCGGCTGGTCGCGCCGGCGCGGGCGATCCGGCTCGACCTGGACGAGCGGCTGGAGGTGGAGGTCGTGCGCAGCGGGGCGACGCCGCTCGCCTGGCGCCGGGAGGGGGGCAAGCTCCTGGTCGAGGCGCCGGACTTCTTCGGCGCGCTGGCGGTCGGCGAGGAGTTCGAGCTCGTCGTGCGCTACGGCGGCGCGCCGCGCGTGGCGCGCCGGCCGCCGTGGGACGGCGGCTTCACGTGGGCGAAGGACGCCGAGGGCCGCCCCTGGATCGCGACCACGTGCCAGGGCGAGGGCGCGGACCTGTGGTGGCCGTGCAAGGACCACCCCTCCGACGAGCCCGACGCGATGGACATCACCGTGCGCGTGCCGGCGCCGCTCGTGGTCGCCTCGAACGGGAGGCTGCTCGGCGTGGACGCCGAGGACGACGGCTGGCGCGCGTACCGCTGGCACGTCTCGACGCCGATCAACAACTACGGCGTGGCGCTCAACATCGCCGCCTACGAGACGATCACGCGCGACTACACGAGCACCGCCGGCGACGTCTTCCCGGTCACCTTCTGGGTGCTGCCCGAGCACCTCGAGCAGGGCCGGGCGCTGTTCGAGGAGATCCTGCGGCACCTGCGCTTCCACGAGGAGACGTTCGGGCCCTACCCCTTCCGCGCGGACAAGTACGGCGTGGCCGAGACGCCGCACCTCGGGATGGAGCACCAGACGATCATCGCCTACGGCAACGAGTTCCACGGCAACATCTGGGGGCCGAAGAAGTTCGCCTTCGACTCGCTGCACCACCACGAGCTGGCGCACGAGTGGTGGGGGAACCTCGTGACGGCGCGCAGCTGGGAGGACATGTGGCTGCACGAGGGCTTCGGCACCTACGCGCAGGCCCTGTACGTCGAGAAGCTCTACGGCGCCGAGGGCTACCGCGAGCAGATGGCCTACTACGCCAAGGGCCACGCGAACCGCGGCCCGGTGGCGCCGCGGCGCACGATGGACTCGCAGGAGGTCTACTTCGGCCGCGAGGGAGATTCGCCCGGCGGCGACATCTACAACAAGGGCGCCTGCGTGCTGCACGCGCTGCGCTGGGTGCTCGGCGACGAGACCTTCTTCCGCGTGCTGCGGCGCATGGCCTACCCCGATCCGGCGCTCGAGCGCACGACCGACGGCAGCGCCTGCCGCACCAGCTCGACCGACGAGCTCCTCGCGATCGCCGAGCGCGTCGCGGGCCGCGAGCTCGGCTGGTTCTTCGAGGTCTACCTGCGCCAGCCGGCGCTGCCCGTCCTGCGCCACGAGGTCGTGGACGGCGTGCTGCGGCTCTCCTGGGAGGTCCCGGGCGACCTGCCCTTCCCGATGCCGGTCGCGGTGCGCGTGGGAGACGCGACGCGCGTCGTCCCGATGGAGGAGGGGCGCGGCTCGCTCGCGCTGGAGGGGCAGCCGTTCGAGCTCGACCCCGAGCGCTGGATCCTCCGGCGCGAGCCGTGAGCGCGCGCCCGCTCGCCGAGCGCGTCGCCGACTTCCTGGCCGAGGGCCCGTGGGCGGTCGTCGGCGCCTCGCGCGACCGCGCCAAGTACGGGAACAAGGTCCTGCGCTGCTACCTGCAGAACGGCAAGCGTCCGGTCTGGCCGATCCACCCGCGCGAGGCCGCCGTCGAGGGCGAGCCGGCCTTCCGCGCGCTCGCCGCGACGCCCGAGCGCCCGCGCGCGGTCTCGATCGTGACGCCGCCCGCGGTCAGCGCGGCGGTCGTGCAGGAGGCCGCGGCGCTCGGCATCGAGCACCTGTGGCTGCAGCCCGGCGCGGAGGACGAGGACGTGCTCGCGCGGGCGCGCGCGCTCGGCCTGGAGCCGATCGCCGGCGGCCCGTGCCTGCTCGTCGCCCTCGGCTACCGCGAGTGAGCGCGCGCGCTCACGCGCTCTCGGCCACCGCCACCGCCGCCGCGACGCCGGCGTCGTGCGTGATCGAGATCAGGATGCGGGCGATGCCGCGCTCGCGCGCGATCTCCAGCGTGCGGCCGTGGAGCCGCACGGTCGGCGCGCCGCCGCCCGAGCGCTCGACCTCGATGTCGCGCCAGCGCACGCCGCGCGCCCAGCCGGTGCCGAGCGCCTTCATCACGGCCTCCTTCACGGCGTAGCGGCCGGCGTAGTGCGCCCCGCGGGCGGCCCGCCGGTCGCAGTAGGCGCGCTCGCCGGGGGTGAAGACGCGCTCGAGGAAGCGCTCCCCGCGCCGCGTCATGGCCTGCTCCAGGCGCTCGATCTGCATCAGGTCCAGGCCCAGGGCGACGATTCCCATGGCGGGGGGGTTCCTCCACGCGGAGGGGCATCCTAGACGATAGGGATCCCGGGCGGCCCGGCGGGGGACGCCCAGATGCCGTGTCGCAGCCCTGCCCTCCTCCGCGCCGTCCGCGCTGGCGCGTGCGCCTGCTCCTCGCCGGGACGATCCTGGCCGCGGGGCTGGTGGCCGCCGAGGCGCTCGTGCGCAGCCGCGCCGGCGTGCCCCTGCGCGAGCGCCTGCCGCTGCTCGTCGTGCGCGCGAACCCGCTGCGAGGCTTCGAGATGGTGCCGGGCCTGCACTACACCTACCGGCACGCCGCGCACGTGAACGAGCTCGGGCTGCGCGGCGAGGAGCTCGGTCCGCGGCAGCCGGGCGAGACGCGCGTGCTCGCGGTCGGCGACAGCCTGGTCTACGGCCAGGGCGTCGGCGAGCGCCAGACGCTGCCCGCGTACCTGCAGCAGGAGCTGCGCCGCACGGAGGCCTCCGGCCGCCCGTGGACGGTCGTCAACGGCGGCCTGCGCGGCTACGACACGCGCCAGGAGCTGGGCCTGATCGAGGAGCTCGCGCCGCGCGTCGAGCCCGACGTCGTGGTGCTCTTCTGGTACTGGAACGACCTGCTCGAGCACCCGATCCCGCCGACCTACGCGCGCCTGTCGGGCTCGGGGCCGCAGTGCTACGACACCGGCGACGGGCTGGACGCGCTCTCGCGCCTGGAGTGGCGCGCGCGCCAGCTCCTGCGGCGGAGCGCGCTCGTGATGTTCCTGCACGACCGGCTGCGCGCCGCGCTGGCGCGCCCGCTCGAGCCGGGGGCTGCGGAGCGCGGCTTCCAGCGCCTCGGCCGCTACCTCGACCGCTACCAGGAGCTGGCCGCGCGCCACGGCTTCCGGCCCGTCGTCGCGATCGTGCCCGACCCCGGGCGCCTCGGGGCCTCCTCCGTCACGGCCGCCCTCGAGGAGCGCGCGGCGCGGCTGGCGCGCGAGCGCGGGCTGCCGGTGATCGAGCTGCTCCCGCCGCTGCGCGCGCTCACCGGTCGCCTGGGCGAGACGCCCGTCCTGCCCTACGACGGCCACTACCGTCCGAGCGCCAACCGCTGCATGGCCGAGGCGATCGCGCGCGAGCTCCTGGGGCTCGTGCAAGCGCCGGGCTGAGCGCCGTGGCGGGACTCCGCGCGAGGGGGACTCCCGCGCCGCTATCATGGGCCGCTCGATGCGCCTCTCGCCGCTCCTCGCGCTCCTCGCGGCCGGCCTGGCCGGCTGCTCCTCGGCACCGCCCACGGCGCCCGCCGTGCGCGAGGACCCGCGCTTCGCGTGGTTCCAGGGGCTGCCCGGCACGTGGGTCGCGACCGAGGAGTCTTCCCAGCCCGGCACCGAGGTGAGCTACCGGCTGACCGCCGGCGGCAGCGTGCTGGTGGAGACGATCCGGCCCCTGGGCGAGGAGGAGATGATGAGCACGGTCCACCGCGACGGGGACGGCCTCCTGCTGACGCACTTCTGCAGCCTGGGGAACCAGCCGCGCCTGCGCGCCTCGGCCGAGCCCGCTCCCGAAGGCGAGCGCAGCGTCGACTTCCGCTGCAGCGGCGGGTCGAACGTGCGCGAGGACGGCCTGCACATGCACCGCGCGGTCTTCACCTTCGTGGGCGAGGACCGGCTGCAGGCGGCCTGGACCCTGGTGGACGGCGGAGAGACCGTCGAGGTGGCCCGCATGGATCTGGTGCGCATCGACGGAGGCCGCTCGTGAGCGCGCCCGGTCCGGCCGCCGGCCCGGGCGGCGTGCTGCTGGCCTCGCCGCGCGGCTTCTGCGCCGGCGTCGAGCGCGCGGTCGAGATCGTCGAGCGCGCGCTCGAGCTGTACGGGAGCCCGGTCTACGTGCTGCACGAGATCGTCCACAACCGCCACGTGCTCGACGGCTTCCGCGCGCGCGGCGTGCACTTCGTGGAGAGCCTGCGGAACGTCCCGCCGGGCTCGGTCGCGATCTTCAGCGCGCACGGCGTCTCGCACGAGGTCGAGCGCACGGCCGCCGAGCGCGGCCTGCGCGTGATCGACGCCACCTGCCCGCTCGTCACGAAGGTGCACCTGCAGGCGCGCCGCTACGAGGGCGAGGAGCGCGAGCTCGTCCTGGTCGGCCACGAGGGGCACCCCGAGGTCGAGGGCACGCGCGGCCGCACGCGCGCGAAGGTGCACGTCCTGTGCACGGTCGAGGAGGTCCTGGCGCTGCAGGTGGACGACCCCGAGCGCCTGGCGTACGTCACCCAGACCACGCTCAGCGTGGACGACACGCGCGCGGTCGTCGAGGCGCTCGTGCGCCGCTTCCCCTCGATCAAGGGGCCCGACCTGGCCGACATCTGCTACGCGACGCAGAACCGCCAGAACGCCGTGAAGGCGCTGGCGGGCCTGGTCGACGTCCTGATCGTGGTCGGCTCGCGCAACAGCTCGAACTCGAGCCGCCTGCTCGAGCTGGGGCTGCGGCTGGGCGTGCCGACGCATCGCGTGGACAGCGCGAGCGAGCTCGATCCCGGCTGGGTCCGTCCCGGGCAGCGCGTCGGCGTCACGGCCGGCGCCTCGGCGCCCGAGGTGCTCGTGCGCGAGGTCGTCGCGCGCCTGGCCGAGCTCGGCATCCGGGACGTCGCGGAGATGGACGGCGAGAAGGAGTCGGTGGTGTTCCACCTGCCGCCCGAGCTGCGGCCGGGCGCGGTCACGCGCGCCTGAGCGACGAGGTCGGGCCGCGCGCGACGGGCGCGCCCCTCACTCGCCCTCGATCGCGATCAGCGGCTGGTCGCCCGCCACCTCGTCGCCGTCGGCGGCGAGCAGGCGCACGACGCGCGCGCGCGCGGGCAGGCTCGCGCCGGGCTCGTAGGTCAGGTGCGTGAAGGTCTTCATGACCTCGATCAGGCCCAGGCGCTGGCCGGCCGCGATCACGTCGCCGACGCGCAGGAAAGGCGGGTCGGCGGGCGAGGCGCGGTGCCAGAAGCGCCCGCTGTAGGGCGCGCGCACGGCCAGCGCCGGGGGCGCGCCGGCGGAACCGTCCGCGGCGGGAGCCTCGCGCTCGGCGGAGAGCGGCACGAGCTCGTACAGCTCGCTCCCGAAGCCGACCGGCTCGTGCACGCGCTCGGGCGGCGGCGAGACGATGCGCCCCGACACGCCGGCCGGGACGACGAGCTGGTAGGCGACGCCGAGGCTCTCGAGCGCGCCGGCGGGCTGCCCGGGCACGAGCACCTCGCCCGGGAAGCGCGCGCAGGTGAACACGCCCACGGTGGGGGAGACGAGCAGCGTGCGCCCGTCGCGGCGCAGCACGTGCATCTCGAGGCGGCGCTCGCGCTCCATCGCCTCAGCCCCGCGGCCGGCCGAGCTCGGCCATGTCGTGCAGCGACCAGATGCGCGGGTTCTTGACGCGCCGGTGCCCGACGGACTGGTAGGCCGCCTCGGCCAGGCACTCGAGCCAGGCGCGCAGCTCGCCGAACGAGACGATCTCGTCGGTGTCCATGCGCGCGGCCGCCTGGTAGGGGTCCATGTCGCTCTCGATGCGCTCCTCGACCTTGCGCATGCCCTCCTGGATCGAGGCGCGCTCGGCGGGGTCGGCGGCGGTGATCCGGAACTCGTCGTCGAGCTTCGTGTTGTAGGCCGCGATGGCGAGCGTGCGCCCCTCCATCACCGCCAGCCGCGTGATCGGCGTCGAGAGCTGCACGACCGGCTCGTAGGGCAGGCCGGCCATCGCGTAGTAGCCCGCGCCCGAGGCCTTGCGCAGCAGCACGGTGAACATCGGCACGCGGTTCGTGCTGTTCGTGTAGATCAGGCTCGAGCCGAAGCCGAGCAGGCCCTGGCGCTCGGCCTCGAGCCCGATGTCGAAGCCCGAGATGTCCTGCAGCCAGACGATCGGGATGCCGTCGGCGTCGCAGGCGCGCGAGAACGCCGCCACCTTGGCGATGCCCTCGCGGTAGAGGATGCCGGCCGGCTTCTTGGCGCCGTGGTGCTCGGGGTCGTCCACCAGGCCCTGGCGGTTGGCGACGAAGCCCATGTAGAGCCCGTTCACGCGCCCGACGCCGACGACCATCTCGCGCCCGCGGTCGGGCAGGAGCTCCCAGAACAAGCTGTGGTCCACCAGGCGCGCCAGGACCTCCTCGGCGGGGTAGGCCAGGCGGTGGTCCTCGGGGAAGAGCGCGGCCAGCTCGCCGGCCGGGAAGTGCGGCGGCGCGGGCTCGGCGCCGTGGCGGTAGAACTCCACCGCGGGTCCGGGGAGCTTCGCGACCTCGGCGCGGATCAGGGCCAGCGCGGTCTCGTCGTCGGGCACGCGCTCGTCGGCGCAGCCCGACTGCGCCACGTGCACCTCCGGCCCGCCGATGTCGAGGCTGGAGAGGCTCTGGCTCTTCGCGCCTTTGATCAGCGCCGCGCCGGCGATGACCATGTAGGCCTGCTCGGTCATGAACACGCGGTCGGAGATGATCGGCATGTAGCCGCCGCCCGCGATGCAGTCGCCGAACACGCCGGCGATCTGCGGCACGCCCGCCGCCGAGAGCAGGCTGTTCTTCTGGAAGATGTGCCCCGCGCCCGTGCGGCCCGGGAACGAGCGCGCCTGCTCGGGCAGGTACAGCCCCGAGCAGTCGACCAGGTACACGACCGGCAGCCGCAGGCGCAGCGCCATCTCCTGCGCGCGCTCGATCTTCTCGGGCGAGCGCGGCCACCACGAGCCCGAGGCGACGGTGTTGTCGTTCGCGATGACGATCGTCCAGCGCCCCGCGATGCGGCAGAAGGCGGTGACGACGCCCGCGCCGGGGCTCTCCGCGCTGCCGAACGTGCGGCCCCAGTTCACGAACGTGCCCGTCTCGAAGCGCGGCGCGCCGGGGTCCTCGAGCAGCGCGATGCGCTCGCGCGTGGTCAGCTTCTTCTTCTGGTGCACGCGCTCGACGTACTCGGCGCCCCAGCCGGCGTGCACGCGCTCGCGCCGCTCGCGGAGCAGCGCGTCGCGCCGCGCGCGCGCCGCGCGGTTGCGCTCGGCCTCGTCCGCGCCCAGCCAGGCGTCGAGCGGCCGTCCGAGCGGGGCCAGCGGGACCTTGCTCATCGGCCCGACCCTCCCGCGCCCGCGCGCGGCGCGTCCCAGCCCGGGATCGACTGCGTGTCGTAGCGCCCCGAGCGGAACGCCTCGCTGGAGAGCACCGCGCGGTGCAGCGGCACCGTCGTGCGCACGCCCTCGATGCGCGCGCCGGCCAGCGCGCGCTCGAGCGTCTCGATCGCCTGCGCGCGCGTCTCGCCCCAGGCGATCACCTTGGCGAGCAGCGAGTCGTAGTGCGGCGCGACCTGGTCGCCGGCCCGCAGGTGCGTGTCCACGCGCAGCCGGCCCGGGCCCGCGCCGGCGGGGAAGTCGAAGGCCGTCAGGCGCCCGGGCGAGGGCCGGAAGTCGGCCGCGGGGTCCTCGGCGTTGATGCGGCACTCGATCGCGTGCCCGCGCAGGCGCACGTCCTCCTGGCGCAGGCCGAGCCGGCGGTTGGCGGCGATCTCGATCTGCTTCCGGGCCACGTCCACCCCGGTCACCTCCTCGGTCACGGGGTGCTCGACCTGCAGGCGCGTGTTCATCTCCATGAAGTAGGTCTCGCCCGTGTGGCTGCGCAGGAACTCGATCGTGCCGGCGCTCTGGTAGCCGACCTCGAGCGCGGCGCGCACGGCGCGCGCGCCCAGCGCGGCGCGCTCGCCCTCGTCGAGCGCCGGGCTCGGACTCTCCTCGATCAGCTTCTGGTGCTTGCGCTGGATCGAGCACTCGCGCTCGCCCAGGTGCACGCCCGCGCCGAAGCGGTCGCACAGCACCTGCACCTCGACGTGGCGGCCGCCGGCGAGGTAGCGCTCGAGGTAGATCGAGCCCGAGCCGAAGGCCTTCTGCGCCTCGCCGGCCGCCGCGGCGAAGGCCTCGCGCAGCTCGCTCTCCTTGCGGCACAGGCGCATGCCGCGCCCGCCGCCGCCGTGGTCGGCCTTGAGCATCACCGGGTAGCCGACGGCCGCCGCCGCGCGCGCGGCCTGGTCGGCGTCGGGCAGCGGGCCGTCCGAGCCCGGGACGACGTCGAGCCCGGCGCGCGCCATCGCCGCCTTGGCGGGCGACTTGACGCCCATCGTGCGCATGACCTCGCAGCCCGGCCCGACGAAGGCGATGCCGTGCGCCCGGCACAGCGCCGCGAAGCGCTCGTTCTCGGCCAGGAAGCCCCAGCCGGGGTGGATCGCGCTGGCGCGCGCCTGGAGCGCGGCCTGCACGATGCGGCGCATGTCGAGGTAGCTCTGCTCGGCCGCCGCCGGCCCCAGCACGACCACCTCGTCGAAGGCGCCGGCCCAGCTCGCCTCGCGGTCGGCCTCGGAGACCACGCCGATCGGCGCGATCCCGAGCGCCCGGCAGGCGCGCGCGATGCGCACGGCCACCTCGCCGCGGTTCGCGATCAAGAGCCGCTGGAACATGGGGAGGAGCGCCGCATCGACGGGCGGGAGAAGGTACCCGGGGCGGGCGGGCTTTTGGAGCGCGGGCGGCCGGCCCGCCGCCGCCGTATCTTGCGGGGATGCTGCTCGCCCTCGTCCTGGCCCTGCTCGGCGCGCGCGCCGTCCAGGGCGACCTCGCGGGCGCGCTCGAGCGCCTCGGCGCGCCCTCGGCCCTCGAGCGCGCGCGCGCGCAGGCCTGGATCGGGCTGCACGCGCGCCGCGAGGACTTCCCGCGCCTCGCCGCCGCCGCCCGCGCGGCCGACGCCGAGGGGCGCGGCCGCCTGGCGCGGGCGCTCGCCACCGACGACCGTCACGTCGGCCTCGCGGTCCTGTTCGCGCTCGAGAGCGCGCCCGAGCTGGCCGCGATCGGGCGCGGCGCGCTGGAGGACGCGGCGCTGCGCTGGAGCGAGGAGCTGGCGCGGACGCCGCTCACCGGCGTCGAGCTCGAGCGGCGCCTGGCGCGGCTCGCGAAGCGCGGCGCCGGCGCGCCCTTCCTGCTCGACCTCGCGCGGCCGCTCGAGACCGGCGTCGGGCTCCTGCGCCGCCGCGGCGGGCTCTCCGCGGGCCTCGTGCTCGACCCCGACGTCGGCCCACGGCCGCCCGACCCCGCGGCGCTCGAGCGGCCGTTCGGCGGCGCCTGGGACCGCGTGCTGCTCGCGCTCGCGCGCGACAACGGCGTCGCGCTCGAGGGCTTCGGGCTGGAGGACCTCGACCAGCCCGCGCCCGCCGCGCGGCGCTGGCTGCGCCTCGCGCCGCTGCGCGGCGCCGGGCGCGAGACCGGCGCCGCGCTGCTCGTGCGCTGGTGCCTGCGCGTCGCCGAGCCTGGCGACCTCGAGCGCCGCCGCGCGGCCGCGCGCGCGCTCGCCGCCTGCGGCTGGCCGGCGGCCGTCGCCTGGCTCGAGGAGCTGTGGCGCGAGCGCGCCGACGAGGCGGCGCTCGAGGGGCTGGTGCTCGCCGCCTCGGTCGGGCGCGTGGCGCCTGCGCTGGCGAGCGAGCAGGGCCTGCGCGCGCTGCGCGAGCGCGCGGCGCGGGCGCTGGCCGAGGCCGTCCCCGGCCCGGCAGGCGCGGACGCCGTCGAGCGCGCGAGCGAGCTCGTGCACGCCGCCGGGGCGCTCGGCTGCCTCGACGCGCGCGGGGCGCCGCTCGCGCCGGTCCTGCTCGAGGGCTGGGACGCGTGCGGCGCGCGCGAGCGCTGGTGGCGGCTGGCCGTGCTCGAGCTCGCCGGCTGCGCCAGCGGCGCGGAGGCGCGCTGCGAGGCGCTGCTGCGCGAGCTGCTCGATGCGCCCGGCACGCCCGCCGCCGTGCGCTTCCAGGCGCTCGCCGCCTGGTGCGCGCTCGAGCCCGCGCTGGTCCCGCTCGACGCGGGGGGAGCGCCGCCCGCGCTGGCCGGGCGCGACGCGCTCGTCGCGGCCGCGCGCCGCCCCGACCGCGCGGCCGAGCTGCTGGCGTTCCTCGAGCGCGCCGGCGTCGCCGCGGACGAGGCCTGGCGCGCGCCGGACGCCGAGGGCGCCGCGCTGGCGGCCGCCTGGCAGCTCGCGGGCGAGGCGCTCGAGCCGGCGGCGAGGAGCCTGGTCCAGGCGGTGGCGGGCGGCGCGGGCGAGCGGGCGCGCGAGCTCCTGGACGGGCTCGTCGGACGCGGGCAGGGGCCGCGCGCGGCCGCAGCGCTCGCCCGCGCCGCGGCGCTCGCGGGCGACGCGCGCGGCCCGCTCGACGAGATCGCATTTCGGCTCGGGCTGCTCCAGGGCGAGGCGCTGCAGGCCTTCCTGGACGCGCGCGGGCCGGTCGTCGCGCTGCCGGACGGCCTGCTCGGCGCCTGGGCGGTCCGCGGCCCGGATCCGGCGCAGGCGCAGGAGCTCCTGCTCGCGCGCCTGCAGGAGGCGCTGGGCGGCGGGGAGGGCGAGGCGCTCCACGCCGCGCTGGCGCGCTCGGTCGAGGAGGCGCTGGCCGGGCTCTTCGCGGCAGGCCGGGACGCGGAGGCCGTGCGCCTGGCGGCGCTCGCGCGGCGCCTGCTCGACTCCTACGAGCGCTCGCCGCTGGCGCGCGAGCTCCTGCAGCGCGGCTTCCCGGCGCCGCCCCGCGCGGCGCCCTGGCCCCTGGCCTGGCGCGAGAGGCGCCCCGACCCCGCTGCTCTCGGGCGCTGAAAGCGCTACGGTCTTGGTCCCTCCGGTCCGATAGCGAACCCGGAGTTCCCGCCGCCGCCGGCAAGCGACCCATCGCGCCCCCGCATGTTCGGCCACCGCGAAACGAAGACGCCCGAGCTCGAGCCCGCCAAGCCGGGGGAAGGACGCGAGATCCCGATCGTGCACGAGGAGCTGGTCCTCGTGCAGCGGCCGACCTCGCAGCAGGCCGAGCAGTTCCGCCGCCTGCGCAACAACCTGCACGCGCTGAACCCCGACGGGGCCGCGCGCTCGGTGCTCGTGACGAGCGCGCTCACCGGCGAGGGCAAGACCGTCGCCACGCTCAACCTGGCGCTGGCGCTGGCCGAGCTGCCGGGGATCCGCGTGCTCGTGATCGACGCGAACACGCAGAACCCCTCGATCGAGCACTTCCTCGGCCTTCCGCGGCGCCAGGGCTTCTACGAGCTCCTGCAGGGCGAGCTGACGCTCGACCAGGCCATCCGCCGCACGTCGGTCGAGCGCCTGGACATCCTCGGCACCGGCGGCGCGCCGGCGATGCACTCGGACTTCCTCAACGTCGATCGCATGCGCGCCGTGATCGACACGGTCAAGCGCAGCTACGACTACGTCCTGATCGACTCGCCGGCCGTCCTGGCGGCGAACCAGCCGAGCGTGATGGGCACCGTGGCCGACGGCGTGCTGATCGTCGTGCGCCGCGGCGCGACGCCGCGCCAGTACGTCGAGGAGGCCTACTCGATGGTCGAGACGCTCGGCGGGAACGTGCTCGGGACGTGCCTGCTCGGGGCGATGGAGCCCGACCAGACGGGCCTCTAGCGCACCCGGCCTCCCGCGGGGCGGCCGCTACAGCGGGACCTCGATCGAGGTCGTCTTCGAGACGCTGACGCCGACGTCGAGCTCGGTGCCGAGCGGCTTCGCGCCCGAGCGCGTCACGCGCGTCCACAGGCGGTAGGTGCCCTCGGGCAGGGCCGGCGTGAGGAAGCCGCCGCGCGCGTCGGTCGTGCAGCGCACGACGCTCGGCATCGTGCCGCCGCGGATCAGGACCGTCGCGTCGGAGACCGGGTCGCCGCCGACGGTCACGCGGCCGCCGATGCGGCCGCCGCGCTCCGGGCGCAGCACGGGGGCCAAGAGCTCGCGCTCGCTCGCGATGCCGAGCGGACCGGCGAGCAGCGGCAGGAAGTCCGGCGCGCGCAGCACGAGCCAGACCGTGCCGGTCTCCAGCCCCTCGAGGCGCAGCGTGCCGTCGGCGCCGAGCTCCTCGGCGGCGAGCAGGAAGGGGCTCTCCTCGGCCGCGTTCCAGATCGCGCCCGCGTGCGGCTCGCTCGAGTAGAGCTCGACGCGCGCGTCCGCCGGCGGGGCGCCGTCGAGGTCGGCGACAACGATCAGACGGCCGCCGCGCTCGAGCACGAGCGTCCCCGCCTGCAGGTCGCCCTCGAGCGGCACGCGCAGCTCGGGCGAGCGCGTGCGCGCGAAGCCCGGCGCCTCGGCGATCACCTCGTACGCGCCGGGATAGACCGGGCACAGGCGGTAGCCGCCGTCGGGGCCGGGCACGCTGCCCTCGCCCTGCGGCGCGGCGCGGCCGCCCGCCTGCGTGCGGTGCGAGGCCCACACGCGCGTGCCGGCGGGCGGCGGCCCGCCGTCGGGAGCGACGACGCGCCCCGCCACGCAGGGCCAGGGCACGAGCTCGAGCTCGAGCCGGCCCTCCTCGACGCGGTGCTCGAGCGAGAGCGGGCGGTAGGCCTCGGAGCTGACCACGACGGTCCAGCGCGACGACCCCAGGCCCTGGAAGAGCGCCAGGCCCGTGGCATCGCTGGTCTCGACCTCGGAGGGCGATCCCTCCTCCAGCGGCTCGAGGCGCACGGCGGCGCCCGCGACCGGACCGGCCTGGTCGCGCAGCCGGACCTCCAAGGAGGCGCCGGGCGCGAGCTCGATCACGAGGTCCGCCGAGGGCGACAGGGCCTCCACGGAGCGCGAGCCGAGCCCGCGCGCCGAGACGTCGAGGCGCACGTTGCCGCGCGGCACGTCCTCCAGCCGGAAGCGTCCGTCGCTCGCGGTGGTCGCGGCGAGCAGCGGGCGGTGGTCGCGCACGGTCGTGTGCGTGCTGGCGGCGCCGACCGTCGCGTCCGGCACGCCTCGGCCGCCGCCGTCCACGACGCGGCCGACGAGGGTGACGCCCTCGGCCAGGTTCAGGTTGCCGAGCGCGCGGTTCTCGCCCGGGCGCAGCTTGCCGACGCCCAGCTCGAACAGCGCGAAGCCGCGCGCGCGCACGCACAGCATGCCGGGCTCCTGCTCGAGGTCGAAGACGATCTCGAAGGTGCCGCGCCGGTCGCTCTGCGTCTCGAGCGGCGGGCGGCCGGTGCTCTGGTAGACGACGCGTCCGCCCTCGACGGGGCCCGACGCGCTCATCAGGAAGCCGGTCAAGCGCGCGCGGGCGTCGGGCCTCGGCCGCTCGGCGCGCGGCGGCGCGACCGCGGTGCGCGCCGCGCCGGTCGCGGGAGCGGCGGGCTCGGCGGCGGCCGTCTCCGGGCGGCGCGAGGGGCTGAGCGGCGCCGTCTGGGCGCCGCCGGCGGCCCCGCTCGGGGTCGGCGCGATCGCGGCCCGGCCCGGCGCGAGCGTCTGCGCTCCGCGCGGCTCGTCGCCGCGCAGGAAGACGAACAGGGCCAGGCCGAGCACGGCCAGGCCTGCGATCGCCAGCGCGCCCTTCATGATCGCCCGGCGTGCGAGCGGCGCCGGGTCACTGGGGCGCGAGGTACAGGTTCTGCTCGAACCGCTGGCCGTCGGCGAGGGAGATCTGCACCTCGGAGTTCTTCATGTCGAGGATCGACATGAAGGGGTTCTCCTGGCCGTCGCGCGGCCGCGAGGCAGCGAGCCGGTAGTCGCCCGAGGGCGCGTTGCGCAGCTCGAAGCGTCCGCTGGCGTCGCTGCGCGCCTGGATGTTGCTCCACAGCTTGCCGCTGGTGCTCGTCAGCGACACGGTGCAGCCCGCCGCGGGCTCGCCGTTCGCCCCGATGACGACGCCCGTGACGAGCGCCCCCTGCGCGAGGCGCACCAGGCCCAGGTCGGTCGGCAGCCCGTCGCCCACGCGCACGTCGTTCTGGACGTACTGCGTGTAGTCGCCGGCGACGATCTTCACCTGGTAGGTCTCGGGCGTGAGCAGCTTGAGCTCGAAGCGCCCCTCCTCGTCCGTCCAGGCGCTGGCGCGCGTCAGCGCGCTCGGCTGCAGGTTCGACAGCAGGTTCGTGAAGTCGCTGTCGATGTGGTTGTTGTCGTTCGTCGCGACCTGGGCGTGGGCCACCGGCTCGCCCGTGCCGTCCACCACGCGCCCCTTGAGCGTCCCGCCGCGCGTCATGCGCACCTCGACGTCGGGCGTCACGAGGCCCTGCGTGACGGTGAACTCGGCGCTGAAGCTCGAGGCGTAGCCGCGCGCGTCGGCCTGCACGACGTACTGGCCGTCGGAGACGCCGCTCATCTGGAACGTGCCGTCGCTGCGCCCGTGGAACTGCGACACCGCCATCTGCGCGCCCCAGGCCTTGCTCTGCTTGCTCGCCTTGCGCACGGTGCAGGTGAAGTCGGTGATCGGCCGTCCCGAGGCGCCGTCCACGACGCGCCCGAGCACGCCGCCCTGCTCGTAGAGCTGGATCTCGACGTCCGTCGCGCCGGCCTCGATGCGCATGATCGGCTCGACGTCGAAGCCCGGCGCCGTGACCTTCAGCGTGTAGAAGCCCTTGTTCAGGTTGTCGACCACGAACTCGCCGCCGCCCTTCGACGTGGCGGTCGAGTGGCAGCTCGGCTCCTGCGCGTTGCCGTAGGCGTCGATCACGATGCCCTCGATCCCGGCGCGGTCGGGTCCCACCACGCGCCCCGCGATCAGCATCGCGGGCTGCAGCGCGAAGTCCTCGCCGAGCGTCTTGTTCTGCGCGTTGGCCAGCGCGACGTTGAGCTTGAGCTGGTTGCCGTAGCCCTGCGCCAGGCACTCGAGCGCCCACTGGCCCGGCGAGACGTGCGCGAAGCGGTAGAAGCCGTTGTCGTCGGAGACCGCCTGGATCGTGTCGCCCACCGCGCGCTGCGCGGGCGTGGCGAAGGTCATGCCCGGGTTGAGCAGCGTCAGCTTGGCGCGCGCCACGCCCGCGCCGCTCTGCTCGTCGCGCACGTGGCCCTGCACGACGTAGCCGGCGTCGAGCTGGATCAGCTCCTTCTGGCCGCCCTCCTCGGGCACGTCGATCGGGCCGACCTCCTTGCGGCAGTAGTCGTCGGAGGTCACGACCAGCGCCCAGTTGCGGCCGGGCTTGAGCGTGCCGAAGCGGAACCCGCCGCCGCCGTCGGTCTTCGTGCGCTTGAGCGGCGTCGTCGCCGGCGCGCCGTTCATCGCGCGCAGGACGTCGGCGAACTGGGAGACCACGGGCCGCTCGTAGAGGTCCACCTGGGCGCCCACGACCGGGAGGCCGTCGGGGCTCAGCACCGTGCCCTCGAGCCAGTTCGAGAAGGCCCCGCGGACCTGCTCCGTGGAGCCGGCGGCCACCTCGACCTCGTCGCGCGTCGCGCTCGCGGCCTCGACCGGCACGTCGGGCTGGACGACCCGGTCCACCGTCTCGGCGGGGGGCGCGGCCTGGACCGGCCGCACGACCGGGGAGACGACCCCGTCCGAGGAGCGCGCGTCCGACCCCATGATGGAGGTCAGCGCGAAGAAAAGGGCGGCGGCGGCCCCCAGAACGAGGATCAGGACGGCGATCGGTCGCATTGGGACGGAAGCGGTCGGGGTGAAGCGGGCGGACGGCGGAACTCCGAATCCTACCCTGGGGGGGAATGGGGGGCGCCGGCGGGAGCCGGCCGGCCGTCCGGCCCGGGAGACGGGCGGTCCGGCGCTCAGAACCTGCCTGGGACGCTCCTGGACCGCACTTCTTCCCCTTTCGAGGGGCGAAGGCGCGAGGTCCCGGCAGGCCCCCCGGTCTGCCCCGGGCCGCCCGCCCTTGAATCCGCGACCCCCGAACCCGTATGAGACGGCATGTTCTACTTCGATCCGCTCTACCTCGTCCTGACCGGCATCGGCCTCGCCGTCACCCTCTGGGCCCAGGCGCGCGTGAAGAGCCGCTTCGCGCGCTTCTCGCGGGTCGGCCTGCGCTCGGACCTGAGCGGGGTCGAGGCGGCGCGCGCCGTGTGCCGGGCGGCCGGCGTGCACGACGTGACGATCGAGCGCCACCAGGGTTTCCTCTCCGACCACTACGACCCGCGCACGCGCACGCTGCGCCTCTCGCCCGACGTCTACGACGGCCGCTCGATCTCCTCGGTGGCGGTCGCGGCGCACGAGGCCGGGCACTCGATCCAGCACAAGGTCGGCTACGCGATGCTGGGCTTCCGCTCCATGATGGTGCCGGTGACGAGCCTCGGCGCGCGGCTGTGGTTCCTGCCCTTCGTGCTGGGCCTGATGCTGAACCAGCTCGCGCTGGTCCAGCTCGGCATCGTGCTCTTCGCGCTGGTGGTCGTCTTCCAGCTCGTCACGCTGCCGGTCGAGTTCGACGCCTCGCGGCGCGCGAAGGCCGTCCTGGCGAGCGCCGGCATCGTGACGACCTCCGACGAGGCCAAGGGCGTCGAGAGCGTGCTCGACGCTGCCGCCATGACCTACGTCGCCGCGGCGCTGTCGAGCATCCTGCAGCTCGTCTACCTGATCCTGCGCGCCCAGGACCGCCGCTAGCCGGACGGAGGCCGGTCACCCGGCCGGGACGGGGCCTCCGCCGGCGGGCGCATTGCCCCGTCCCAGGGGCTCCCGTAGGCTCTCGCGCTCCTCCCGTCCAGGAGGTGCCGGCGCGAGACGAGGCGCCCACCGGACTCCCCGACAAGCCTCCTCGAAGGCAGAGGTTGGCCCATGAGCGCGATCCGCTTCGACTACACGAACGTCATGGCCGACGCCGTCGGGGAGGAGCAGGGCCTCTCCGAGCGGGAGCTCGAGGCCTTCCGCGGTCCCTCGGCCAAGGCGCTGGGCGCGGTCCTCGGCCGCCGCACGAAGGACCTGCGCTGGCTCGACCTGCCCTACCAGGAGGAGTCGTGCCAGGAGATCGTCGAGTTCGCGCACTCGGTGCGCGGGCGCTTCCGCAACGTGTGCGTGCTCGGGATCGGCGGCTCGGCGCTGGGCAACATCGCGCTGCAGACGGCGCTGAACAGCCCCTACCACAACCTCGCGCCGCCGGCCGGCATCCCGCGCCTGTTCGTGCTCGACAACGTCGACCCGGACCTGGTGGGGGAGTTCTTCGACCGCATCGACCCCGCCGAGACGCTCTTCAACGCGATCTCGAAGTCGGGCGGCACGGCCGAGACGATGAGCCAGTTCCTGCTGGCGCAGGAGGCGCTGCGCGAGCGCCTGGGCGACGCGCACAGGGAGCACATGGTCGTCACGACCGACGCCAAGAAGGGCGTGCTGCGCGACGTCGTGCGCCAGGAGGGCTACCGCGCCTTCGAGGTGCCGGACGGCGTGGGCGGGCGCTTCAGCGTGCTCTCGCCCGTGGGGCTCGTGTCCTCGGCGCTGGTCGGCATCGACGTGCGCGGCCTGCTGCGCGGCGCGGCGACCATGGACGAGCGCTGCCGCACGACCGAGCTCTTCGACAACCCGGCGCTCCTGCACGCCGCCGTGCAGTTCCTGCTGCACACGCGGCGCGCCAAGCCGATGTCGGTCACCTTCGCCTACTCGCACCGCCTGCGCGACATGGGCGACTGGTACGCGCAGCTCCTGGCCGAGTCGCTGGGCAAGAAGCACGACCGCCGCGGGGCCGTCGTGCACCGCGGCCCCACGCCGATCCGCGCCGTTGGCGTGACCGACCAGCACAGCCAGGTGCAGCTCTACACCGAGGGGCCGCACGACAAGTGGTTCACGCTGCTGGCGGTGGACGAGCCCGACCACGGCGTGCGCATCCCCGAGGCCTATCCCGAGAGCGAGGGCATCGCCTACCTGGGCGGCCGCACGCTCAAGGAGCTGTTCCAGGCCGAGCGCGAGGGCACGCGCATCGCGCTGACCGAGGCGCGGCGGCCCAACGCGATGCTCTCGATGGAGATGGTGGACGCGCACTCGATCGGGCAGCTCGTCTACCTGCTCGAGCTCTCGGTGGCGGTCATGGGCGAGCACTACGACGTGGACGCCTTCGACCAGCCCGGCGTCGAGGCGGGCAAGATCGCGGCCTACGCCCTGATGGGGCGCAGCGGCTACGAGCGACGCCGTCAGGAGATCGAGGCCGCGTCGCGCCGCCGCGTGCGCGCGGTGTGAGGCGGCTGCTAGGCTGGAGAGCCGGAGAGGCGACATGAAGGGGTTCCAGAGGATCTTGGTCGGGATCGCGCTGACGCCGGACGGCGCGGCGCTGACGACGGGCAGCCGGCGCGCGGCGCTGCAGGCGCAGTGGCTGGCGCAGCGCATCGGCGCCTCGGTCACGTTCGTCCACTCGAGCTGGTCGGACGACGAGGAGGAGCCCGTCCGCTCCGACCGGCCGGAGCGCGCGCGCGGCGCGCTCGAGGGGCTGCTGCGGGAGTACGAGGCGAGCGGCGCCGAGCTGCGCCTGGCGCACTCCGACGAGCGCCCCTGGAAGGACCTGGTCGAGCGCGTGCTGCGCCGCGAAGGCGACATCGTCTTCGTCGCCCGGCGCAACGAGCCGGGCCAGGACCGCCTGGGCAGCGTCTCGCGCAAGCTGCTCGCCAAGTGCCCGGCGCCGGTGTGGGTGGTCAAGCCCGACGCGCCGCTCGTGCACGCGCGCGTGCTGGCGGCGACCGACCTGACGCCGGTCGGCCAGCGCGTGCTGGACTACGCCGCCTTCGTCGCCCGGGCGCAGGACTGCGAGCTGCACGTCGTGCACGCCTGGCAGGTGCCGATGGCCGTGCAGATGGGCCGCGGCTCCGGCCACGAGCACGACCGCGAGCGCCTGGAGCGCGAGGCGCGCGAGCGCCTGGAGGCCGACGTGCGGCGCGCCACGGGCGGGCGCCCCGCGACCTTGCACGTGCGCTGCGACTCGCCCTCGCGCGCGATCCTGGACGGCGTCGAGGCGCTCGACCCCGACCTGCTCGTGATGGGCACCGTGTCGCGCACGGGCGTGTCGGGGCTGCTGGTCGGCAACACGGCCGAGAAGCTCCTCGACCGGGTCGCCTGCTCGCTGCTCGCCGTCAAGCCCGAGGGCTTCGTCTCGCCGGTCCGGCTCGACTGACCGGAGGTCCATGCGCGGCTCGCATCCTCTGGCGGCTCTGCACCCCTGGGCGCCGCGCGAGGACGACGCGGACGCGCCCGGCGGTCCGGCCGCCGAGCTGCCCCTCGAGGGCCTGCCCGAGCTCCCGCCCGACCCGCCGCGCGCCGAGCGCGACCGCTGGCGCCGCAGCCTGTCCGGCTGGGTCGAGCGGCGCGCGACCACGGTCTTCGCCGCGCTCTACAGGAAGCAGGCCGACGACCTGCAGGAGCGCGCGCGGCGCGCCGTCAGCTCGGCCTACCAGGAGCGCGCCGACGACATGGAGCAGCGCGCGGTGCGCGCCATGCGCCGCGCGCTCTCGGAGGAAGCGCAGCGCTTCAAGGAGGTCATCGAGCACGCGGTGGCGGTCAAGAAGCGCGAGGTGCGCCTGTCGCTGCTCGTGCTCCTGACCGCCGCGCTGGTCTACTTCCTGCTCGACTGGTTCGCGAAGGGGAACGCCCCGTGAGGCTCGAGCCCTACCCCTTCATCCGCTCCGTCACCTTCTCGATGGCGACCTTCTGGACGCTGCGCTCGCTGTGGCGTTCGCTGCGCTTCGTCGAGCGCTGGCAGCGCCGGCTCGGGCCGCTCGGCATCGAGCGCGCCTGGCTCTGGCGTCAGGTGCTCACGATGATGCTGCGCGCCACCTTCCTCGACCCGGTCAACCTGGCCCTCCTGCTCGCGCTGTTCAGCGTGTGGGCGGCTTGAGCAGGAAGCGGTTGCAGTCGGCGCCCAGCGCCTCGAGCGTGCCGCGCTCGGCGTCCAGGAGCGCGACGTCGTCGGGGACGAGCTGCCAGCGGTAGTCGTAGACCTCGAGGTCGAACTCGAGCAGGCCCAGCGGCACGCGCACGATCCCCTCCGGCGTCCACACGCCCAGCTCGTTCCAGCCGGAGATCACGCGCCGGCGCCCCTCGGGCGGGTCGAGCAGGCTGGCGCCGAGCGTCCAGCGCGCGCGCGCCGCGGGGTCGGCGCCCATCAGCTCGAGCAAGGTCGGCGCCAGGTCGAGGTGCGAGGTCGGGCGGGTCTCGTGGCCCGGCGCGAAGCCCGGCCCGCGCACGATCAGCGGCACGGCGATCTGCTCGCGCGTGTAGGCGCTCGTGTGGCCGAAGAAGCCGCACTCGCGGAACTCCTCGCCGTGGTCGCCGGTGACGAACACGATCGTGTCCGCGCCCAGGCCGCCGGCGTCGAGCGCCTCGAGCACGCCCGCGGCGACACCGTCGGCGTGGCGGACCGCGTTCTTGTAGCGGTTGCGCACGGCCTCGATGCGCGCGGGATCGGGCTCGTTGCGCGTCATCGCCAGGTAGTCCACCTCGTCCGCGGAAGGCGCGAACGGGCGCGCGTCCGGCGGATGGCTGTAGGTCTGGTGCGGCGAGTCGAGCAGCAGGAAGCCGAAGAAGGGCCGCCCCCGCGGCCGTCCGGCGAGCCAGTCGGCGCAGGCGCGCGCGGCCTGCTCGTCGCGCTGCCAGGGCTCCTCGCCCGGGAACGCGTCGTGCACGCTGCCCGGGATCGCGCTCCAGGCGGTCGAGCGCAGCTCCGGGTAGTTCATCGTGGCGCTGGAGAACACGCCGAAGTCGTACCCCTCGTCGCGCAGGACGTCGAGCAGCACCGGTCCGCGCTCCTCCGCCAGCACCGGGAACCAGTACGAGCCGTACAGCCCGTAGAGCATCGAGAAGATCCCGTAGCGCGTCGAGTTGCCGCCGCTGACGTGGTCGTCGAAGCGGCGCACGTCCTGGCCGGCCCAGCGCGTCACGCGCGGCATCGTCTCGGGCGTGAGCATGTCGCGCCGCAGGCAGTCCACGACGACGACCAGCACGCTCGGGCGCGCGCCGTGCGGGTCGAGCCGCGGACGCTCCAGCGGGTAGTCGAGCGCGTAGCCCTCGAGCTCGACGCGCGGCGGGCGCTCGACCTCGACGCCGAACACCTTGCTCGCCAGGTCCTCCATCGGCACGCGCGCGTAGAGCGGGAAGAGCTTCGCCAGCGCGGTGATCTGGCGGTCGCGGCTCAGGTCGGCCTGCGCGTAGATCGTCTTCTCCACGAACACCGCGGGCAGCAGCACGAACGACCACACGAGCGAGGGCCGCAGCCAGGTGCGCCGCGCCGGTCGCAGCGCCAGCGCCAGCGAGCGGCGCCAGATCCAGGCCTGCGCCGCGCCCACGCCGACCAGCCCGGCGGCGATCGTCGCCCACACGTGCCAGCCCAGGTGCACGGCGTCCTCGGAGCCGCGCGTGTACATCAGGTTCCAGACCTGGCCGTTGAAGTGGTAGCCGAAGGCGTTGTAGATGCGCGTGTCGGCGAAGAGCAGCACCTGGAACACGGTCCACAGCGCGCTCTGCGCGAGCCCCAGCAGGCGCGTCGAGCGCACGAGCGGCGCCGCCACGACGAACGCGACGCCCGGCAGCGCCGTCAGGCTCACGAGGGTCGAGAGCAGGGCCGGCAGCGCGAAGGCGAGCAGCCGCCACTCGTCGCCGCGCGGGACGTGCACCAGCCAGTTCGCGCCCAGGCCCGTCCCGATGGCGATGTTCGCCAGCCACAGCGTGAGGACCGCGCGGCGGCGCTCGGCGGGCGTGGTGGACGGGGTCGGGCGCATGCTGGATTCCATTGGGAAGGAGGGCGGAATCCTTGCGCGTGAGTCTACCCCCGGCCGGAAAGAGCGGCCTCCGGGGAGGCCCACCGGGCGGGCTAGCGCCCCTGCGGCGGGTTCCCGCAGGCGGTCTCGAGCGTGTTCACGCCCCGCAGCCCCAGGGCCGCGCGCGTGGCCAGCAGCTTCGCGACGGCCTCGCGCGGGAGCGGCTCGACCTCGCCGCGCAGCGCGTGCGCCAGCCACAGGATGCGCGCGGTGTGCTCGACCATGTCGAGCTTCTTGAACGCGTCCATCAGGTTGGCGCCCAGGCACACCGCCCCGTGGTTCTTCATGATCAGCGTGTCCGAGCAGCGCACCAGCGCGCGGATCGACTCGGGCAGCTCGGGCGTGCCCGGCGTCGCGTAGGGCGCCGTCGGCGTGCCGCCGATGCTCACGATCGTCTCCGGAATCACCGGCAGCTGCATGTCCACGCCGGCGATCGAGAGCGCCACCGCGTGCGGCGGGTGCGTGTGCACGACGGCGCGCGCGTCGGGCCGCTCGCGGTAGCAGACCAGGTGGATGCCGATCTCGCTCGACGCGCGCGCCCCGCCGTCGAGCGTGCGCCCCTGCATGTCCACGTGCGCCAGGTGGTGCGGCTCGAGGAAGCCCTTCATCGCGCCCGCGGGCGTGACGAGCAGGCTGCC
The DNA here is from genome assembly GCA_902826945.1 of uncultured bacterium. The sequence continues at coordinate 42,162 of CADEGS010000002.1, read as the reverse complement.
GTCCGCCAGCCGCGCCGAGAGGTTGCCGTCGGCGCCGGCGATGAAGCCCTTCTGGTAGCACAGCGCGCCGACGCGGCACAGCGCCTGGCGCAGGCGCGCCTCGTCGGGCGGGAAGGCGGCGCGCTCGTCCATGGGCCGCTCAGTCTACGTCCTGCCAGCGGTGGTCGTAGCAGGTGCGGCCGTGGAGCGCGAGCGAGTCCACCACGGCCAGCACGACCGTCTTGACCGGCGCGCCGGGCAGGCCGAGCGCGGCGCGCGCCGCGTTGCCCTCGTCGGCCACCAGCACGCGCTCGCCGACGCCCGCGCGCGCGTGGTCGATCGCGATGCGAGCGCGCCCGCGCGGCCGGCCGAGCGGGTCCACCGGCCGCACGAGCAGGAGCCGCCGCCCGTCCAGCGCGGGGTGCTGCACCGGCGCGACCACCGTGCCCACGACGCGCGCCAGGAACACGCTCAGCCCCCGCCCAGCGCGACCTGCTCGACCACGCCCAGGATCGTCGCGTCCACCGGCACGAAGGGCTCCGGGCAGGCCAGCGCCGCCTCGCGGCCGTCCACGAAGTGCACCAGGTCGCCCGGGCCGCTCGAGACCACGCTCGCCGCGACGAGCGGCGCCCCCTCCGCGCGGCGCGCCTCGTCCAGCGGCTGGATCCACTGCAGCGCCAGCCCAGCCAGCCCTTCCGCCTTGCGCGTCGCCACGACGCGCCCGATCACGCGCGCGAGGTACACGGGCTCACTTCCGGTAGACCTGCGCGCCCTCGACGTCCCACGAGTCGATCACCGCCATCACGACCGCGTCGCACGGCTTGTCGCGCGTCAAGGCGGTCTGGCGCGCGCTCGAGCCGGTGGCGAACAGCACCAGGTCGTCCGTCCCGGCCTGCACGGCGTCCACCGCCACGACGTAGTCCTCGAGCGGCTCGTTCGCGTGCGAGAGGACCTGCACCACGAGCAGCTTGAGCTGCGCCAGGCCCTCGTCCTTCTGCGTGGCGACCACGCTGCCGACCACCTTGCCGATGCGCATGGCTCAGGGGGCGAGGAGCTCCAGCTCGCCGGGCGGCAGGACGTCCCTCAGGAAGCGCCGCCGCAGCTCCTCGTGCACGTGCTCGGCCATCTGCTCCCAGGGCGGCGACTCGCGCACGTCGCGCATCCAGAGCAAGGCCGAGCCCGACTCGAGCCGCACCGGCCCGATGGCCTTGCCGCCCGCCGGCAGCGTGCCGCCGGTGTCGAGGAACCGGAACAGGGCCGCCGGCACCGCCGCCGGCACGCGCGGGTCGCGGCGCGTGACCCAGCCCAGGTCGCCGCCGCTCGCGCGCGAGGCGGGGTCCTCGGAGTACTGGCGCGCCCAGGCCTCGAGGTCGGCGTCGCTGGCGAGCGTGCGCCCCAGGCGCGCGAGCTCGGCCTCGGCCTCGTCGAAGGTGCGCGGGTTCAGCTCGTTGGCGTACTTGGCGGCCTTCAGGAAGTGCAGGCGCGCGGCGACCGAGCGCCCGTGCAGGCCCTCGAAGAGCGAGCGCTCGGCCTCGTACGCGGCGCGCAGCCCGTCCGCGCCGCGCGTGCGGTCCACCCACAGGCGCGAGAGCGCCGCGATGCGCACCGAGGGGTCCGCGCGCAGCGCCTCCAGCGTCGTGCCGCGCGCGCCGACGATCTGCTCGAAGCGCACGCCCTGGGCGGCGCTCTGGCCCTCGACCTCGGCCCGGCGCCGCGCCATCTCGGCGTCGATCGCGCGCTCGCGCGCCTCGGCCGAGAGGTCGGGCATGCGCCGCTCGATCCCGTGCAGCAGCAAGAGGTGCCAGGCGGTCTCGCGCACGTCGGCCGCCGGCAGGCGCCTGCGCAGGGCCGCGCCGAGCTCCGCCTCGCGCACGACGACCTCGCCGCAGCGCGCGACGATCCCGTCGGGCCAGGGCCGCGCGGGCAGGCTCGTGCCGCGCTCCTCCATCGCCTGCTGCAGCCAGACCTCTTGCTGGTCGCCGCTGACCGGCGCGTCCTCCGCCACGCCCAGCGCGGCGCGCGCCAGGCGCTCCTGGAGGATCGAGAGCCGCAGGTAGTCGCGGAACTCGCCCTCGGCCAGCCCCTTGCGGCGCAGCTCCGCCGCGAGCCCTTGCGCCTCGCCGCGCGCCTTCGTCTCGAGGTCGAGCTTGCGCCACAGGCGGTCCACGTCCTCGGCGCTCGCGCTCAGGCCCTGCTCGCTCGCCAGGCGCTCGATCACGCGCGAGTGCAGCAGGAGCTTCAGCACGTCGCGCCCCTCGTCGGAGTGCGCGTAGCGCGCGACCAGCGTGCGCTCGAGCTCGGACGCGGTGAGCTCCAGCTGGCGTCCGCGCGCGACGACGCGCGCGGCGGCGTCCTGCGCGCCCGCGACCGGCCCCGCGAGGAAGGGGGCGAGCGCGGGGAGCGCCAGGGCCAGCGCGAGCCCGCGCAGGCGGGCACCGGGGGAGCGGGGTCGCACGCCGGCAGGATAGCCCCGGGCGCGCCGCCGCGCGAAGGGCGCTCGTCAGGCCCGCTCGCGCACGACGGTCGGGCGGCCGCGGCGCACGCTCAGGCGCAGCCACTCGCCGGCGCAGGCGTCGAGCAGCGCATCGACGACGGCCGGCTCGACCGCGCGCGCCAGCACCGACTCGATGCCGCGCACGCCCTCGCCGCCGACGTCGGCCTGGCGCGCGACCCAGCGCGCGACCGCCGGCGTCCAGGACAGGCGCGCGCGGCGCGCGCGCACGTCGCGCGCCAGCGCGGCGAGCTTGCGCCCGGCGACGCGCTCGGCGTCCTGTGCCGAGAGCCCGCGGAAGGCGACGACCGAGTCGAGGCGCGCCAGGAACTCGGGCGCGAAGGCGTGCGCGAGCGCGCGGCGCAGGATCTCGTCCTCGGCCACGCCGTCCGGCGGGCGCGCGCCGAAGCCCAGGCCCTCGCGCGCGCGCGCCAGGTCGCGCGTGCCGCAGTTCGAGGTCAGGAGCACGAACGCGCGCGAGAAGTCCGCCGTGCGCCCCTTGCCGTCGGTCAGCCGCGCCTCGTCCAGGAGCTGCAGGAGCAGGCGGTGCAGGCTCGGGTGCGCCTTCTCGACCTCGTCGATCAGCACCACCGCGTCCGGCGCGGCCAGGATGCGCTCCGTCAGCGAGCCGCCGCGCTCGTGCCCGACGTAGCCGGGCGGCGCTCCGATCAGGCGGCTGTACTCGTGCGCCGCGGCGAGCTCCGAGCCGTCCACGCGCAAGAGCTCGAACGGGCGGCCCAGGACCTCCGCCAGCGAGCGCGCGAGCTCGGTCTTGCCGGTGCCCGTCGGGCCGAGCAGCAGCAGCGAGGCCAGCGGCCCGCGGCGCGGCAGCCCGCTCGCCGCGCGCCGCACGGCGCGCGCCACGGTCTCGATCGCCTGCGGCTGGCCGAGCACGCGCTCGGCCAGGCGCCGGGCGGCGTGCGGCGCGAGGCGGCGCAGGGCGCGCTCGGCGGGCGCGCGATCGACCGGCGCCGCCGGCTCGTCCTGGCTCCCCGCGCGCCGTCCGGCGCGCCGGACGTGCGGCCTCGTCGGGCCGGCCGGAGCCAGGCACACGGCCTCGATCGCGAGCCCGGGGTGGGCCGCGCAGACCAGGGCGTAGAGGGCCTCGAGCGCGGCCTCGCGCTCGTCCGCCGGGCGCGCGCCGAGCTGCGGCTCGAGCTCCTCCTCGAAGCCCGCCACCAGGGCGGCGAGCAGCGCGCGCCGGTAGCCGGCGCGGTCCATGCGCGCGATCTCGGCGGCCGTCGCGAGCGGCGCGCCGGCCCCGGCCTCGATGCGCACGAAGCGCCCGGCGGGCGCGAGCCAGCGGTGCACGGCGCGGTCGGAGACGGGATCCACGGGGGAGGGGGAGCGGGGACGCTCCGCGCGCTCCTGTCGGTGGCGCTCGGATCCGATCTTGAGGCATCCCCGGCGCCGTCCCAGGAAGCCCGGTGCCCTGCCTGCCGGGACTCCTCTCCCGGCCGGCTGTCGATTGCGGGCGGGACCGCCTCCGATATGGAATGGGCGCTCCCGCCCCCGGCGGGCGCCGCGCATGCGCGACCTCGACTTCCTGGCCCTCCTGGTGCATCGCGGCCTGCTCGACCACGAGCGGGCGCAGGCGCTCGTCGCGCGCCTCGACGGCGCCGCGCTGGACGCGCTGCTCGTGGGCGAGCTGGGCTGGGACGAGGCCGAGGTGCGCCGCCTGCGCCGCACGCGCTGCGGCGAGCAGCCCGAGATCCCCGGGTACGAGATCGGCGAGCGCCTGGGCAGCGGCGGGACGGCCGACGTGTTCCGCGCGCGCGACAAGAAGACCGGCGCCGCCCTGGCGCTCAAGATCCTGAACCCGGGCGCCACGCGCCACGAGCCGACGCGGCGCGCGTTCGTCGCCGAGGCGCGCCTGCTCGAGCGCCTGCGCCACCCCGGGCTCGTGCGCTGCCACGGCGTGGCGCGCAGCGGCGCGACGTACTTCTCGCGCCTGGACCTGATCGAGGGTCGCACGCTGCTGGAGGAGCTCGACGGCGGGCGCGCCTTCGGCGAGGCCGAGGCGCTGCGCATCGTGCTCGCGGTCGCCGAGGCGCTGGAGTACCTCGAGTCGCAGGGCGTCGTGCACCGCGACGTCAAGCCCGGCAACGTCATGCTCGGCGCCGACGGCCGCGCGATCCTGATCGACCTGGGCTTCGCCGCCTCCGAGGGCAGCGCGCAGGCGAGCGCCGACTCGACCGTCGGCACGGTCGCCTACCTCTCGCCGGAGCAGGCGCGCGGCGGCGCGGCGGCCGACAGCCGCTCCGACATCTACAGCCTGGGGCTGTCCTTGTTCCACGTCGTCGTCGGGCGCCTGCCCTTCGCGAGCTCCGACGACCGCGAGGTGCTGCGCATGCAGGTCATGGACTCGCTCAGCTCGCCCGAGCTGAAGGGCCGCGGCATCTCGCCGCACCTGCAGTACTTCATCGAGAAGATGGTCGCGAAGGAGGCCGACCACCGCTACCAGTGCTGGTCCGAGCTGATCGCCGACGTGCGCCAGCAGCTCGCGGGGCGCGAGGACCTCGACCTGGACGGCATGCGCGCCGAGCTGCGCTCGAAGTCGGGCCGCTTCCGGCCGCGCCGTTGAGCGCGCGAGGCGCGTGAACCTGCGACGCGTGCTGCAAGGCCTGGCGCTCGCGCTGGGCGCGGCGGGCGCCGCGCTGTGGATGCGCGCGCAGCGCGCCTTTCCCGCGCCGCCGCCGGCGCAGGCCGAGGAGCCCGCGCCGGAGGGCCCGCCGCTGGCGGCGTTCGAGCTCGGCCGCCGCCGTCTCGTGCCGCAGCCGGGGAGCGGGCCGCGCGACCCCGAGCGCGTCGCGCTCGTGCTCTTGAACAACGAGGCCGCCGACCTGCTCGACGCCGGCGAGCTGGAGGCCGCGGTCGAGCGCTTCGAGCGCTGCCACGCGGCGCGCCCCGACGACGCGGTCTTCGCGAGCAACCTGGCCGAGGCGCTGGCGCGCCTGGCGCGGCGCCACCGCGACGAGCGCCGCATGGCGCTGGCGGCCGAGGAGCTGGCGCGCGTGCTCGAGCTCGCGCCCGGGCGCGAGGACGCGGCGGCGCTCGCGGAGACGCTCGCGCGCTGGCGCAAGGAGGCGGAGCTCTCGCTCGGCGAGACGACCGACTCCTCGCGCTACTTCGAGCTGATCTACGACGCCGGCCGCGACGACGTGCTGCACCGCTCGGCGCGGGTGCTGGCGGTGCTCGAGCGCGACTACGGCGACCTGCGCGAGTGGTTCGGGCGCGACCCGGTCGTCGAGGACGGCCGCGCGCCGATCCAGGTCGTGCTCTACGCGCCGCGCGACTTCGACGCGCTCACGGGGCTCGGCGACTGGGCCGCGGGCGCCTTCGACGGCACGGTGCGCATCTCGGTCGAGGACCTCGAGCGCGAGCGCGAGCGCTGGCCGCGCGTGGCGCGCCACGAGCTGTGCCACGCCTTCCTGCGCGAGGTCGGCGGCGCGGGCGTGCCGGGCTGGCTGAACGAGGGGCTGGCGCAGTGGCTCGAGGCGGACGACGCGCCCGCGCGCGCCGCGCGCGCGCGCGCCGGCCTGGCGCGCGCGGAGCTCTTCCCGCTCGAGCGCCTCGCGGGCAGCCTGGCGAGCTGGAAGGACCCGCGCGAGATCGCGCGCGCCTACGCGCAGTCGCTCGCGCTCGTGGCGCACGTGGCCGAGCACTACGGCGAGTCGGCGCTGCTCGCGATGGTCGAGGGCTGCGGGCGCGGCGAGCCGCCGGCGGCGTCGTTCGAGCGCGCGACGGGCGTGCCGCTGGCCTTCGTCGCCGAGGACCTGGCGCGCTACCTCGAGCGCTAGCCGGCTAGCGGCGCCGCGTCGCTCGCGCGGGAGCCGCCCCGGAAAGCAACGTGAGCGGCCGTGCCGGAGCACGGCCGCTCACACCGCGCGCGCGAGAGAGCGGTCGCACGCGCTTCGGCGGGCTGCGATCAGGTGAGGCGCCCGACCGCGCGGTCGCCCGCGAGGACGACCGGCCCGCCACTCAGGAGGAACATGACGTTTCTTGCCACCCAAACGGAGCGGAGAGCGCCCTCGGGCGCGCGAGCGCCCGGGTTGCGCCCCGCCCGGAGGGCCGGCGCGGGCTTGCGCCCGACCGACCATCCACAGGTCCCATCGGCCGTCCGGGACCGCTTCCGGCCGTCTTCATGCCAACTTTTTCCCGCCCTTCGCAGGCCTTCCCTTCCATTGGGAGGAAACCGCGCGCTCCCCCCGCCGTCTGGCTAGGAGCGTGGAATCGAGCCTCGCGAGCGGTCCCAGGGGCGAGCTCCCGCCCGCGGGGAGCACCTGGCGGCCGCCCGCCTGGGGCGAGCTCGTGCCCGACGCGCCGGCGCTCTCCGACCACCACTGGCTGGCCCTCTTGCTCGGTCCGCCGCCGGGCGCCTGGCTCGCCCGCGCGCGGGCCGCGCTCGATCGCCACGACCTGCGCGGGCTCGCCGGCGCGAGCGCGCGCCGGCTGGCGCGCGAGCTCGGGCTGCCGCCGGCGCGCGCCGCGCGCGTCGTCGCGGCCTTCGCGCTGGCGCGCGCGCTGCAGCGCGAGCGGCGGCCGCGGCGGCTCGCGCTGGACAGCGCGCGCGCGGTGCACGAGCGCTGCGCGCCGCTCGTCGCGCGCCTCGAGCACGAGCGCTTCCTCGCGCTCCTGCTCGACGGGCGCCACCGCTTGCTGCGCGTCGTCGAGGTCAGCCAGGGCACGCTGACGAGCTCGCTCGTCCATCCGCGCGAGGTCTTCGCCGAGGCCGTGCGCGAGGCGGCGGGCGCGCTGATCGTCGTGCACAACCATCCGAGCGGCGACCCCGAGCCGAGCGCCGAGGACCTCGAGGTCACGCGCCGCCTGCACGCCGCGGGCGCGCTGCTCGGCATCCCCCTGCTCGACCACGTCGTCGTCGCGGAGGAAGGCTTCGTGTCGCTGCGCGAGCGGCTCGGCGGGCTGTTCCGCGGCGGCGGAGGGTGAGCGGGGAGCGCGGCGCGTGCTGCGCGCCGGCCGCGGCCATGCGCGACCAGGCCGGCGCTAGCGCGCCAGGATGGTCGCGGTGACCGCCAGCGCGGCCTCCGCCGCGGTCTCGACGCGCAGCACGTGCGGCGTCAGCTTGACCGTGGTCGCCCCGGCGAGGAGCAGCGCCTCGCGCTCCTCGTCGTCGAAGCCGCCCTCCGGCCCGACCGCGAGCACGATCGGCCGCTCGCGCGTGCCGATCCCGAAGGGCAGCGGCAAGAGCGAGCGCACCCACGTGTCCATCGCCATCCCGCCGCGCGGGTCGAGCAGCGCGATCGGGAGGCCGCGCCGCTCGAAGGCCAGCGCGATGGGGGAGGTGCGCTCGCCGAGCTCGGGCAGCCAGCTCCGCCCGCACTGCTTGGCCGCCTCGCGCGCGATGCGCCACCAGCGCTCGCTCGGGCCCGCGGGGCACTCGCCCGGGCCGCGCCGGCGCGCGAGGAGCGGCCGCACGCCTCCGGCCCCGAGCTGCACGAGCCGTCCGAGCATCTCCTCGCCGCGCGCGCGCCGCGGCCAGGACACCACGACCTCGATCCAGGGCAGGGGGGCGTCCGGCTCGCCGGGCGCGGGCTCGCGCGCGGGCGGCCCGAGCGGCTCGAGGCCGAGCCCGTGCGCGCCGGCCGCGACGATGCGCAGGCGCCAGCGGCCGCCCTCCCCGTCGATCGCCTCGCACAGGTCCCCCGGCCGCAGGCGCAGGACGCGCAGGGCGTGCTCCGCCTCGCCTTCCCACAGGCGTGCGGGCCGGCCCTCGGGGGGCTCGGCCAGGAAGAAGCAGGGGAGCGCGCTCCCGCCCTCCCGCCGCTCCGGCTCCATCGCGGGGGATTCTAGCCCTGGCGCGGCCCGCGCGGCGCGCGCGGGCAAATTGCAGGCGCGTCGGGGGCGACCTAGGATCGACGTCGCGACGACGGCGGACGCTCCGAGAGGCGGCTGGCGGGCCGCCCGCCGCCGGTAACCCGCGCCGGGGAAACGGCTAACCCCCGGGACGGACCGCGGCCGTGCGACCCCGCGACGCCCCTCGCCCCACTCCCCCGACGCAATGGACACGCGCTTCGAGCTCCGCTTCGCGTCCGGGGAGCGGGCGGGCGAGCGGGTCGCGCTCCAGCCGGGCCGGCACGTGATCGGACGGGGCCCCGGCAGCGCGCTGCGTCTGGCCCACGCCTCGGTCTCCGCGGCGCACGCGCGGCTCGAGATCGAGGACGACGGCGTGCGCGTGGTCGACCTCGAGAGCACGAACGGCACGCGCGTCGGCGGCCGGCGCGTCGAGAGCGCGCGCCTCGCGCACGGCGACCGGCTCCACGTCGGCAACGTCGAGCTCGTGCTGGTGGACCGGCGCTTCGAGGAGCGGCTCGCCGCGCCCGACGACGCGTCCGCCGCGCGCACGCCGCCGCCCGCGCCGGCGCGGCGACCGTGGGCGCTCTTCGCGCTGGCCCTCCTCGCGCTGGCGGCGTTCGCCCTCGTGCGCCTGCGCGCGCGCGCGCGAGGGGACGCGCAGCCTGGACCCGCGGCGCGCGCGCCCCAGGCGGTGCCGGGCGACCTGCTCCCGGGCGGCTCCTTCGAGGACGAGGGCGCTCCCGCCTGGGAGGCGCCCGCGTCCGTGCCGCGCGCCCTGCGCCGCGGCGAGCAGCACGCGCGCAGCGGCGCCGCCGGGCTGGGCGTCGAGCTCGGCCCGGAGGAGTGGAGCCTGGTGCGCTCGCCCGCCTTCGCGCTGCGCGGCGCGCGCGCGCTGCGGCTCAGCGTCGCGCTGCGCGCCCGCGCGAGCGCGCCCGACCCGGCGTCGCCCCCCGGCCCCATGCGCGTCGGGATCGAGCGCCAGGCAGCCGACGGCCGCCGCCTGATCGCGTGGTCGATGCCCGCCGCGAGCGCGCCGGACTTCCAGGAGCTCGAGCTCGTCGTGCCGATCGCGCCGGGCTGGGAGGAGGCGCGCGTGGTCGCCGCAGCGCGCGGTCCGGGCGCCTTCGCGCTCGACGACGCGAGCGTCGTCGCGGTGCCGCCGCCGCCGCCGCGCGCGCGCTTCCTCGAGGACGAGCTCCTGGGCGCAGGCGAGCGCCCGACCGCGCTCTCGATCGTGCGCGGCGGACGCACCGTCCTCGAGCTGGCGCTCGCGGGCTGGGGCCAGGACGGCCTGCGCGGGCCGGGCACGGGCTGGCTCGAGGCGGAGACGCTCGACGACGGCTTCCGCGTCGGCGCGCGCGGCTCCGGCACGGGCGCCGCGCTGGCGCTGCTCCTGCGCGCGAGCGGCGAGGAGCCCTGGGCCGCCACGCTGGGCGCCGCGGGCTTCCGCGCGCACGCGGGCGAGCTCGCCGTCGAGGGCGCGAGCGACCTGATCCTGGGCGCGGGCGTCGAGACGCTGCGCGTGCGCTTCGACCCGCCGCGGCCGCTGCGCGGCGACCTCGCGGGCGCGAGCCTGCGCGCCCAGGCGCCCTGCGAGGACGGCGCCTCGCTGCGCGTCCAGCTGCGCTTCCGCGACGAGCTGGCGCAGGCGGAGCTCCTGCGCGAGCAGGCCCTGGCGGCCGAGGGACGCGACGATCCCGCCGCGGCGCTGGCCTCCTGGGACGAGCTCCTCGCGCGCGTCCCGCTGCGCGGCGCGCTCGTGCGCGAGGCGCAGGCGGCCAGCGCGCGGCTCGTCTCCGCCGGCCTGCAGGAGGTCGAGGAGGTGCGCCGCGAGCTGGAGCGCGCGCGCTTCTTCGGGCTGCCGGCGCTCCTGCGCGAGACGCTGCGGCGCGCGCGGGCGCTCGCCGGCGCGTACGGCGGGACGGACGTGCAGCCGCTCGCCGACGGCCTGGCCGGCGAGCTCGAGGCGGAGCTCGCGACCTGGGAGCGCGCGCGCGCCGGCGAGCGCGCCGGCCGGCTCGAGGCGCTCCTGGACTCGCGCGCGCTGGCCGGGGCGCCGACGCTCGCCGGGCGCCTGCGCGAGGAGCTCGCGCGGCTGCGCGCGACCGCGACGGGAGGCGGCTGATGGCGCGGCGCGCGACCGGCGTGGACGTGGGCACGAGCGGCGTGCGCGCGCTCGCGGGGCACGCGCACGGCACGGGCTTCGTCGCCACGGCCTTCGCGGCGGCGGAGAACCCGGACGGCACGCCCGCGGCGGGCTGGGGCGCGCTGGCCGCGCACCTGCGCCCGCGCGCCTGCCGCGTGGGGCTGACGGGTCGCGACGTGAACGTGCGCTACACGCGCGTGCCGCGCGTGGCCGACTGGCAGCTGCGCCGCCTGGTGCGCTTCGAGGCGCGCGAGATCGGCCAGCAGTCCGAGGCGCCGGTGGCCTCCGACTTCAACGTCCTGGCGGAGATCCCCGAGCTGGAGGGCGAGGACGTCGTGCTGCTCGCGATGGCGCGCGAGAGCCTGCTCGAGGAGCACGAGCGGGGGCTGCGCGCGGCGGGCGGCACGCTGGACGCGTTCACGCCCAACGCGATCGCGCTCTACAACGCCTTCCTGCGCTTCGGCTCCGTGCTCGACGAGACGGTGCTGGTCGCCAACCTGGGCGCGAGCTCGATCGACGTCGTGCTGACGCGCGGCACCGACCTGCTCCTGGCGCGCAACCTGGGCGGCGGCTCGGAGCTCTTCGACGCGGCGCTGGCCGAGCGCTTCGGCGTCCCGCCCGAGCGCGCCGCGCGCTACAAGGAGACCGAGGCCAGCCTGCGCGGCGCGCCCTTCCGCGACGCGAACCAGGAGAAGGCCTACAAGGCGCTGCTGGCGCCGGCCGAGCAGGTCGCGAGCCTGCTCGCCTCGACGCTCTCCTTCTGCAAGGCGCAGCTGCGCGTCTCGTCCCTGAAGCTCGACCGCGTGCTCGTGTGCGGCGGCGGCGCCCGCCTGGACGGGCTGCCGGAGCACCTGCGCGCGGCGCTCGGCGTGCCGGTCGAGCGCTTCGACCCGTTCGCGCTGGTGGACGTCTCGAGGCTGCCGGGCGCGCAGCGCGAGGCGCTCGAGGCGCGGCGCCTGGAGTCGGTCGTGGCGCTCGGGCTGGCGCTCTCCGGCTCGGACCCCGAGGCCTACTCGATCGAGATCCTGCCGGAGTCGCTGGAGCGCCGGCGCGCCTTCCGCGAGCGCGGCGTCTTCCTGCTGGCGGCGGCGCTGCTCGCCGTGCTGTTCCTCGGCGCCTACGCCTGGACGCAGCGCTCCCGCGCGCGCGCGCTCGGCCGCGAGGCGGCGCGGCTCGAGTCGCGCCTGCGCGGCGCCGAGCGCGTCCACGACGAGACGCGCGCGCTCGCCGCCGAGAACGACGCCCTGGCGCGCGAGGCGCGCGAGCTGTTCGCGCTGGCAGCGTCGGGCGAGACGCTCGTGCGCGCGCTGGCCGCGGTCGAGGCCAGCCTGCCGCGCGAGTTCTGGCTGGAAGGGCTCACGAGCACGCTCGAGCGCGAGCGCGGCGCGGCGGGCGAGGAGCGCCCGCTGCTGCGCCTGAGCGGGCGCGCGCGCGAGGGCACCGAGGCCACGACCGAGCAGTTCGCCGCCTTCGTGGCGGACCTGCGCGCGCGCCTGGACGGCCTGCGCGTCCAGGAGCGCATGGGCGACACGGCCGCCTTCTTCACCCTGGAGGTCTCCGCGCCCGGCGGGGACGCGGACGCCGGAGGCGCCTGAGCGTGGACCTCGAGGGCTACTGGCAGGAGAACAAGGGCTTCGTCGCGCGCGTGGGGCTCGGCGCCGCGGCGCTCGGCCTGGGCGTGCTCGTCGTGGACGCGCTGTGGGCCGCCGACGTCGCGCGCGAGGCCACGCGCGTGCGGCGCCTCGAGCGCGAGCTCGGCGAGGCGATGTACGGCACCGCCGAGCGCGACCAGGTCGCGCGCGAGCACGACGCGCTGCGCGCCTGCGTCGAGCGCCTGCGCGCGGCGGTCGCCTTCGAGCCGCGGCCCGAGCTCGCGGCCGGCGACGAGTCCGTCCCGCCGGCCAACCGCTACCTGCGCGTCTCGAGCGAGGTGCGCGAGCGCGTGCTGACGGAGGCCGGCCGCGCCAACGTCTCGGTCGAGCCCGGCCTGGGCATGCCGCGCCTCTCGCCGACGAGCCGCGAGGAGATCGAGCGCTACCTCGAGGCGCTGGACGTGGTCGAGACCGTGGCCCAGGCCGCGATCGCCGCGCGCGCGCGGCGCGTGGAGGGCATCCAGGTGCGGCTCGACCCCGACCCGGCCGCGCGCGCGGCGGAGGGCGCGATCGAGCGCACGCAGGTGCGCTTCCAGATCCTGGGCAGCTCGCGCGCGCTGACGGCGGTGCTGGGCGCGACGCAGCGCCCGGCCGACGGGCGCGTGCTGCGCATCGCGCAGGCCGAGATCGGCGCCGCGCGCGGCCGCGACCGCGAGCTGCGCCTGGACCTCACGATCGTGATCCCGCGCCTGCCGGCGCAGACGCGCGAGGAGAGCGGCTGACCCGTGCGCGTGCGCCAGGAGCAGGTCGTCTTCCTCGGGACGCTCGTCGTCCTGGGCGTCTGCGCGCTGCGGCTGGGCGGCGGCGCGACGGCGCTGCGCGGCGCGCGCCGCGCGGTCGATCCCGAGCCGCCGCCCGCGCAGGCCGTCCCGCGCCCCGAGCTGGCGCTCCCCGACGGGGCGCGCCTGGCGGGCGCGCGCGAGCTCTTCGTCCCGCCCAGCGACACGCACCCGCTGCCGCCGCTCGCGCCCGAGGAGCCGCCGCGCGCGGAGCTGGCGCTGCTCTTGCCGCCCTGCGACCCGGGGCCCGCGCCGCGCGCCTTCGACCTCCTGCGCGCGCCGGTCGCGCGCTTCGAGGCGCCCGCGCTCTTCGACCCGCCCGACGAGCCGCAGGCGCCCGCCGTCGAGGGCGACGTCGTGCGCGGCGGCGGCGCCGGGCGCCCGCGCGAGACGCCGGCGCAGGAGCTCGCGCGCCAGGCCGGCTACCGCGCGCGCCACGACTGGATCCAGCGGCGCTCGGGCACGACGGTCTACGGCCGCATCGTGAACGACGACCGCTACGGCCTGCCGGGCGAGCCGCGGCGCGCCGAGGAGCCGCTGCGCTTCGTGCAGGTCGACCCCGAGACCGGGCGCGAGGTGCACGCCAGCCTGGGCGCGCCCGCGATCGACGTCGCGCGCGAGGACGTGCTCTCCTTCGGCTTCGCCGAGACGCCGGCCAACGCGCTCGAGCTCGAGCGGCGCCGCTTCGGCGCCGAGCCCGCGATCGACGCGGCGCGCTTCGATCCGGCGCTGGAGCTGGCCGAGCGCGCGCTCGCGCTGCGCCACGAGGCCCCGCGCGCGCTGGCGATCGCCGAGGAGCTCGGGCGCGCCTGCGCCGCGTACGACCCCGACGCCGCGCAGCCGGGGCTCCTGCTCGCGCGCGTGGCCGCGGCGCGCTTCGACTTCGAGGGTGCGCTGCGCGCGCTCCAGGCGCTGGCCGACGCGCACCCCGGCGACGCCGAGCCAGAGGTCGAGCTGGCCGGCGTCGAGGAGCGCTTCCTGCTCGACGCGCGCGCCGAGGAGCGCCTGCGCGCCGCCTGCGCGCTGCCCGAGCGGGGCTGGCTCGCGCGCGCGGCGCTGGGGCGCTTCCTGCTGGCGCGCGGGCGCGCGGACGAGGCCCTGCCCGAGCTCGCGCGCGCCTCGCTCGACCTGCCGCAGGACCCGGGCGCGCTCGCGCTGCGCGCGGAGGTGCGCACGGCGCTCGGCGCCTGCCACCTGGCGCTCGGCGCCCCCGACGAGGCCGCGCGCGTGCTCGCGCAGGTGCTGGCCGCCGACCCGACGAACGAGCGCGCGCTGGCCGGCCTGCGCTCCGCGCGGCTGTGCGGCGCGCGCGCGCCCGAGGTGCCCGCGCCGCCGGCCGCGGCGCCGCAGGGCGGCTTCGAGCTCTTGCTGGCAGGCGGCGTCGAGGCCGCGCTCCAGGGGCGCGGCGAGCAGGCGCTGGAGCTCCTGCGCCAGGCGCTGGCGGCCGACCCGCTGCGCGCGCAGCGCCCGCTGGCGGCGCTCTCCTTCCTGGCCGAGGCGAGCGGCCATCCCGAGCAGGCGCTGTCCCTCGCGCAGGCCGCGCTCGAGCACACGCCCGACGACGTCTGGTCGCTCTACCAGCGCGGGCGCCTGCTGCTCGCGCGCGACGACCCCGAGGGCGCGCACGAGTCGTTCCTGGCGGCGCTGGCGGCGGCGCCGTCCTTCGCCGACGCGCTGGTCGCGCTGGGCGAGACCGCCTTCCGCCGCGGCGAGTTCGAGGGCGCCGAGCGCTACCTCGAGCGCGCGCTGGCGCTCGAGGGGGACGGCGCGCGCGCCTCGCTGCACGCGCTGCGCGGCTGGAACGCGCTGCGCCGCGGCGCCGCGGGCGCGGCGCGCGAGTCCTTCGAGCGCGCCGTGGCGCTGGAGGAGGACGACCCGGTCGCGCGCGCGGGGCTCGCCTGGTGCACGTATCTCGACGGCGACGCGACCGAGGCGCGCGTGCAGCTCGCCGACCTCGACCGCGCGCGCCGCGCGCTGCCCGAGGACGACCCCTACCGCGCCTGGGCGCGCGCGCAGATCGCGCGCATCGCCGACCACGCGGAGAAGGTCGAGTGGACCGACGACTTCGAGCGCCTCGAGCTGCGCAACGGCTGGACGGTGCGCGAGGGCGCGGGACCGCTCGTGACGCTCCAGGAGGGCGTCGTGCACGTGCAGGGCGTGTTCGCGCAGGCCGGGCGCGTCGGCGTCTTCCGCGAGTACGCGGCGGCCGGGTTCGTCTCGCTCGAGGTGGACGTGTGGATCGACCCGGCCACGACCGCGCGCGCGGGCCTGTTCGTCGCGCGCGAGCGCGTGCGCCAGGACGCCAGCGACACGCTGGCCGAGGTCGCGATCGCGCGCCAGAAGGACGGCGCGCTGGAGCTCTCCTTCGCGCGCAAGGGCGTCGAGCCCGAGACGGTCGAGGTGCCCGAGCCCTTCCCCGTCGGGCGCTGGGTGCGCCTGCGCGCCCAGCGCTCGGGCGCCGGCTCGGACTCGCGCGTCACGCTCTCCCTGGACGGCATCGCGCTGATCGAGGACGCCTCCTTCGCCGCGCTGGGCAGCACGGCCAGCCCGCTGCAGGCCGGCGTGTTCGTGCAGGGCGACGCGGGCCGGCGCGTGGCGCTGCGCCTGGACGACGCGGCCGCGGTGGTGCGGCGATGAGCGCGCCCCGCCGCACGCGCCGGTCGGCCTTCACGCTGATCGAGATCCTGACGGTGCTCGTCATCCTGGCCATCCTCACGACGCTGCTCGTGACGAACCTCCTGGCCGGCCGCGAGGTGGCCGAGGTCGAGGCGACGCGCCGGCTGCTGGCGCGCGTCGAGGCCGCCATCGACGCCTTCGAGCGCGAGCACGGCGACTTCCCGCCGAGCTCGTTCACGCCCGAGCAGGGCGTCTCCAACGACGGCGCGAACGTCGGCGTCGAGGCGCTGGTCGTGGCGCTGTGGTCGCGCGGGCGCGAGGCGGGCGGCCTGCTCGACGACGTCGCCGACCGCCTGGTCAACGCGGACGGCGACCGCTCGAGCGCGCAGCTCACCGACTTCGACTCGCGCCAGCTGCTCGAGATCGGCGACGCCTGGGGCAACCCGCTCTCCTACCTGCACCACGCGGACTACGAGCGCCACGACCGCGCCTACGTCTGCCGCGATCCCGCGACCGGCGAAGAGGAGACGAGCTTCCCGCTGGCGCTGCGCCAGGCCGACACCGGCCGCTTCCTGCGCGCGACGCGCTACCAGCTCTCCTCGGCCGGCCCCGACGGCCGCTTCGACACCGAGGACGACGTGAGCACGCTCGAGCGATGAGGCGCGCCGCCCTGCAGCGCGCCCGCGCGGGGCTGACCCTGCTCGAGCTCCTGCTCGTGCTCGGGATCCTGGCCGCCGTGCTGGGCACGGGCCTGGGCGCGCTGGCGGCGATCGACCCGGGGCCGGCGCGCTCGGAGGCCGCGCTGCGCGCCGTGCTGCGCGCCGCCGCGGGCGCCGCGCGCCAGGAGCGCGCCGGCGCGCGCGTGCGCATCGACGCGGCGCGCTCGCGCCTGTGGGTCGAGTCGCTGCACCTGGTCGGCACCTGGCACTGCGAGGGCGACCTGCGCGGCGCCTTCGGGCTGGAGGGAGCGACGCGCGGCGTGCGCTGGGTGGACGGCTGGCTCGGGCGCGCGATCGCCTTCGACGGCACGCGCGGCTCGAGCGCGGGCGTCGCGGTCGACGACGACCCGGCCTTCGACCCGAGCGAGGGCTTCTCGATCGACCTCGCCCTGCGGCCGGAGGGCGGGGGCGGCGGGCGCGCGCTCGCGCTCGGCGGCGCGATCGCGCTGGAGGTCGGCCCCGCGGGCGAGCTCGCGGGGGAGGTCGCGCTCGCGCCCGAGGAGCGCGCGGGCGGCCGCGTCGAGGGCTCGGGCGGCGGGCTGCTCGCGCTGCGCTCGGGGCCGGGCGCGGCGCCGGCGGGCCGCTGGACGCGCGTGCGCTTCGCCTTCGACGGGCGGCGCGCGACGCTCGCTGCCGACGGCGTCGTCGTCGCGGCGACCAGCGAGGAGGGCCGCGTCGCGGCGCTGGAGGGGCCGCTCGTGCTCAGCGACCCCGCGCTCCCGTTCCGCGGCGCGCTCGACGCGCTGACGGTCGCGGTGCGCGCGGCGGGCGAGCCCCTGACGCTCGCGCGCGGCGTGCGCTTCGGGCCCGACACGCCGGCCGTGCTCGAGCTCGACGGCCAGGGCCGGCTGGACCCGGCCGCGCACCCGCGCGCGGTCTCGATCGCGCTCGTCTCCGAGCGCGGCGCGGCGCGCACGCTGGTGCTCGAGAGCGGGGCGGAGGTGCGCGGATGACGCGCGCGCAGGACGGCTTCGCCCTGGTCGCCGTGCTGATCGTCCTGGCGGCGCTGCTGGCGCTCTCGGCGCCGTTCCTCGCCAGCCTGGGCGAGGCCGACGAGGCCTCCGCGCGGCTGGCCGAGGAGGCGCAGGCGCGCCTCGCCCTCGACGCGGCCGCGCGCCACGCGCGCGCGCTGCTCGGCGCGTCGCACGCGGCGCTCGACCCCACGCCCGCGAGCGACGGGCCGGACGAGCTCGCGCTCGGGAGCCTCGACCCGGCCGTCCTCGACCACGCCGACCCCTTCGGCGTCATGTGGGGCGCGAGCGCGACCGACCTCTCCGGGCGCATCGACCCCGCCAGCGCGCCGCCGCAGCTCTTCGCGAGCCTGCTCGGCGCCCTGGCGCGGCTGTCCGAGGCGGTCGGGCCGGACGACGAGCGGCTGCCCGTCGCCTCGAGCGCGGGCCTCGCGCCCGCGGGCCTGGGCTGGCTCGAGGGCGAGCTCGTGCGCTGGTCCGCGCGCGCGCCGGACGCGCTCGAGGGCGTCGCGCGCGGCGTCGCCGCCGACCTCGCGGCCTGCGGGCCGGCCGCCGCGGAGCACGTCCCCGGCGCGCTGCTCCTCGGCGAGGCGGCCTGGGCGCTGGCGCGCTGGCGCCTCGGCCCCGAGGGGCTGCGCGCGTTCGACGGCCTGGACCGCGTCGCGGCCGAGCTCGCGGCGGCGGGGGCGGACGGCGCCGACGCGCTGGCGCGCCTGGCGCGCACGACCAGCGTGCACGCGGCCGCGCAGGCCGGCGCGCGCTGGCAGCGCGGCGCGCGCGTGCTCTCGTCGGGCGCGGGCGAGGAGCGCTGCCGGCTGCAGCTCGACGACGCGCGCTGGTTCAACGCCGGCACGACCGTGCGCATCGAGGGGCCGGCGGGGGTCGAGCTCTCGATGGTGCGCAGCGCGGGCGTCGGCTTCGTCGAGCTCGTCGCGCCGCCGCGCCTCGCCTTCGGGCCGCTGGACGCCGTCGTGGCGCCGCTGGCGCGCGTGCCGGTCAACCTGAACACGGCGTCCGACGAGGTGCTCGCGGCGCTCTTCGAGAACCTGCAGCTCGTGGGCGCGCCGAGCTGGATCACCGCCGGCGAGGCGCGCGAGCTGGCGCGGCGCGTGGTCGAGGCGCGCCCGCTGGCCGGCTTCGAGGACTTCCTGCGGCGCGTCGTGCTGCCCGCCGCGGGCCTGTCGTTCTCCGTCGAGGGCGAGGAGGAAGCGGCGCCGGGCGCTCCGGACGCGCCGTCCTTCCTCGAGCGCGCCGACGCGGAGGCGCTCTACCGCAACGGCCTCAACGCGAACGACGCCGCGCTCTCCTTCTCGACCATGCCCTTCGCCTTCGCCTCGCGCGACGTGTACGCGCTTGAGCTGCGCGCGGCCGTCAACGCGCCGAGCGGAGCGCTGGTCTGCGCGCGCGAGCGCGAGGACGTCGCGCTGGTGGTGCCGCAGCGCGACCTGCTCGGCGCCTGGACGCGCCAGAGCGAGCTCGACGCCGCCGCGCGCCTGGACGGCGCGCAGGGCGGCTGGACCAGCGGTCCGCGCAACACGCTGCGCGCCGACGCGCGCCAGCGCTTCGGTCGGCCCAGCGAGGCGCGCGCGCACTGGGGCGGGCGCGCGAGCGAGGCCGGCGCGAGCGCGCGCGACGCCGCGACGCCCGGGCCGCCGTGCTTCCCCGACGCGGGCGAGGAGGGCTGGGTGCAGCTCGCGCCGGCGCGCGCCGACGAGCGCGACACGCCGGCCTTCGAGCGCGCGGGGCGCGTGCTGCACTTCGACGACGACCCCGACCCCGAGGGCCGCGCGCTGGACGACTCGCCGCTGCGCCTGGCGGCGGGCGCGGCGCCGGTCGCGTGGCTCGACGACGACGGCCTGCTCGCGCCCTTCGCGCTCGAGGGCTGGTTCCGCCTGCGCACGCTGGCGAGCGGCGCGCTGCTGCTCGACGTCGCCGGCGCGTTCTCCGACTCCGACCGCGTGTCGCTCGGCGTCGAGGACGGCGCGCTCGTCTTGCGCGTGCTCGGCCCGGCGCCCGACCACCCCGCCACGCGCTTCGAGGAGCGCACCGAGGCGCGCCTCCCGCTGGCCGCCGGCCCGGCCTCGCCCGGCCTGCCGGCCGACACGTGGGTGCACGTCGCCTGCGACGTGCGCGGCGACCGCCCCGACCAGGTCACGCTGCTCGTGGACGGACGCGCGGTGGAGGAGGGCACGGGCCTGACGCGGCTCGCCGCGCCGCTGCGCCTGGAGGACGAGCGCATCCTCGTGCGCTCGACCGAGGGCTTCCCCGAGCGCTGCGTGCTCGCGATCGGGCACGAGCTGGTCGAGGCCGTGGTCCAGGACGCCGTGACCTTCCGCGCCGTCCCGCACGAGACCGGCGAGCTCTCCGGCTTCGGCGGGCGGCTGGCGCGCGAGGTCGTGTTCGGCCACGACCCGGCGACGAACCTGGGCGAGATCGAGAAGGGCGGCACGCACGCCGCCGGCGAGGCGGTGGCCCTGTACGGCTACAGCCTGGCGGTCGCGGAGCGCGTCCCGGCGGCCTCCGGGCGGCTGGCGAGCGCGCTCGGCCCGTTCGGCGTGGCGCGCGTGCGCGGCGTGCTGCCGAGCCCGCCCGAGCCGATCTTCCTGCAGATCGGCGACGCGCAGCCGACGAACGTCGGCTGGGGCATGAAGGGCGCGAACAGCCGCGTGACCGCGCTCGTGCTCGACGTCGCCGACCCGGGCGCGGACAAGGCGCGCGTCCTGGCGGCCTTCTCCGAGCGCGGCGGCTACGCGGCGCTGCTCGGCTTCTACGGCCCCGAGGACCAGACGACGAGCGAGGGCGACCGGCTGAGCTTCCTCGAGGTCGTGCACTACTCGCGCCGCCAGGGAGACACGCTGCACATCGACCGGCGCGGCGATCAGGTGCCCGAGCTCGCCAACCTGGCAGGCTCGCCGATCGTCGGGCGCTGCGCCTGGATCGTGGACTGGAACGACGGCGCGGGCGGCGTGTCGGTGGACGGCAGCCAGCTCGACGCCGACGAGCGCCTGGAGCTGCAGACGCTGATCGTGCCGATCTCGCTCGCCGCGGGCGTGCAGGGCGGCGGCGTCGGCTTCTACGACTCGGGCGGCGCGAGCGACTTCGCGCAGGTCACGCGCCTGGGCGCCGACGCGGCCCTCACCGAGTGGGTGCGCTACGACGAGATCGTCGGCGGCGAGCTCGTGCGCGACGACCCGGCGACGCTCCTGCGCGTGCGCGCCGAGGCGCACGCCCAGTCGCCCGTCCTGCGCGTCGTGTTCACCGACCCCGGCGGGCCGGTCGTCTTCCCGCAGGACGAGGCGCGCGCCGAGGCCAGCGCCGACCCGGCCGCGCCCGCGCCGCCCGCGCGCGCGGCGCGCGCGCCGTCCGCCGACGGGCCGCCCCTGTGGCAGCCGGCGCTCGGGACGCCCGAGGACGACGACCTGCCGCTGACGCGCGCGCTCGCCTCCGCGCTGCGCTTCCGCGGCGTGCTCGGCACGCACTCCCACGCGCAGCCGGCCGGCGCGCTCGTCCTGCCGGTGTGGAAGGTCGTCGCGCCGGAGAGCGAGAAGGGCGGCTGGCCGGGCCGCCTCGACGCGGTCACGCTGTTCGACGCGGACCCGGAGCTGCCGGGCTTCCCCGGCGTCGTGCAGCACGCCTACCGGCCGTTCGACACCGTCCTGCACCACTGGCGGCCCTCGCGCGCGGTGCCGCTCGGCACCGAGCCGCTGGCGCCCTCGACGCTCGCGACCGAGGACGGCTTCGACGTCTCGGTCACCTACGTCGCGCTGCAAGGGCCGCCGGGCGTCCCGATCGTGCCCGGCGGCGCCTCGCAGGGGCCGGCGCCCGGCGCGGACAGCCGGCGCACGGCGCGCGTGACGCTCTTCCCCGCGGGCGAGCTGCCGCGCGCGGCGGCGACCGTCGCGCTCGGCGGCAGCGCGCAGGCCGGCTCGGGCGTGCCCGACGCGCTCGCGGACGAGGTCGTCTTCGGGCGGCCGCGCCTGCAGATCCAGGACGGCGGCGCGCAGCTCGAGCTGGCGCAGCCCCTCGCGCGCGGCGAGACGGCCGCGCTGACGGTGCACCCCGACCGGCTGCTCGTGCCGCAGGGCGAGCGCCTGCTGGCGGGCGCGGTGCCGGCGCTGCTCCCGGGCGACGCCTTCCTGGCGCGCGTCGGCCAGGAGATCGTGTGCGCGCGCGCGGACGGCGGCGGGCGGCTCGCGCTCGCGCGCGGCGGCCGCGGCCTGCTCGGCAGCGAGGCGACGGCGCACGCGGCGGGCGAGCCGGTGACGCCGCTCCCGGGGCTGCGCGTCGCGCGCCTGGCGGGCGCGCTGGAGCCCGAGAGCGCGCTCGTGCCGCTCGCCGACGCGAGCGGGTTCCCCGAGTCGGGGCTGGTGCGCATCGAGGACGAGCTCGTGCACTACACCCACCGGATCGGCGACGCGCTGGCGATGCCGCGCGCCTCGCTCGAGCCCGGCCGCTGCGACGGGCGCGGCCCCGGGCTCTTCCGCGGGCGCTTCGGCACCGAGCCCGCCGCGCACCAGGACGGCGTGCCCGTGATCCTGTTCCCCTTCCGCTACCCCGACCGCTGGGCGGAGCGCGCCGACGCGCCCGAGCTGGCCTCGCTCGAGCTCTCGCTCGCGCAGCCGGCGGCCTTCTGGCGCCAGGCCTTCTGGGAGGTCGAAGAGCCCGCGGGGGGCGGGCCCGAGCTCGGGATCCTGCAGCGCTCGCGCGCGGAGGTCCCCTGGGACGCCCCGCCGCGCGCCGCGAGCGGCCTGGAGGAGCTCTCCGGCTCGTCCTCCGCGGGCGCGCCGGACGCCGGCGACGGCGGCGCGCGCCGCGCCGCGCCGCTCGGCTTCCAGGCCGACGGCGTCACCTGGCGCGTGTTCGCGCGCCACGCGCGGGGCGCGTTCGACCCGCGCGCGGGCCTGTCGCACGCCTGGAAGACCACGCCGCGCCTGCACCTCCTCGGCGCCGAGTGGTTCGCGCCGAGCGTCCTGCTCGCGAGGGTCGAGCGATGAGCCGCGCGCGCGCGGGCTTCACGCTGGTCGAGGTCCTGCTCGCGCTGGGCCTCTTCTCGATCCTGATGGTGGCGCTGGTGCGGCTGGCGGACACGTGCTTCACGCTGTGGAGCGACACGGAGCTGCGGCGCGAGCAGGCCGAGCGCGCGAGCGCGCTCCTCGAGCGCCTCGGACGCGACCTGCGCTCGCTCGAGCCCGGTGCCGCGGGCGACCTCGTGTGCGCCTGGGAGACGCGCGACGCCGACGGCGACGGCCTGCCGGGCCTGGTGCTGCCGCGCCTCCTGCTCGTGCGCGCGCGCAGCGCGGCCGAGACGGCGCGCGCGAGCGACGCGGACGCGCTCGCCGCGCGCGACCGGCTGCTGCGCGCGGCGCGCGCGGGCGACCGCGCGCTCGTCCTGTGGGCCTTCGGCCCCGCGCCCGACGCGCCGGCGCCGCCCGCGCTCCTGCGCGCCGAGGTGGCGCTCGACGATCCGGCGGCGGGGGTCCTTTCCGCGCTGAGCGCCGCGGGGGACGTGCGCCCGCTGGCCGCGCTCGCGCAGACGCGCGAGGAGGACGTGCTGTGGCTCTCCTTCCGCTTCGCCACGGCCACGACCGCGCTCGAGGAGGGCTGGCGCCTGGACGGGGGGCTCTCCGCCAGCGCGGCCAGCTGGGACGCCTGGTCGCGCGGGCGGCCCGATCCCGAGCGCTCGGGCTTCAACGAGCCGGCCCCCGGCCTGCTCGCCGCGCGGGACGCGCCGCTCCTGCCGCGCCGCGCGCGCGTGGAGCTCGAGCTCGAGCTCGCGCGCGAGCGCGCATGGCGGCCGCGGCTCTCCGCCGCGCTCGAGCCGGGCGAGACGCTCCTGCGCATCACCGACAGGGCGCGCTGGCCCGCGCCGGGCACCTTCCTCCTGGTGGACGAGGAGTGGATCGAGCTGGTGGCGAGCGGCGGCGACGAGGCCAGCGTGCGCCGCGCGCGCCGCGGCAGCGTCGAGCGCGCGCACGCCGCGGGGACGCTCGTGCACCACGGGCGCGCCTTCGCGCTCGAGGTCCCGCTGGCCGGCGCGCGCGAGGCCTGGCTGCGATGAGCGCGCGCGGGAGAGGGCGGCCGCGCGCGGGCTTCACGATCCTCGAGGTCGTGCTCGCGATGGGCATCCTGTTCGTCGGCATCACGGCCGTGCTGGGCTTCCTCTCGGTCGGCGCCTCGCTGGCGCGCACGGCGCTCCTGCGCTCGCGCTCCGCGCAGGCGGTCGAGGCGGTCGTGGCGGACCTGGAGGAGACGCTCTTCCCGCTCCTCCCCGGCGAGGCGCTGGGCGCCGCGGGCGCGCCGCGCGAGGTGCGCGCGCGGCCCGTGCCGGGCGTGGCGGGGATGGTCTACTCGGCGACCGCCCGGCCCGCGTCCGAGGCCGCGCCGGGCGCGCCGCTGGAGTACCGTGTGGACGTGGAGCTCTCCTGGAGCGCCTCGGGCGCGCGCCGCTCGCGGCGCTTCACGACGCTGCTCCTGGGCGAGGTGCCCTTCGGCGAGCGGATGCGACGGACCTTCCTCGAGGGCGCGGGCGAGCCGCGCGAGCGGAGCGGACGATGAGGATCCTGGCGGCGCTTCTCGTTCTCCTGGCGGCGGCGGCGGCGGCCGCCGCGCGCGCCCAGACGAGCGCGGCTCCCGCGGCGGAGGACTCCGCGCGAGGCGTGCAGCTCCTCGAGCTGCGCGACGGCCGCACCGTGTGGGGACGCATCGAGGCGCACGACGAGCAGGAGCTGCGCGTGCGGCGCCTGGAGGGCGGCGGGCTCGTGCACCTCGGCTGGGGCTGGCTGGACCCCGCGCAGGAGCGCGAGCTGAAGCTCCTGCTCGGGTACGTCGACGAGGGCGAGGACGAGATCCTGATCGACGCCGACCGGCTCGTGCTGCACGACGGCACGGCGCTCGTCGGGCGCATCGTCGAGCGCGACGGCGAGGAGCTCTGGCTCAAGCGCGCGAACGGCACGGTGCCGGTCCCGCGCGAGCGCGTGGCGGCGATCGGCCTGGTGCGCGCCAGCGCGCTCGAGATCTACACGCGCGCGGAGCTCTACCAGGAGCTGGCCGGCCGCCTGGCGCCCGAGCTCGTGCGCGACGGCGAGGCCGGCGCGCGCGCGCACGTGGAGCTGGCCGAGCAGTGCGAGCGCATGCTCGACTACGCGCACGCCGTCGAGCACTGGGAGATCGCGCGCGCGCTGGCGCCGGGCTTCCAGCCCGAGCGCGTGGGGCAGGGCCTCGAGCGCGCCGGCGCCAGGGCGGCCGTGCAGGAGCAGGTGGACGTGCTCGCCGAGGCGGACCTGTGGCGCGCGCGCGGCCAGTACGAGCGCGCCTGGGCGCTGCTCGACGCCTTCCCGCAGCGCTTCCCCGGCTCGGCCCTGCTCGAGGACTGGAACGGCGCGCGGAGGCGCCTCGAGCGCAGCCAGGAGCGCGACCTGCGCGAGGCGGTGGTCGAGAGCGTGCACCGCTGGTCGGAGCGGCTCGCGCGCGACGCGGCGCGCGCCGCGGCGAGCTTCGAGGCCGCGCGCGACTGGGCCGAGGACCGCTTCGAGGAGGAGCTCTTCGCCGCGGCGCTGGGCGACCTGCAGCGCATCGCGCCGGCGCTCACCGCGGCGCAAGCGCGCGCGCTGTGGGACCAGCGCGCGGGCGGCCGCTTCCGGCAGGCCTCCTACGGGCTGGGCACCTGGCTCCTGGGCGAGGAGCGCGCGCTCGCGACGCCCGAGTCGCAGGCCGAGGCGGACGCCGCCGCCGCAGCGCAGGAGGGAACGCAGGAGGACGCGCGCAAGCGGCTCGAGGCGCGCATCCGCCGCTACCTCGAGAACCAGGAGGTGCTGCGCAAGAACCAGGGGCGCAAGGGCACGGGCGAGGACCCCGAGGCCTTCTGGCGCGCCTGGGACGCGAGCTCGCGCGCGCAGTGGCTGCTGGCCGACCTGGTCGAGTCCTCCGACGTGTTCCGGCTCGAGCGCGTGCGCTTCGCGAACTGCCGCGAGTGCGGCGGGCGCGGCGTGCGCGAGGTGATCTTCAGCGGCGGCGCGATCGAGGGCCAGACGGCCGGCGAGGGCACCTTCCCCTGCCCGACCTGCCACACGCTCGGGCGCGTGCGCCGGGTCCGCTACCGGTGAGGGCGCGCCGCGCCCTCGCGCTCCTGGCGGCGCTCGCCGCCTGCGCCGCGCCGGCGCGCGAGGCGCGCGTGCCGGAGCGCGCTCCGCCCGCGCTCGAGCCGCTCGCCGGGACCGCCGCGCCGGGCGTCATCGGGCGCGTGGCCGGCCAGGACCTGACGGCCGAGGACCTGCTGCGCGCCTGGCACGAGGGCGCGCCGCGCGAGCCGTGGCTGCTCGCCGAGCGGCTGGTGAGCGCGCGCCTGGCGCTGCTCGAGGCGGCGCGGCTGGGCGTGCGCGTCGATCCCGAGGTCGAGGCGCAGGCGCTCGCCCTGGAGCGAGCGCGGGCCCGGACCGAGCTCGAGCGCTCCGCGGGCGGGCGCTCGCCGGAGGACTTCCTGCGCGTGGAGCTGGGCGTCCTGCCCGCGGCCTGGTGGGCGGCGCTCGAGCGGCGCACGCGCGAGCGGCTGACGATCGAGCGCGTGGTGCGCGCCTGGACGCTGGCCCAGCCGAGCCGCGCGGTGCGCCTGCTGGCCGTCGAGGAGCCCGGCCCGCCCGACGGCGGGGCGGCGGAGGGCGAGGCCGTGCTCCAGGTGCGCCGGCGGCTGGCGGCCGGGGAGGACTTCGTCGCGCTCGTGCGCGAGCTCTCGGTGGACGACAGCCGCGAGCGCGACGGCCTGGTGGCGTACCTGGTGGACGACCCGCGCTCGGCGCTCGCGCGCGTCGCCTTCCTGACGCGGCGGGGCGCGGTCGGGGGGCCCGTGCGCGTCCTCGGCCACGCGCTCTTCCTGCGCGTCGAGGAGGAGCGCGCCCCGCTCCCCGGCGACTGGTCGGCGGTGGGGGAGGCGGTCGAGGCCTCGCTCGCGGAGGAGCCGCTGCGCGACGCGGAGTTCGTGCCCTGGCAGCTCGCGGCGCGGCGCGCGCACCCGGTGGACCTCGGTCCGCTGGACAAGCTCTTCGGAGCGCCTTGATTCGGGGCCGCGCGCGAGGGATGCTCGTCGGGCGGCGATGGACATCGCGACCATGGAGCACGGCGGGGCGGGCGACGGACCCGCCGGCGGGCTCGAGCCCGAGCGGCTCGAGGCGCCCACCCAGGACGGGCCGGACCCCGACGAGGGCAGCGAGGCCCGGGACGAGACCGCGGCGGACGGGCCGGAGGACGGCGCCCCCGAGGAGCAGGACGAGCGCGCGGCGAGCCGCGGTCCAGGCGAGGCGCGAACGGACCTGGAGCTGGCGCAGGAGCTGTGCCTGCTGCTCTTCGCCTCGCCGGAGCCGCTCTCGCAGCGCCGGCTGCTCGAGCTCCTCCAGCGCCCCGCGCCCGAGCGCGTGCGGCGCGCGCAGGAGCTCCTGGCGGAGCGCCTGGCGGCGTCGGGGCTGCCGATCGTGCTGCGCGAGCTCGGCGGCGGCTGGCGGCTGCTCAGCGATCCCGAGATGGCCGACGTCCTGGCGCGCCTGAAGAAGGAGCCGCGGCCCGAGCGCATCTCCCCCGCAGCGCTCGAGACCCTGGCGATCGTGGCCTACCGCCAGCCGGTGACGAAGGCCGAGGTCGAGGCGATCCGCGGCGTGCAGTCGGGGCCGCTCCTGCGCACGCTGGTGGACCGCGGGCTGGTGCGCGTCTCCGGTCGCGCCGAGCAGCCGGGCTCGCCCCTGCAGTACGCGACCACGCGGGAGTTCCTGGACCGCTTCGGGCTGGCCAGCCTGGGCGACCTGCCCCGCGACGGCGAGCTGACGGCCGACTGAGCGCCGGGCCGGACGGCCCTTTCGGGCCCGGACGTCCCGGCAGGGGGCCCGGGGCCTCCGCCTCGCCTTGCGCCCCGCTCCGGGGGCTCCGTACACTCCTCCGCCTTCTTTCTCCCGCCCGTCGAGGCCCGATCCATGTCCAGCAAGTCCAAGAAGTCGAGTCGCAAGGGCGGGAGCGCCGCGGAGCGGCACGGGGCGGCCGGCGGGGTCGGCGGGGAGCCGGCGGCGCCCGCCCGGCACGTGGGACCGCTCGAGGTCTCCGACGAGATCGTCCACGTCCCGAAGAACACGAGCCCGCTGCGGTTCGTGCTGATGATCGGGCTCGTGATCGTGCTCCTGATCATCTTCCTGGTGCCCGACGCGCTGCAGGGGACCTTCCGCGGCGACCGGGGCGACGACACCTACGTGCGCTGGCAGGTGCCCGGCGGCGAGGAGGTCCAGCGGGGCTACGTCGCGTTCCGCGACCAGAAGCGCGCGCTCGGCGCGGCGCTCGAGATCGACCCCTTCCTGGGGCCGGTGGTCGGCGCGGACCAGCGCGGGAACATGTCGGACGAGTCGCTGGCGCGCTTCCTGATCCTCGAGCAGCTCGCGACCGAGAGCGGCGTGGCCGTGCCCGACGTCACGCTGGTCGCCCACCTGCGCCAGCTCGCGCAGCAGTACGGCGGCAAGGAGACGTACAAGGCGAGGATCCAGAGCCTGCGCAGCCGCGAGGCGGACGTCGAGGCGACGATCCGGCGCCTGCTCCGCGTGCAGCGCTACCTGCAGGTGGCGTCGATGCTCGGCGGCTTGCCCGACGCCGCGCAGATCGAGGACCTCTGGGCCCAGGCGCACAAGGACGTGCGCTACGAGCTCCTGTGGCTGGCCTACACGGACCTCGCCGACGAGGCGCGCGCCGAGCTGCCCGGCGACGAGGCGCTCATGGCCTGGTACGACGGCCTCGACAAGGCGCGCAAGGCCGAGTTCGAGGAGCCGGAGCGGCGCGCGGCGGAGGTCGTGTCGTTCACCGCGCTCGACGCGACGCCGGCCGCCGGGCTGCTGGCCGCCTTCCCCGAGCCGCCGCCCGAGGAGGGCGAGCCGCTCTCGCCCGAGGAGCGCGCGCAGCAGTACTACGACCAGGTCTACTTCTGGCACTTCCTGGCGCCGCTCGAGCCGGGCGTGGAAGAGGTCGGACCGCCGCGCTACGAGAGCTTCGAGGACGTGAAGGAGCGCGCGCTGGCGGAGGCGCCGGTGTACTTCGCGATGCAGCGCTGGCTGGCGAGCATGCGCGACAGCCAGGAGACGATCGACCTGCAGGCGCGCGCGCAGGAGCTGGGCCTGACGTACCAGGCGATCCCGCTCGAGACGCGCGCCCAGATCGGCGCGCGCGAGGCGCGCCGCAACGCGGGCGACACGTTCGCCGCGCGCGTCTTCCAGACCGCGGCGGGCGAGTTCGCGTACTCGGTCGTGCCGCGCGGCGGCGCGCTGTCGGTCGTGCGCACGACCGAGGTCCAGCCGCTGACCGTGCGCCCCTTCGAGGACGTGAAGGCGCGCGTCGCCGAGCTGTGGGTCGAGGAGCGCGAGCGCTCGCTCGCCGCGGAGAAGCTGAGCGCCGCGCGCGCGGCCCTGGCGAGCGAGCCGCTCGAGGGCGAGCCCGAGCACGAGGAGGTCGCCGGCCAGGAGCACGGCCATCGCTACGCGAGCGCGGAGACCTTCCGCCAGGTCGCGCAGGACCTCGGCGCGAGCGTCGCCGAGCGCGGCTGGTTCGACACGGGCTCGCAGGTCGTGCCGACCGATCCCGGGCTCGACGCGGCGACGAACGCCTTCCTGCGCGCGCAGCGCCAGCTCGCGAGCTTGACGCAGGACGAGGTCACGCCGCCCCTGGTGGACGCCGCGTCGGGCCGCGTCTACCTGGTGCGCCTGGCCGAGCGCCGCCCGGTCCCGATCGACCGCCTGTCGCCCGGGGAGCTGGACGCGATCTACCTGCCCTACGCGGCGCGCCAGCGGCGCGCCGAGCTGGCCACCGCGCCGTCGCTCGAGTTCCTCGAGAGCCACTACGGCCTGCGCTTCTTCCGCGGCGAGCGGGAGGACGAGAGCGGCGCCGAGGACGGCGCCGAGGCGCAGCCGGCGGACCAGGCCGGGTAGAGGGCCTCCCCGGCGGGCCTGGCCCGCAGGAGACCGGCCTTCTCACCCCATCCGGCTAGCCCGGCTTGCGGGCCAGCGCGGCGATCGAGTGGCCGGCCGGCCAGTCGAAGCGCCGCGTGAAGGGCAGCTCGGCCGCGAACACGGCGTGCAGCGCGTCGTGGACGAAGCGCGGGATCGGCCAGGAGAGGTTCGTGTGCTCGGGGTCGAGCTTGCGCGGGAAGAGCGTCTCGACGGCCTTGATCGCGAGCACCGTCGGCAGGATCAGCGGGAACAGGAACACGTTGCTGTGCGTGTTGCGCTCGACCGAGAGCCCGGCCTGGGCGAAGACGCCGGCCAGCCGGCCGCGCGTGTAGCGGCGCTGGTGCTGGGCCACGCGGTCGTTGTTCGCGTAGAGGAACTGGTAGGCGGGCACGGTGACGAGCACCAGGCCGCCGGGACGCAGGACGCGGGCGACCTCGCGCATCACGCGCTCGTCGTCGGGGATGTGCTCGATGGCGTCGAAGAGGCAGACCAGGTCGAAGACGCCGTCCGCGTAGGGCAGGGCGTAGCCGCTGGAGACGACGCCGCGGGGGAAGCCGCGCTCGGCGCAGTGGGCCAGGCTCTCGACGCTGATGTCGGACTGGTGGACGGTGGCGCCGATCTGCGCCAGGCCCTCGAGGAAGCCGCCGTAGCCGCAGCCCAGGTCGAGCACGCGCGCGGGGCGCAGGCCCTGCAGGTGGTGGCGCAGGAGGCCGAAGTAGACCGTGCGCCGGCCGCGGAACCACCAGTGGCTGTCCTCGAGCTCGAGGAACTGCCGGTAGGCGTTGGCCTCCATCCTCAGGCGGGCTCGGCGACGACGATCATCTCGTCGAGCAGGTTCACGTAGACCGAGCGCGAGCGCAGCAGCTCCAGGGGCTTGAGCAGCGTCGAGAGCAGCGGGTGCAGGCGCCCGGCGCGCTCGGCGACGAAGCCCATCGACACGTACTTCCCGCCCAGCCAGGGCCGGTTCTCGAGCACGCGGAAGCCCGCGCGCCCGAGCACGTCGGCCAGCGTGCGCGGGTTGAAGTGGTAGATGTGCTCGGCGTGCTTGTAGTGCTGCCAGCGCTTGCCGAGCACGCGCGCCGCGCGGCTGTCGACGTTCTGCGTCTCGATCAGGAGCTTGCCGCCCGGCCGCAAGAGGTCGCGCGCGGCGCGCAGCGCGGACACCGGGTCGGGGATGTGCTCGAGCACGTCCCACAGCGTGACCAGGTCGAACGACGCGGGCGGGAGCGCGACCTGCCCGAGCAGCCCGTCGCGCACGGCGTCGGGCCCCAGGCGCTCGAGCGCGCGCGCGCGGATCGCGTCGGAGGGCTCGAGGCCGAGCACCTGCCAGCCCTGCTCGCGCATGACGCTGAGGAAGTAGCCCGCGGCGCAGCCGACGTCGAGCACGCGGCCGGGCCGCGCGAAGTGCCGGCGCACGACCGCCATGCGGCGGCGGTAGGTGGCCAGGTACAGGGGCTCGTCGGCGCGGTAGTCGGTGTAGCCGTGCTCCTTGGCGGCCTGCGAGCGCCAGTAGCTCTCGTCGTAGACCGTGTCGAGCAGCGTCGCGTCCTCGAGGCGCGGCGTGACGTAGGTCAGGCCGCAGCCGCGGCAGGTCACGACCGAGAAGGGGCCGTCGGTGAACTTCAGCTCGCGCTCTGCGCTCCCGCACAGGCCGCAGTCGACGTGCTTCCAGGCGCTGGCCGGCAGCTCGGCCAGGCCCGAGCCGGCGCTCACCCGAAGTACTCCTGCGCGGCGGCGACCTCGTCCGCCCTCTGGTCGCTGCCCTTCGCGATGGTCTTGGCGACGCGGCGCCCCATCGCGATCGAGTGGTCCATGTTGTTGTAGCGGTACAGACCCTGGCGGCCGGTCGTGTGCAGGTTCCGCACCTCCTTGGCCGCGCGCTTGAGCACGTTCAGGTGCTCCTTGTACGTCAGGTCGTAGATGGGGTAGGCGTAGTGCAGCTTGTGCATGTCGATGGCGCGCGCGCTGCCGCGCTCGACCAGGCCGAGCTTGGCCAGGTCGGTCAGCGCAACGTCGCTGGCCTGCTCCATCGTCATGTTCCAGTGCTGGTCGCCCTCGCGGCAGGTGATCTCGCAGCAGATCACGGTGGACTCGCCGGGAGCCACCTCGTCGCTGAAGTTCTTGAACTCCGAGATGCGGTGGATCGTGAGGTCCTTCTGCGGCAGGTAGATCCAGTGGTCGGGAGACACGCTGGGCTTGTCCACCTCCAGGTAGACGAACACGATGCACGAGTACTGGAGCTGCGAGATCGAGTGCACGACGTCCGGCCCGATCGCGGGCGAGAACGTCTCCAGGATGCGCGGCAGCGGGATCGTGTTGACGATCTCGTCGCACTCGATCGAGCGCTCCTTGCCGCGGAACTCCCACACGACGCGGCGCGCCACGCCGTCCTCGATCTCGATGCGGCGCACCGGCGACTCGAGGTGGATCGTGCCGCCCATGCTCTCGATCTTCTCGGCGTACTTGCGCCCGATCTGGCCGATGCCGCCGTGCTGCGGGTACCAGAACTCGCTCACCAGGCTGCGCACCTCGCCGTGGCGCGGCGGCTTGAGCGTCTTCTTGATCGTGTCCCACAGGTTCGCCTGGCTGATGCGCTGGCTGGCCCAGTCGGCGCTGATCTGCGAGCACGGCATCTTCCAGGCCTTGGCCGTGTAGGTGCCGAAGAAGAGCTCGTACAGCGTGCGCCCGAAGCGCTTCAGCACCCAGTTCTCGAAGTTGTCGTCGGGGATCGGCTTGAAGACCTGGCGCAGGCGGATCCAGACGTAGTCCCACATCGCCCGGACGAGCTTCGCCTTGGGCATGTTGAGCACGACGTTCTGGGCCTTGAGCGGGTAATGGAAGAACTTGCCTTCCATGTAGATCCGGCTCATCCGCTCGCGGATCACGACCTCGTTGTCGAGCACCTCGTACAGGTGGTCGATCAGGCCCTTGTCGCGGCTGTGGAAGCGGTGCGGACCGTGGTCGAGCCAGTAGGGGCCGACCTTCCAGCTGCAGGCCATGCCGCCGACGAAGGCCTCCTTCTCCACGATCGTGACCTCGTGGCCCGCCTTGACGAGCTCGTAGGCGGTGGCGAGTCCGGCGAGTCCGGCTCCGAGGACGACGACGTGCATGGAGTGGTGGCGAGGCGGGATCCGGAGGGTCGCCCGCGGCCTGCGGGCGACCGTGGATCGAGCGCGCGACGGGGTGACGTCCGTGCGCGGCGGCGGGCGAAGGCGAGGTCAGGATACCGCTGGCGCGCGGGAGCGGCCAGCCGTAGCGGGTCCGGAGCGCGTCCGGGGGGCGCGTCTCAGGAAACCTTCACGGCGGGGCCGGGGGGCCGCTCGCTGGCCGTGCGCTCGTCCGCGACGCGGTAGGCCACGCGGAAGACGCTTCCGCCGCCGTCGCGGGCGTGGACCGTGGCCCGCGCGCCCGCCACGTCCGCGTGCAGGCGCACGAGGTGCAGGCCGAGCCCGGTGCCGGTGGTCGTGCGGGTGGCCTCGCTCCCCATCCGGTAGAAGGCCTCGAAGATCTTGTCCCGCTCCTCGGCGGGCACTCCGGGGCCGCGGTCGGCCACCTCGAGCAGCACCCGCTGGCCCTCGAGCCGGGTCGCGACGCGGATCGGCTCGCCCTGCGCGGGCACCGGGGCGTACTTGCGGGCGTTCTCGACCAGGTTGCCCAGGATCCCGGCCACGCCCTCGGGGGTCAGCCACACGAGCGGCAGGCCCGGCGCCAGGTCGAAGACGAGGTCGGCCGTCTCCGAGGCGTCCACCAGGCTCGGGCGCAGGCGCAGGATGGCGGAGTTCAGGTCGCCGGCCTCGGGCGCGGTGGAGCGCTCCTTGAGCTGGCTCTTCTCGAGCACGCGCTCGACCAGCGTGGACAGGCGCTTCGTCTCGCGCACGATGCGCCGGTAGTACTCGCTGCGCTTGTCGGGGTCGTCCACCCAGCCGTCGAGCAGCATCTCGCCGTGGAGCTGGATCGTGGAGAGCGGCGTGCGCAGCTCGTGCGTGACCGAGGCCACGAAGTTCTGCGTGCGGCGCGCCTGCTCGAGCTCGCGCTGCACGCTCTTGTAGAGCAGCGTGAAGCCCGTCGCGAGCGAGAGCACCAGCATCAGCGCCACCCCCAGGAAGCGCCGCAGGTGGCTCAGGTAGCGCTCCTCGATGTGGTCGGTGTCGATCGAGACCTCGAGCTTGCCGTAGGCGAGCTGCTCCGCAAGAGCGGCCGAGAAGCCGAGGTCGCGCGCCGGCAGGATGTCGGCGAAGACGGTGTCGATCTTGTCGTACGACAGCGCGCCGGGCGCGCTGATCAGCTCCTCGTTCTCGCCCAGCGCCTGCCCGGCGATGAAGAACGGCAGCTCCTGGAACAGCCAGTCCACGTCCAGGAAGAAGCCCTGCTGCAGCGCGAAGCCCCGGACCAGCGGCCGCAGGCACTCGGCCTCCTGCGGCAGGTCGGTCAGGCCCTCCTGCGAGAGCACGCGCCGCGAGGCGACGGCGCGCGGGGTGCCGTCCTCCTCGACGTAGAAGTCGAGGTGGAAGCGCGAGACGCCGGTCGAGACCTCGAGCCCGCGCAGGAGCGGCGAGCAGCGCTTGACGCACTCGAGGTCGCGCTCCTGGCCCAGGTGGATCGCGATCGCGCGCAGCGGCAGGCGCTCGGGCTCGACCTCGTCGAGCTGCGCCAGCTCCTGCAGCCGGCCCTCGGCCAGCTTGCGCGCGCGGAAGCGCTCGACCGCCGGCGCCAGGTCGGCGCGCAGGAGCTCCTCCTCCTCGCCCAGGCGCCCGCGCCCGACGAAGAGCTGGATCGGCCCCTGGGCGCCGTCCTTGCGGTCGAAGTTGAACCAGCCGAGCACGCCGCGCGGGGCGCGCAGCTTGACCAAGGGCGAGGTCTGCAGGGCGAGCTCGTCGCCCACGGCGTCCTCGGGCGAGAACAGCCGTCCGTACTGGTAGAAGGGTCGCCGCGACTCCGCCTCGAGCAGCTTGTCGAGCGTGTCCTTCATCCCGGCCGCGATGCGCCGCGCGCCGTCCTTGGCCGTCGCGGGCACGGCCTCGAGCTGCTCCTGGTAGTCCTTCAGCAGCTCGCGCCAGTAGAGCCAGCCGAAGACGAGCGTCGGCAGCACGAGGAGCGCGCCGTACAGCCCCAGGGAGCCCCGCGTGGTGGTGGAGCGGATCAAGCCTCCGCCGCGCGGCGCGCCCGGGCGCCCGCGCGGTCGGGGCTCAAGCGTACCAGCGGTAGCCCTTGCCGCGAACGGTCTGGATCAGCGAGGGGTGGGCGGGGTCGGGCTCGACCTTGCGCCGCAGGCCGACGATGTGGATGTCCACCGTGCGGGTCTCGACGTTGGCGTTGCGGTAGTGCCAGACGTCGAGGAGCAGGTCCTCGCGCGTCACGACGCGGTCGTGGTTCTTGATCAGGTACTCGAGGATGTCGCCCTCGCGCGGCGTGAGCGCCACGACCTCGCCGTCGCGGTGCACCTCCAGGCGCGCCAGGTCGACCTTGATCCCCTGCGGCAGGTTGAGGAGCTGGGGCGGGGCGCTGTCCATCTCGCGCCGGCGGAACTGGGCGTTCACGCGCGCGGAGAGCTCGCGCGGCGAGAACGGCTTCGCCATGTAGTCGTCCGCGCCGAGCTCGAGCCCGCGCACGACGTCGCTCTCGTCGGCCAGCGCCGTCAGCACGACCACGCGGATGTCCTGCTGCGAGGCGCGCAGCTCCTTCAGGACCTCCAGGCCGCTCTTGCCCGGCAGCATGATGTCCAGGACGACGAGGTCGTAGCGCTCGCTGCGGAGGTTGTCGAGCGCGCCCTGGCCGTCCAGCACGACGTCGACCTCGTACCCGGTGTGGACGAGGGCGTCGCGGATGCCGTAGGCGAGCGCCTCCTCGTCCTCGACCACGAGGATGCGTTGGGTCATGGTGGGAACGCGCGCCGTCCCCTGCGAACGGCCGACGGTGGTTTGGCTCTGCATCGTAGTGGGACGGGCGCGCCGGACGCCCCTGGATCGGCGCGGTTACTAGCTCGCGGGGTGCACCCGGATTACGTACTCCATCGGCTCCCGCGGGCCCGTTTGACCGAACCCGAACAATCCTTTCGAGACGGCTCGCGCTAGCCCAGGAAACGCTTTCGGCAGATCGTGCGGAACATGCCCAGGGCCGTGCGCGAGACCTGGGCCAGGCTGGCCGAGTGCTTCGACTCGCCGCCCAGCCGCGCCCCGTAGCGCACGGGGATCTCGATCACCCGCAGGCCGGCGCGGTACGCCGCGCAGATCATCTCCGGCGAGAACTGCGGGCCGCGCTCGCGCGTGTCCGAGCGGATGCGCTCCCAGGAGCGCTTCCACAGGAGCCGGTAGGTGCAGCCGACGTCGGTCAGGCGCGGCTCGTGCGGCAGGAACCAGAAGAGCTCGAGCAGCTTCGCCATGGCGATGTTCCCCAGGCGCAGCTTGCGGTCCATGTTGCCCGCCTGGTCCACCATCTGCCGCGTCGTGCGCGTGCCGAGCACCATGTCGCAGTCGTCGAGGTACGCCAGCAGCTTCCACAGGTCCGCGGCGCGGAACGAGCCGTCCGCCTCGGTGACGGCGACGGCCTCGGCGCCCGTCGCGAAGGCGTGGTCGAGCCCGGCGCGGATCGCGCTGCCGTAGCCGGGGACGCTCTCCGCGACGACCTCGGCGCCCGCGCCGCGCGCGCGCTCGGCGGTGGCGTCCTTGCAGTTGTTGTCGACGACGATCACGCGCTCGACGCAGCGCGGCTCGCGGAACTCGCGCACGACCTGCGCGATCGTCTCCTCCTCGTTGTAGGCGGGGACGACGACGGTCAGCGAGCGATCTAGCGGCATGGCGCCGCCCTCCCGGCCGCGGGAGCGGCCGCCTTGCCGAGCGCCTGCCCGGCCCGCACGAGGAGCGCGTGCAGCTCCTCGCAGGCGAGCGGCTCGGGCAGCACGCGCTCCGCGAGCCACGCGCGCAGCGCGGCGGGGGAGAGCCCCGCGGGCACCAGTCCGTGCGCCTCGAGCACGCGCCGCGCGTAGGCGTCCGCGATCGGCGTCGCGCGCCCGCCGGCGTAGCACAGGATCGCGTCGGCCGTCTCCGCGCCGACGCCGTGCACGCCGAGCAGCGCCGCGCGCAGCGGCGCGAGCGGCGCGCGGCGCAGCGCGTCCGTCCCGCCGGCCGCCGCGAGCCAGCGCGCGACCGCCGTCAGCCGGCGCGCCTTGACGCGGAACGTGCCCGCGGGCCGCAGCGCCCCGGCCAGGCGCTCCTCGCCCAGCGCGAGGAGCGCGCGCGGCGCGAGCGCGTCCAGCGCGCGCAGCGCGTCGAGCGCCCGCTCGACGTTGCGCCAGGCGGTGTTCTGCACCAGCACCGCGCCGGCCACGACCTCGAAGGGCGAGGCGGCCGGCCACCAGCGCTGCGGGCCGAAGCGCTCCTGCAGGAGGAGCGCGAGCCGGTCGAGGCGCGGCTCGCGCGCGAAGCGCTCGAGCGGCCGCGCGCCCTGCGTCCCGACCCACGGGCCGTCGGGGCCCGCGTGCACGCCGTGCGCGCCCTTCACCGGTAGAGCCCCCGCACCTGGTTCGAGCGGATCCTCGCCACCTCGCGCAGCGAGCGCAGCACGGCGCTCCCCACGCGCACCTTCGAGCCGTCCTCGTGCCGCCACGCGACCGGCACCTGGGCGATGCGCAGGCCGAGCTCGCGCGCGATCACGACCACCTCCGCGTCGAAGGCCCAGCCGCGCTGCGTCACGCGCCGGAAGATGCGCTCGGCCGCCTCGGCGCGGAAGGCCTTGAAGCCGCAGGTGAAGTCGTGGATCCCGCGCGCCGCGAGCAGCGCCCGGGCCAGCGCGGTGAAGCAGCGCCCGAGCGTCTCGCGCAGCCAGGGCTGGTGGCGCGTGATGCGGGCGCCGGGCGCGCGCCGGCTGCCGAGCGCCACGTCGTGCTCGCGCAGCGCCTCGAGCAGCGGCCGCACCTCCTCGAGCGGCACCGACAGGTCCGCGTCCATGAAGAGCACCTGGCGGCCGCGCGCCTCGAGCACGCCGCGGCGCACGGCGCCGCCCTTGCCGCCGTTCTGCGCCAGCGCCACGACGCGCAGGCGCGGCTCGCGCGCGCGGAAGGCCTCGAGGATCGCGCGCGAGGCGTCGCGCGAGCCGTCGTCCACGGCCACGATCTCGAAGCCCTGCGCCAGCTCGAGCCCCTCCAGGCAGGCCACGATGGCCGCCAGGCTGCGCTCGAGGATGCGCGCCTCGTTGTAGACGGGCAGCACGAGGCTCAGGGCGGGGACGTGCATCGGGGCGACCGGCGCGGTGGGAGCCCGTCGGCGGGCCGGAACAGGCTATCGGACACCCGCGCCCGGACCGTCGAGCCGCGGCGCGAATCGGCGCGGCTGGCATGGCCGCCGGCCGGCGGGCAGAATCCGCGCCGATGCAGGGCGACGCGGGCAGCGACGCCGGCCCCGGCCCGCGCGCGAGGGGGGAGGCCGCAGCGCGCGCGGGGGGAGCGGCGGCGCGCCCGTCGCGGCGCGAGGCGCTCGCGGCGCTCGCCGTCGCGCTCCTGGTCGCGCTCCTGGCCGTCGGCGGCGCGGTCCTGCGGCCGGGCACGGTCTTCTTCGCGCTCGACACCGCCAGCGCCCAGCTGCCCTGGTCGGCCACGCCCGAGGCGTGTGGCCTCGCGGTCGCGAACCCCGCGCTCTCCGACCAGGGCGTGTGCTTCTATCCCTTCTACCGCTGGGTCAGCCGGAGCTGGCGCGCGGGCGACCCGCCGCTCTGGTGCCCGCTGGTCTACGCCGGCGCGCCGGGCTTCGGCAACGCGCAGTCGGGAGCGCTCGACCCGCAGGTGCTCGCGCTCGTCCTGCTCGACGCGCTGGGCGGGCTCGACCTCTTCCACGCCGGCTTCGCCTGGGTCGCCTGGCTGCGCGTGGCGCTGGCG
The DNA here is from genome assembly GCA_902826945.1 of uncultured bacterium. Next base: position 4,169 of record CADEGS010000002.1, on the reverse strand, counting down.
GGGCTCGGCGCGTACCTCCTGGCGCGGCGGCTCGGGCTCCTCCCGGCGCCCGCCGCGCTGGCGGGGGCGACCTTCGCCTTCTCCGGCTACCTGATCCTGTGGCTGAACCACCCGCTCGGGCACGTGCCGCCGCTCCTGCCCTGGGTGCTGGCCTTCCTCGAGGACCTGCGCGGGCGCGCGCGCCTGCGCGCGGCGGCCGGGCCGATGGCGAAGGTCGCCGTGTGCCTCGCGCTCGCGATCTACGGCGGGCACGCGGAGACCGCCTTCTACGTCGGCGCGGCGAGCGGGCTGTGGGCGCTGGCGCTCTTGCGCGAGGAGCGCCGCGCCGGGGCGCACGGGCTCGTCGCGCTCGGCCTCGGCACCGGGCTCGCCGGGCTGACGCTGGCGCCGTTGACCGAGTACCTCGGCCGCTCGGCCGCGCAGGCCGTGCGCGCGGCCGAGGCGGCGCAGGCGACGGCGCACATCGACCTCGTCGCGCTCGGCGTGCTCGTCGTCGCGGCCGGCGTCGTGATCGCCGGGCGCGCGCGGCTGGAGCCGCGCGGGCCGTCGCGCGCGGTCGTCGCGGCCGGCCTCGGGCTGGCCGTGCTCGGCGCGCTCGTCTTCCTGGCGCGCCGCGGGCTCGGGCCCTCGGCCTCGCTCGCGCTCGTGCCCGACCTGCTCGGCGCCCCGGGCGCGGGCGGCTACCGCGGCGAGGGCAACTACATCGAGCGCGCGAGCCCGTGGGTCGCGTTCGCGGCGCTCGCCTTCGCGCTGGCGAGCCTGCTCGCGCCGCGCGGCGCGCTGCGCCGGCGCGGCCTGGTGGCGCTGATCGGCGGGCTCTCGTTCCTGCTGACGGTCGAGCTGCCGGGCCTGCTCGAGCTCTTCCGCCTCGTGCCGCTGGTCGGCCTCGGCGACACGGTGCGCTTCGCGGCGGTCGGCTCGCTGATGCTCGGCCTGCTCGCGGGTGACGCGCTGCAGGCGGCGCCGCGCGCGGCGCGCTGGGCGGCGCTCGTCGCGCTCGCGCCCCTGTGCGCGGCGGCGCTCGCGCCCGCGCGCCTGGCGCCGCTCGACGCGTCGGTGGCGGTCGGGCCCGAGACGGACGAGCTGGTCGGCTTCGCGCTCGTGCCCGAGCGCGCGATCGACGGCAGCCACTCGGCGCTCGAGGGCTGGTGGGGGCCGGGCGTCCCCGCGGCGCGCGCCCGCGCGCGCGTCGAGCGCGTGGACGAGGCCGGGCGGCTCGTGGAGAGCTCGCCGCTCGTGGTCGAGCTCGCGCTCTTCGACGCGCCCTCCGACGCGGCGCGCCGGAGCGCGCCCGAGGCCGTGTCCGCCGCGCCCGCCGGCGCGCGCTGGTTCCGCACGCCGTTCCTGCTCACGGGCCAGCTCTCCGACGGGCACTGGCGCACCGAGCTCGAGCTGCTCGGCGCGGACGGAGCGACGCTCGGCACGCGCCTGGTGCGCGTCTCGACGCTCGAGCGCGCGCCGCGGCGCTCGGCGGCGAGCGTCGGCGCGCTCGCGCTGGGTCTCGTCGCGCTCGCGCTCGTGCCGGCCGCGCCCGCGCCCGCCGCCTGGCTGGTCGTCTTGCTCGCGCTCGCGCAGGGCGCGCTCTTCGCGCGCGGGATCAACCCGGCCGTGCCGCGCGCGGCGGTCTTTCCGCCGACGCGCACCGAGGCGCTGCTCGCCGAGGGCCTCGGGCCGTGGCGCTTCTTCTCCGACCCCGGCGTGCTGCCGCCCGACACCGGCCTCGTGCGCGGCCTGCGCGGCGTCGAGGGCTACGACGCGATGGACGTCGCCGCCTTCAACGAGTTCCGCCAGCACGCGCTGCCCGAGGGCTCGAACCCGCTGCTCGCCTGGAACCCGCGCGGCGTGGACCTCGACCACCCGGCCTTCCGCCTGCTCGGCGTCGGCATGCTGGCGCTGTCGGAGCCGATCGAGCACCCGGGCTGGGAGCTCGTCGCCTCGCCGCGCGACGACCCGCCCTGCGAGACCTGGCTCTACCGCGCGCGCGACCCCCTCCCGCGCGCCTTCTGCGTGCCCCGCGTCGTCTCGCTCGACGAGCTCGGCGCGCTCGTGCGCCGCGACCCGGCCGCCTTCGACCCGCTCGCCCTGGCCTCGCTCGACGACGCCTGGCGCCCCGCGCGGCCGTACACGAGCGCCAAGGTGAGCGAGCCCCGCATCACGAACAACCGGGTCGAGCTCGACGTCGCGCTCGACGGCGACGGCCTGCTCGTCGTGACCGAGCAGAGCTTCCCCGGCTGGCAGGCCTTCGTCGACGGCGAGCCCGCGCCGCTCCACACCGCCGACATGATCTTCCGCGGCGTCCCGCTCGCGGCGGGCGAGCACGCGGTCGAGCTCGTCTACCGCCCGCGCAGCGTGCTCGTCGGAGCGCTCGCGACCGTAGCGTGCCTCGTTGCGCTGGCGGGGCTCGTTGCAGTGGTGCTGCGCCGCCGGACCTGAGGCGAGGACGACCCGGCGGTGCACGCCGCCGCAGACGCCGGAGGCTTGTGGTAGCGGGCGACGAGGCTCGTGATGGCCTCGCCGAGCTCCCGGGGGAACGCCGAGCGATCGGCCGGTGTAGCGCAGTCGACTCCGTGTCGAGGGACAGCGTCGCCAGGCGCTTCCCTGAAGACTGCGTCCAGCACCGCGATCACGCCCCTTCGCCGGGAAGCTTGCCCTCTGTTTGTAGGGCCAAGCGCTCGCGGCTGAAGGTGTCGATCAGCGTCGGGACGCCCGCGCCCAGCCTGGCACCGTCCTCCGGGGATCGCGTGCATCTACATCCGCATCAAGGACGAACAGCGAGCCGTCACGTCCGGTCATTCTCCCCCCTCGACTCCCAGCTCCTGTAGCGAGCAAGCCACCTTGTAGAAGGTCCGCCCGATGTTCCACCTCGTCGCTTCTCTTGTCCTCTTCGCTGTGGTCCAGGGCTTCTCCCCTACGGCGGTGCCTCGAGAGGGCTCGGCATCGGTCGAGGGTGCCCCCGCCGCGACGGCAACCATCGCCGTGGGTCCCTTGGCAGCTCGAGCCGAAGACGAGGCGCCGCTGTTTCCGCTGCCATTTACCCCGGACTTCACCCGGGGCGGTGGCTGGGGCTTTGCCCTTGGTCTGGGTGTCGAGTACGAGAACGCCTACGCTGGTTCGGACGAGTATGAGTTCGAGCTGGATCTGGGCGGGGCCGTCCAGTGGAGAACGGGAAACCATCTCTTCTCTTGGGAGGGACTTGAACTCTCATGGACAACTCGCCTGAAGGATCAATGGTATGTCCAGGTCGACCTGGGCCTGGATGAGGGACGCGAGAGCGGTGATTCTGATGACGGGAGGCTGGACGGCCTTGATGACAGGGATGATGAGTTCACGGGCACGGGTGAGGTGAGGTATGCCTTGGATGGAGAGTGGCGGAACTATGTCGGCACCCGGATTTCTGTAGGGGACAGCGATTTCGGTGCGCTGGGATTCCTCTTTGCCGGACACCGGTTCGGGGACCGTCAGGATGGCGGAGGAACAGAGGCGTTTCTCTATTCCACGTTCGCTGATGGCAACAACCTGAACAGAAGCTTCGGAGTCAGCTCATCGGAAGCCGCCACGTCCGGACTTGCAGAGACGGACCTGGACGGGGGATACCGCTCCTCTGGCCTGCGCCTTGTCGATCGGCGCTTTGTCGGCAGCCATGTTCAAATCGTATCGGGCCTGGAATTTCAGTACTTCGGCGGCGATGTGCAAGATAGCCCCATTGCTCGTGAAGACTTTGCGGTGGAATTGGAGCTGGGGGTGCTCTTCCAGTTCTGAGCATCATCACCGAACGCCGAGAGGGTGTAGTGGAACTGAAGCTGCCGGCGGCCAGCCAACTCCAGTTCGGGACTCACTCGACCTCGGTGACTTGCGACCATAGAGCCCCGGCTTCGTGAGCTGCGGGCGCAGAGTCGGCTCAAGCTGCTGGCTTCTAACGCTCCGGTGCGAGCTCCCGGGCTCGATTCCCGATCTCGGCGGAACGGCGCTCGCTCCCGGCATCCGCCGGCCCGCGCGAGGCGCGGACCAGGGCCTCCCCATGGTGCGGTCGGCGAGCGAGGACGGCTTCCCAGGCGGCGATGCGCTCGACGGGGGGAGCGGCGCGCGCGGTGAGGACGATTGCGGGGACCGAATCAGGGGAGGCGTCGAGGGCGCGCTCGAGGGCGGCTCGGGCGTCGAGGGCGGCGGCG
>CADEGS010000001.1:113567-139381 GCA_902826945.1 uncultured bacterium | reverse complement strand
CAACGGCCACATCGAGGACGAGATCCAGACCGTGCAGGCGAGCCAGACCTACCGCCAGCCGGCGCAGCTCTTCTGGAACGCCGGCCCCGCGTCGCGCCGCACCTACGCCGAGGTCGACCTGGCCGGCGCGGGGGACCTGGGGCAGCCGATCGTCGGCCGCTCCGTCCTTGCGGCGGACGTGGACCTGGACGGCGACTTGGACGTGCTCCTGACGCAGGCCGGCGGCGCGCCGCTCTTGCTGCGCAACGACCAGGCGCTCGGACACCACTGGCTGCGCGTGCGGCTGGTCCAGCCGGGCTGCAACCGGGACGCCGTCGGGGCGCGCCTCGTGCTCGAGAGCGGCGGCCGGCGCCAGCGCGCCGACGTCATGCCCGCCCGCGGCTACCTGTCGTCGCAGCCGCCGAGCGTGACCTTCGGTCTGGGCGAGGCTACCGGGGTCGAGCGCCTGACGATCGTCTGGCCCGACGGCACCCAGGACGTGCGCGAAGGGCTGGCGGTCGACCGCGAGCTCGTGATCGAGCGCTGACGCTCCGGCGGCGAGCCGCGCGCCGGGCTCACGCGCGCGCTACCCTCGGTGGGTGTCCATGCACGCGACCGAAGAGCCCGCCCCCGGCCTGGACGCCGCGCTCGCCGGCGCGAGCGCCGTCGTGTTCGTGTGCTCGGGGAACATGGTGCGCTCGGCCTTCGCCGAGGTCCTGGCGCGCTGGCGCGGGCTGGAGCTCGCGCTCGCCTCCTGCGCGACGACCTTCCGCAACGACCGGATGCTGCCCGAGACCGCGCGCGCGCTCGCCCTGCGCGGCGTGCCGCGCGCGCGCTGCCAGGCCTTCCGTCCCACGCACGTGGACGACCTGCCGCCGCCCTGGGACGCGCGCCTGGCGCGCGCCGACACGCTGGTGCTCGCCATGACCCCCGCGCACGTCGAGGCGCTGGCGCGGCGCGGCGTGCGCGCCCGGCTCGTGGAGGAGCTGCGCGGCGCCGCGCGGCCTCTCGCCGACCCGGTGCTCGAGGGCGCCTCCTTCGAGGCTACCTTCGAGCGCCTCGAGGCCTGCGTCGACGCGCTCGTCGCGCGCGCGCCGCGCGGCCGCGCCCCTTCCCTCCCGGAGACCCGATGAACCCCGCCTGCGCCTGGCTCCTCGCCGCCATCCCGCTCCAGAAGTCCTCCCCGCCCCCTCCGCCCAGCCTGGAGCCGACCTGGTTCGGCACCGCGGTGGACGGCGCCGGCGACGTCGATCAGGACGGCTACGGCGACCTGATCGTCGGCGCCTGGTGGGTCGAGGGCCGCCGCGGCCAGCAGGGTCGCGTGCTGGTCTTCTCCGGCCACGACGGGAGCGTGCTGCAGTCGATCGACGGCCCCGAGCCCGGCGCGCTGTTCGGCCTGTCGGTCGCCGGAGCGGGCGACCTCGATGGCGACGCCGCGGGCGACTTCCTGATCGGCGCGCCGCTGACCGAGGTCGGCGGCAGGCCGGCGGGAGCCGTGCGGGTGTACTCCGGCCGCACCGGCAAGCTGCTGCACGCGATCGAGGCCGAGAAGAAGGCCTCGCTGTTCGGCCTCTCGCTGGCCTCGGCCGGCGACGCGAACCAGGACGGCTTCAGCGACGTCGTCGTCGGCGCGCCGGGCGGGAGCCTCGACGGCTCGGGCGCGGAGCTCGGCCGCGCGTACCTTTACTCCGCGAAGGGCGCCAAGCGCCTCGGGGAGTGGCAGGGCGAGGAGCCCGGGGACGGCTTCGGCTGGTCGGTGGACGGCGCGGGCGACGTGAACGGCGACGGCTCGGGCGACGTCGTGCTCGGCGCCTGGCGCGCCGAAGCGGTGCGCGTCGCCTCGGGCAAGGACGGCAAGCTCCTGCAGGAGTTCCGCGCCGATCCGGCGGGTGGGCGCTACGCGTTCGCCGTGGCGGGGGCGGGGGACGTGGACGCCGACGGCTTCGCCGACCTGATCGTGGGCGTGCCGCGCGGCTCGTCGGTCGGCGCGCTGGTGCTCTCGGTCAAGCGCGACAAGGACCTGTTCGCGATCCCGCGCTCGCTCGAGAAGGAGGGCGAGGGCTGGAGCTTCGGGATCTCGGTCGACGGCGCGGGCGACGTGAACGGCGACGGCTTCGCCGACCTGATCGTCGGCGACCCGGGCTTCCCGCGCGACCTGCGCGACGCGGGCGGGCCGCTCGACGGAGCGCTGGCGCGCGTGCGCGACGGCGCCGCGCGCCCCGGCCGCGCGCTCGTGATCTCCGGCCAGGGCGGGGCGCTGCTGCACTCGTTCGAGGGCAGCGGGCCCGACGACTGGTTCGGCGTGCGCGTGCGCGGGGCGGGCGACGTGAACCAGGACGGGCGCGCCGACGTGATCGTCGCGTCGGGCCGCGACGGGCCGGTGCTGGCGCGCGTCTACTCCGGCAGCGACGGCGCGCTGCTCTGGGAGCTGAAGCTGCCCTGACGCGCCTCGAGCGCCTCCGCCAGCGCGCCGGCCACCAGCCGGTTCGCGGCCGGCGCGTAGTGCTCCTGCGGCATCCACCAGTCGTCCGCCTCCGGCGCGCCCGCCTCGAGCAGGGCGGGCGTGAGGTCGATGCAGTCGATGCCGTGCGCCCGCAGCTCGCGCACGAGGCCGCTCCAGTAGGCCTCGCGCGCGCGGCGCGCGTCGCGCAGGTCCGGCCGCGAGGGCAGCACGACGACGCGCAGCGTCGCGCCGGCGGCTCGCGCGCGATCGTCCATGGCCCGGACGATCGCGACCGCCAGGTCGCGGAACGCGCCGGGCGGCTCCAGCAAGCCCCGCGCGTCGCGGTCGCCGCTCTCGAGCGCCGTCAGCGCCAGCCGGGCGAAGCCCGACCCGTGCGCCCACGAGGTGCCGCGCGGCGCGAACGCCGTCGGCGTGCGCTGCACCCAGTGGTCGCTGGGCGCCAGCGCGGCGACGAAGGCGCGCTGGTCGCGCAGCAGCGCCAGCGCGCCCGCGACGTCCTGCGCCGGGTTGGGGACGAGCTCGAGCGCGCCCCGCTCGTCCAGCCGGAACATCGGCTTGAAGGCGACCACCGAGCTCCAGTGGCGATAGACGGGCGGGAAGAGGGTGGTGATGCGCGGCAGCCCCTCGGGCAGCAAGCCCAGCCAGACCTCGTCGGGCGCCAGCGCGAGGCCGTCGCGCAGGAGGCGCAGGTAGGCCTGGTCGATCCCGTACCCGGCCACGCCCAGGTTGGCCATCTCGACCCCCGTCGCGCGCGCGACGAGATGCGGCCAGCTCGCCTCGGCGCTCACCTCGGCGCACTGCGTGAAGCTCCCGCCGACCGCCACGACGCGCCGGCGCGCGGGGTCCTTCGTGCGCGCGAGGGGCGCACCCGCGAGGCGCGCGCCGGCCCAGTCGAAGGCGTACGCACCGACGATCCTGTCCGGGCCCGGGCACCAGCCCAGCTCGGCGTCGAAGGTCGAGGCGTCGGCGAGCTCCCGGTCGCCGGCCACGATGCGCGCCAGGTCGTCCACGCGGCGCTTCTGCCAGGGCGTGAAGAGCGGCGGGTCGAAGGGGGCGATCCACTGCCCGAGGAAGACGCCGTCGGCGAGCGCCGTGCGCTGCAGGACCTGGTCGGTCGCGACGAGCGCGGCCAGCGCGACCAGGAGGCGGCGGAGGGCGCGCTTCATCGCTGGCGGTGGGCCCAGGCGCCGATGTCGAACAGCTCGAGGCTCGCGCGGGCGTCGCTCGCGACCAGCGCGCCGTGGCGCTCGAGCGCCTCGCGCAGCGGGAGCAGGGCGGCGCGCAGGCTCGGCTCGGCGAGCACGGACGGGTCGAACAAGAACAGGACCGGCCGGTCGGGCTCGGTGCGCGCGAGGACCTCGTCGCGCAGCCGCTCGAGCTCGGGCACGCTCAGCACGCCGCTGATCAGCGGAGCGCGCGCGAAGAAGTGCAGCAGCCCCGCGCGCGCGGCGCTTGCCACGACGACGTTGCGCGGGTCGTCGAGCGCCTCGCGCAGGAGCGGCGTCGCGCGCCAGCGGGTGAAGTCCTCCGCGTCCTTCGCGCGCCACAGCCCGTAGCCGTGCACGGCCCCGCTGGCGAGGAGCAGCGCCGCCGCCGCCCCGGCCAGCCGCCGCGCCCCTCCGCGCAGCCGCTCGAGCGCCGCCGCGCACGCCTGGCCGCACGAGAGCGCCACCCACGGCAAGGACAGGTACCAGAAGAAGTCGTGGTTCGTGCTGCGCGCCGGGAACAGGCCCACGTAGAGGAGCGCCGGCGTCAGGAGCGCCAGGCGCAGGCCGTTCTCGAAGGCTCGCCGCCCGCGGGCCACGCCCAGCACCTGCGCCGCGAGCGCCGCGGCGCACAGGAGGAGGACGGCGAGGCCGTAGTAGCGCTCCAGGAACGTTCCCTGGAAGTCCAGCCAGCGCGCGACCGGAATCGTCAGCTGCGTCACCCAGGAGAGCGTGTTGGCGGTGTCCACGCGGTGAGCGTGCGGCTCCACGAGCCGGAAGTGCAGCCAGTGGACCAGGATCGGCAACGCCGCCGCCAGGCCCATCCACGCCACGGCCGCCCAGCGCGCGGGCTCGCGCCGGCGCAGCGCCGTGCAGGCGAGGTGCACGCACAGGGCCGGCAGCAGGAAGTGCGCCGGCCAGTCGAGCAGGCCGCCCAGGACGATGCACGCGAGCAGCAGCGCGAGCGCGCGCCGCGAGCGCGTGCGCCACCACGCGACGTAGGCGGCCCCGACCTCCATGTGCAGCCAGGCGATCGGCACCTCGGCCCAGGGCAGGATGCCGTAGTACACGCCCATCGGGAGCAGGGCGAAGAACGCGGTCGCGAGCGCCGCCTCGCGCGGGCCGCCCAGCGCCGCGGCGAGCCTCCAGCATGCGCCGAGCGACAGCGCGGAGAACAGGAGCGAGGGCACGTGGAGCGCCCAGGTGTGCGCGCCCAGGAGCCGCACGGCGAGGCCCGAGAGCACCGAGTAGAGCGCCGGATGGTGCGTGTACCAGAAGCGCTCGACCGAGCCGTCCGCCAGGCGCACGCTCCAGCGGTAGGGCATCCACCAGGACTCCGCGAAGCCGTTCTCGGCGAAGTTGCGGGCGTAGGCGCCCGTCCCGAAGCCGCCCAGGGCGCTGTGCCAGTCGGCGCCGTCCCAGGGCTGGAGGAGGCCCATCGCGCGCAGACCGAGGCCGACCAGGACGGCGGCGACGACGAGCGTTCGGCGCGGCGAAGGCATGGGGCGACGCATCCTACGCCCGGGCCCGTGCCGCGGTCTCCCGCGCATCCGCCGCGAGTGCGCCTGGCATGCTTCCGGATGCAGCGGCACGGGGTCGCGCACGCCCGTCCCCCTCCTGGGACACGCCTAGAGGCAGGTCCCGCAGGCAGTTAGGCGAGTCGAACCCAAGAATGGGCCGCCTGGCTACCTTTGAGGCGTCTTGCGACCTCGTAGAAAGCGCCTAATCCGGGGTATCGGTGCTCCGTTTCTGGGGGGTGTGGGCCGCGTCGCCTGCGGCCCGCCCGGGCGAGGCCCCGCGGGCTGCGGGGAGGTGGGCGGTTCAACCTCCTTCCGGAGCCAGTCGAAAGCGCCGCACGGGGCCAGGAGCGCGCGCAGCCCGCTCCGTGCCGACCCGGCGGCGACCGGAGCGCCCGGAGGCCGCGCCCGCGCCCCAATCCCCAAACCCGCTCTCCATCCATGAAGCATCCCAAAGCGCTCCTCGTCCCCGCATTGCTGCTCGCCGCGCCGTCGGTCCTCGCGCAGGGCAGCCTCGACGTCCCGAGCTCTTGCGCCTCGGCCGCGCAGGAGCTGCTCTCCGACCCGCGCCCCGAGCCCGAGTGGGACGTGGTGGGCCTCTACCTCGCGAGCCACGACGTCGGCGTGCTCGTGCGCAACGACGACGCCAGCGATCCGGCGCGGCTGGCGCAGCTGCGCGTCTTCGCCAAGGAAGCGTTCGGCGCGACCGTCCAGGACGAGTCGGGCGTCGCGCTCGCGACCGGCGGCACCCTGGGCGCGATGCTCTCCGCAGGCACGCTGGCCGGCGTCGAGATCGACCTCTTCGGGGAGCCCTTCGACCCGAGCTACGACCCGACGCCGGAGCCGGCGGTCGGCAGCGAGGCGGCGGCGCGCGTCCAGCTCGTGGCCGCTGGCTCGGGGGCGCACGTCGCCTGGATGTACGTCTACGACGCGCAGCAGTACGCCGCGCGCGAGGCGCTGCTCGGCGCTCCGCGCATCCCCTTCTGGCTCGGCGACCTGGTGCAGACCTCCGACGGCGGCTCGCGCTCGATCGACGTCTCCGGCCACGACAACGCCTTCCACGGCACGCTGCGCGCCGGCGGGGGCGTGCGCGTCGGCGGCTACGACCAGACCTTCCGCGCCGACGTGCTGTGGGCCAGCAGCTACGTGCGCTCCGTGGGCGGCACGGCGGTGTTCGAGAAGGAGCCCGAGCAGCGCGCCTCGACGACGCTACCCGCGCCGCCGCGCTCGCGCGCCTGGCTCGAGGCGCAGCCGGGAGCGCTCCTGTTCGACGGCGACGTCACGGTCGGCCTGGACGCCGGCGGCCAGCTCGTCGTCAGCGACGACCAGCAGAGCTGGCCCGCCGACGGCCGGGTGATCAGCACCAGCGGCTCGATCCACGTCGAGGGCCAGGCGCTGGCGGGCAGCGTGACGCTGATCGCGACGAACGACGTCGTGCTCGCCAGCGAGGCCTCGCTCCTGCGCCCCGCGGCCGGCGGGGTGCTGGGCTGGTCGTGCGCCGGCAAGCTCACGGTCGGCGGCAGCGCGAACGACCTCGTCGGCTCGTTGCGCGCCGCGGGCGAGCTCGCGATCAGCGGCTCGGGGAACGCCTTCACCGGCCAGCTGCGCGGCATGCGCTTCCTGGCGACCGGCGCCGGCAACACGATCACCGACGGCGCGCACTGACCGCGACCGCCCTCGCGGGCCGGGCCGCGCCCCCGCGCTAGAGTGAGCGCGTGGGGCGCGGCTTCGTCGACCATCGCTACGAGCTGCTGGAGGAGCTGGGCTCCGGCGCCAGCGCGACGGTGTTCCTGGCCGAGGACCACGCGCTGCGCCGGCGCGTCGCGCTCAAGCTCGCGGGAGCGACCGGCGGCGAGGACGGCGAGCGCCTGCGCCGCGAGTTCGAGCTGCTCGGCCGCCTCGATCACCCGCACCTGCCGCGCGCCTTCGCCTACGGCCGCACGCCCGAGGGGCGCAGCTACTTCACGCTCGAGCTGGTGGCGGGGCGGCCGCTCGACGCGGCGGCCCCCGAGCTCTCCGAGCAGGAGCTGGCGCTCGTGCTCGCGCAGGGCTGCTCGCTGCTCGACTGCTTCGGGCGCTGGGGGCTCGTGCACGGCGACCTCACGCCGTCCAACCTGATCGTCGCGCGCGCGGGCGACGAGCCGTGGCTGAAGGTGATCGACCTCGGCCTCGGCGGCGACGCCGCCAGCGGTCCGCGCGGGCTGGTGCGCGGCACCCCGCGCTACGCGGCGCCCTCGATCCTCGACGGCGAGCCGCCGACCTCCGCCACCGACCTGCACGCCCTGGGCGCGAGCTTCCTCGACGTGGTCGGGCGCTGGGAGCCCGCGGCGGGGGGCGGACGCGTCCTCGGCCGCCCGCTCCTGGCCGTGCTCGAGCGGCTCGTCGCGCGCGACCCCGACGTGCGCTACCGCAACGCCGGCGCGGCGCTGGCGGACCTCGAGGCGCTCGGCGCGACGCCGCGCTCGGGCGGGGGCGCGCGCTTCGTCGGCCGCGGGGAGGAGCTCGCCGCCGTGCGCGAGGCGACCGATCGGCTGCTGCGCGGTCCCGAGCGCCACGTCGCGCTCGTCACGGGCGAGCCCGAGATCGGGAAGTCGGCGCTGCTCCTCGAGTGGCAGCGCGCGGCCGAGATGCGCGGCGCCCTGGTCGTGCCGGTGTCCGCGGGCGGGACCGACGCTCTCGGTCCGTGGACGGAGGCGCTGCGCCACCTGCTGCTGGTCGAGCCCGAGGCCTGCGGCCCCGAGCGGCCGGGCGCAGACGACGCCGCCGCGTGGGAGGGGCTCCTCGCGCGCGTGGCGCGGCGACGGCCGCTGCTGGTCCTGGTCGAGGACGCGCAGCGCCTGGACGAGGCCTCGCTGCGCCTGCTCGAGCGGCTGGCCGCGAGCCGCTCGCGGGACACCTGGGCGGCGGTGCTCGCCGTGCGCACCGGCGGCGAGGGGGCGGCGGAGCTGGTGCGCCTCGCGCAGCGCGAGGGGCTCGAGCGCATCGCGCTCGAGGAGCTCGACGACGAGGCCTCCGAGGCGCTCGTCGCGACGCTCGCGCCTGGCCTCGAGCCGCCCGTCCGCCGCGCGCTCGCGCGCGCCACGGGCGGGCGCCCGGGCTTCCTGGTCTCGGCCGCGCGCTGGGCGCGCGCGCACCCCGAGCAAGCCCTGGAGCGCTGGCTCTGGGAAGGCATGCCCGCGCGCCTGGCCGCGGACGTCGAGCGCGAGATCGACGCGCTCGAGCCGCCGCTGCGCGCCGCCGCGATCGCGCTCTCGGTGCTCGCGCGCCCGTTCGGGGCGGAGGTCGCGGCCGCGCTGCTGCGGCGCGCGCGCGCCGACGCGCTGGAGGTCTGCGGCGCGCTCGCCGCGCGCGGCGTGCTGGCGCGCGCGGGCGGTCCGGACGAGCGCTTCGAGCTGGCCCGCTCGACCCTGCGCCTGGCGCTGCTCGAGCGCCTCGACGAGCCCGGCCGGCGCGCGCAGCACGCGCGCGCGCTCGCGGCGCTGGTCTCCGGCACCCCGACCGCGGGCGAGCTCGCCCCGGCGCTGCTCGAGCACGCGCTCGGCGCCGAGGACGCGGAGGCCGTGCCGCGCCACGCCGAGCACGCCGTGGCGGCGCTGCTCGCGGCCGGCGCGCCGCGCGAGGCGCGCGTGTGGCTGGGGCGCGTGGGGCGCTTCCTCGCGGCCCGCGGGCGCGCGCCGGGGCCGGCGCTGGCGGAGCTCGAGGGCGACGTGCGCTTCCGCCTGGGCGAGCTCGAAGCGGCCCAGGCCGCCTTCGAGCGCGCGCTCGGCGCGGTCGGTCCGGAGAGCGCCGCCGTGCGCGTTCGGCGCCTGCACAAGCGCTCGCGCGCGCTGGCGGAGCTCGGCCGCTTCGAGGAGGCGCACGCGGCGCTGCGCGCGGGGCTGGCGCTGGCGCGCGAGCCGTCGGACGTGGCGGAGCTGTGCGCCACGGGGGGCTTGCTCGCGCGCCGCCAAGGCGACGCGTCCCTGGCCGAGCGTCTCTTGCGCGACGGCCTGCGCGCCCTGGGCGAGGGCGCGCGCTCGCAGCAGGCGGCCTCGCTCTGGAACAACCTGGGCGTGCTGGCCTACGACAAGAGCGACCTGAGCGGCGCCGACGAGCACTGGCGGCGCGCGCTCGCGATCCACGAGGGGAACGGCGACGCGCTCGGCGCGGGGCGCGCCTGGGCCAACCTGGGCAGCGTCGCGAGCCTGCGCGGCCGCCTGGCAGAGGCGCGCGCGGCGTACGAGTCGTCGCTCGAGCGCAAGGAGCGCGCGGGCGACCGGCGCGGGCTGCCGGCGCCGCTCTCGAACCTGGCCAAGCTCGACCGCTGGACGGGCCGCTTCGGCGCGTCGATCGAGCGCGACGAGCGCGTGCTGCGCATGCGCGAGGACGGCGGCGACGTCGCCGGCGCGGCGCACACGCACGCCTCGCTCTCCTCCACCTGGCTGGAGAAGGGCGAGCTCGGGCGCGCGCGCCACCACGCCGAGCGCGCGGTCGCGATCGCGCAGGCGGCGGGCGAGCGCGACGCCGTCCTGATCGACGCGCTCTACGCGCGCGCGGCGGTGGAGGCGGCCATCGGCCGCGAGGCGCGCGCGCGCGCCGCGCTCGAGGAGGGGCTGGCCGCGGCGCGCGAGGCACGGAGCGGTCCCGAGGAGGGCCGCTGCCTGGCGCTGCGCGCGACGCTGGGCGGCGCGCAGGCGCGCGCGGACGCCGAGCGCAGCCTCGCGTTGCTGCGCGCGGCGGACGAGCCGCGCGGGCTCGCGCTGGGGCTCGTGGCGGCGGCGTGGGGTGCGAGCGAGCGCGGCGAGCTCGACGCGGCGCGGCGCCTGTGCACGGAGGCGCGCGCGATCGCCGAGGGGCAAGGGCTGGCGCCGCTCGCCGGCCGGGTGTCCCTGTGCGAGGGACGCCTGGCGCGCGCGCGCGGCGAGCCCGGCGAGGCGTCGCGGGCGCTGTTCGCCGCGCTCGATCGCGCGCGCGAGCTCGGCATGCCCGAGCTCGAGTGGAGGACCGGGCACGAGCTCGCGCTCGCCTGCGAGGAGCGCGGGCAGCGCGAGCGAGCGGTGCGCTGGCTGCACGGGTGCCTGAGCCAGCTCGAGCGGCTCCTCGCGTCCCTCGAGGGCGAGGCCGCGCTGCAGGACGCGTTCCTGGCGGCCCCCGAGCGCGCCGCGCTGCTGGCGCGGCTCGAAGACTGGCTCCGGGCATGAAAAGGCGGCCCGAGGCGCGTAGGATCGACGCTCCGCGCTCGCCGGGCGGAGGGTCGCACAGCATGGAGGAATCCCAGACGGGACCGGGCGCACGGGCGCGGCTGGACGAGATCGCCGGCCGGGCCTCGCGCTTCCTCCAGAGCGAGACGATCGAGCCCCGGCTCTCGCTCGAGGCGAGCACGCTCGTGCGCCTGCTCGAGATCTCGCGCGCGATGAACCGCATCCACGAGCTCGACCGGCTGCTGGAGTACGTCTCGGAGCGGCTGCGCGAGCTGTTCGACGCCGAGAACGGCTTCGTCGTGCTGTTCGAGCCGGACGGCACGACGCGCGTGCACAGCGCCTCGAAGAGCGGCAAGGGGCGCGACCTCGCCGTCAGCGAGACGATCCTGCGCACCGTGCGCGAGACGAAGCGGCCGGTGCTGATCGACAACGCGGCGGAGGTCGAGGAGCTGCGCAGGCAGGGCAGCATCGAGCGCAACCGCATCGCGTCGGTGCTGTGCGCGCCGCTGGTGATCGGCGAGGAGGTCGTCGGCGTCCTGCAGTTCGACCACCGCGGCGACGCGCATCCCTTCCCGAAGGAGGACCTGCGGCTGCTCGACCTGTTCGCCGACCAGGCCGCGACCGCCTTCAACAACCTGCGCCTGATCGAGCGCCTCGACCGCGCGCGCCGCAACGTCGAGGCCGCGCAGGAGCGCATCGTGCAGGCCGAGCGCCTGTCCGCGCTGGGCGAGATGGCGGCCGGCATGGCGCACGACTTCAACAACACGCTGTTCGTCGCGCTGGGCTTCTGCGACGTGCTGCTCGCGCGCGACGCGCTCGAGACCGAGGTGCGCGGGGGCATCGAGCGCATCCGCACCTGCTCGCTCGACGCGGCGAACACCGTGCGGCGCCTGCAGACCTTCGCGCGCGGCGAGGGCGTCGACCTGACGCGCACGACGATCGACTGCCGCTCGATCGCCGCCGAGATGCCCGAGTACACGCGTCACAAGTGGGATTCGGCCGCGCGCCGCAACGGCGTGGCGATCGACGTGCGCACGACCCTCGGGCCGACGCCCCCGGTCCTGGCCAACCCGGCCGACATCCGCGAGGTGCTGACCAACCTGATCTTCAACGCGGTCGACGCGCTCGAGGAGCGCGGCGGCTCGATCCTGATCGAGAGCGGCACCGAGGAGGGCTGGGCCATCCTGCGCGTGCGCGACGACGGCATCGGCATGGACGCCGAGACGAAGCGCCGCGTGTTCGAGCCCTTCTACACGACCAAGGGCGCGCGCGGCAGCGGCTTCGGCCTCAGCGTGTGCTGGAGCATCGCGCGCCGGCTGGGCGGGACGCTCGGCGTCGAGTCCAAGCCGGGCGAGTTCAGCGAGTTCACGCTGCGCCTGCCCGCGGTCGCGGCGCTGCCCGAGAAGAGCCCGGCCAAGACCGCGCCGTGCGTGCGCGGCCTGCGCGTGGCGGTCGTGGACGACACGCCCGAGGTGCTCGAGACGGTCGTGCGCGTGATCGGCTCGCTGGGCCACGAGGTGCGGGCCTACGCCGCGCCGCGCGCGGCGCTCGAGGCTCTGGCGGAGCCGTCCGGCCGCTGCGACCTGGTCGTGACCGACCTCGACCTCGGCGCGTCGTGCAGCGGGTTCGAGCTGGCGCGGCGTCTGCTCGCCATCGACCCGGCGCTGCCGGTGATCGTGCTCACCGGCTACGGCAGCGACGGGAAGGGCGAGACGCGGCCCGAGAACGTGCGCTCGATCCTGAGCAAGCCGATCACGCGCGAGCGCCTGGACGCGGCGCTCGCCGAGGCGGTCGGCTAGCAGCGATCCGTGGCCCGGGGACGGCCCGGAGTGCCGCGGCGCAGCGAAGGGATTTCCGCACCCGCGAGCGTGCGGCGTCTCGGGCTCGCCTCGCGCGGGCGTCGTGCGCGCCTTCCTGGTATCGTCCTGGCTTCGACTCACGACCCCCGGCCTCGCCCGGCGAGGCGCATCGACCATGCACAGGCTCCGCGCGGCTCTCTCCTCCTCCTGGTCCGTCCTCCTGCTCCTCGCCGCCTGCTCCGACCCGAACGCGCCGGAGAAGGTCAAGGGGCTGCTCGAGGCGGCGACCAACGGCGACACGCCCAGCGTCAAGAACCTGCTGGCCGAGGGGGTCGATCCGGACTGCAAGAACGACGACGGGGTCACGCCGCTCGCCGCCGCCTCGCTGGGGGGCAACCAGGAGACGGTGCGGCTGCTGCTCGAGAAGGGGGCCGACCGCGACGCCGTGACGAAGACCGGGCACACGCCGTTGATGCTGGCGGCGAGCAACGGTCACGCGGCGGTCGTGCAGGAGCTCCTGAAGAGCGGCGCCGCGCCGGACGCGCGCACGGCCGAGGGCACGACGGCGCTGATCTTCGCCGCGTTGAGCAGCCATGCCGACGTGATCGCCGCGCTGCTCGGCGCGGGCGCCGACCCCGACCTGCGCGACAACGCGGGCAACTCGGCCCTGCATGCCGTCGTGCTGCGCCACTGCGACGACTGCCTGCGCGCCATGGCGGCCAGGAAGGCCGACCTGGACGCGCTCTCCGGCGACGGCGTGACGCCGCTGGTCTGGGCCATCAGCGAGAAGGACGCGGCCCAGGTCGGGCTCCTGCTGGAGCTCGGGGCCGACCCGAGCGCGGCGGCCGCGAGCGGCGAGACGCCGCTGTGGAAGGCGATCGAGCGCGGCCTGCCCGACCTCGCGCGCGAGCTCGTCGAGAAGGGCGCCGCGGTCGAGCCGGCGAGCGCGTCCTCCTACGTCCCGCTCGTGCACGCCGCGCGCAAGGGCGACGTGGCCACGGTCGAGCTCCTGATGGCGCGCGGCGCCAAGGCCACCGCGGTCAACAGCGAGGGCGTCAGCGCCCTGCACGGGGCGGTCGAGAGCGGCAACCCCGCGCTGGTGCAGCGCATGCTCGACGGCGGCGCGCCGATCGACGCCGTCGATGCGCGCGGGCAGACGCCGCTGGTCGTGGCCGCCTGGCTGGGCTACGAGGAGATCGTGCGCCAGCTCCTGGCCGCGGGCGCGAACGTCGAGATCGAGACCAGGGACGGCACCTCGGCGCTCGAGTTCGCCGTCGTGAAGGACCACGGCTCGATCGTCGACCTCCTGCTCGCGGCCGGAGCGCACTAGCCGGCCGCCGCGGCGACCGGCGCGCGGGCCCTGCGGCGCGGGGTCCGCGGGCGCTCCGCGTTCAAGACGAGCGTCCCGGCCCGGCGACGCGCCCGGCGGCCCGCCTCCGGCTATAGTGCTCGGCCCTCGCGGGCGACCGCGAGCGGCCCGATGCCCCGGACCAAGACGCTGACCCGCGAGCGCCTCGTCGCGTTCCTCGTCGCCAAGCAGGGCCTGTCGGCCGACGAGCTGGACGACGACACCCCGCTCTTCACGGGCGGGCTGCTCGACTCGTTCACCATGGTGGACCTGATCCAGTTCCTCGAGGAGGAGTCGGGCCTGCGCATGAGCGAGACCGAGGTCAACCTGGCGAACCTCGACTCCCTGCGGCGCATCCTGAGCTATGCCGCCTCGCGGGGCTGACCCCCTCGCGCGGCTCGAGCGCGCGGTGGCGGAGCTCGCCCTGCGCCACGGCACGCCCTGCTACGTCTACTCGCTCCCGGCGGTGCGCGCGCGCGCGGCGGAGCTGCGCGCGGCCTTCCCGGGCCTCGAGCTCTCGTTCGCCCTGAAGAGCAACCCGAACGCGGTGCTCGCCGCGCGTCTGCGCGAGCTCGTGGACGAGGTCGAGGTGTCCTCGCTGGGCGAGCTGCGGGGCGCGCTGGCGGCCGGCTGGCCGGCGGAGCGCACGCGCTTCACCGGGCCGGCCAAGCGCAGCGAGGAGCTCGAGGCCGCGCTCGACCTGGGCGTCGGGTGCGTCGTGCTCGAGTCGCTCGAGGAGGGGCGCGAGCTCGCGGCGCTGGCGCGCGCGCGCGGGCGCGAGCAGCTCGCGCTCGTGCGCGTCTCGCCGCGCAGCGTGCCGCCGGGCTTCGGCATGCAGCTCGACGGCAAGCCCAGCCGCTTCGGCGTGGACGAGGAGGAGCTCGGCCCGACGCTGGCCGCGCTGGCGGAGCTGCCCGGCCTCGCGCTGCGCGGCTTCCACGTGTTCCCGGGCTCGCAGTGCCTGCGCGCCGACTCGCTCGTGCGCCACCTCGTCGCGACGGCCGAGCTCTTCGAGCGCGCCGCGGGCGCGCTGCGCGAGCCGCCCGACGCGCTCGTCTTCGGCGCCGGGTTCGGGATCGCGACCGGGGCGCGCGACCGCCCCTTCGACCTGGCCGCCGTGGCGGCCGGGGCGCGGCCCGCGCTCGACGCCCTGGCGCGGCGCTTCCCGCGCGCGCGGCGGGTGCTCGAGCTCGGGCGTTACCTCGTGGGAGAGGCCGGCCTGTACGTGACGCGCGTCCTGCGCGTCAAGCACTCGCGCGGGTCGCGCATCGCGATCTGCGACGGCGGGATGCACCACAACCAGGCCGCCTGCGGCCTCTTCGGCGGCGTCCTGCAGGGCAGCCGCAGCATGTTCGTCCCCGGCGCGCCGGAGGGCGAGGGCGAGGAGTGGGACGTGGTCGGGCCGCTGTGCACCGCGCTCGACACGCTGGCGCGGCGCGCGCGCCTCGCCGGCGTGCGACCGGGCGCGCTCGTCGTCGTCCGCGCGAGCGGCGCCTACGGCCTCTCCGCCAGCCCGTCGGCGTTCCTCGGCCACCCGCCGCCGCGCGAGCTGCTGGTGGAGGAGCGCGGGGGCGAGCTCGTCGCGACGGACGCGAGCGCGGACGCGCCGCGCTAGGTAGGCTCCTCCCGGATGGCTGCGGAGGACCGTGGGGAGGCGGCGCGCGCTCCGGGGCTGGTCGCGCTGACCGGCGCGACCGGGCTCGTCGGGCGCTCGCTCGTGCCGCTCCTGCTCGCGCGCGGCTGGCGCGTGCGCGCGCTGGCGCGCGAGCGGCCGGGGCGCGAGCTCCCGCGCGCGAGCGGCCTCGAGTGGGTGCTCGGCCGGCTGGACGAGCGCGCGCCGCTCGACGCGCTCGTGCGCGACGCGGACCTGATCGTGCACATGGCCTACGAGCCGCCGGCGGCCTCGCCCGTCTCCGGGCGCAGCGACGTCGAGCACTGGATCCGCACGAACCAGCTCGCCAGCATGCGCCTGCTCGAGCGCACGGCCGCGACGCGCGGGCGCCAGATGGTCTACGTCTCGTCGCTGGCGGTGTACGGGGACGACCCCGACCAGGACCCGCTGGGCGAGCGCTACGAGCGCGACGAGAGCTTCCCGATCTGGCCGCGCGACTTCTACGGCGCGCTGCGCTCGGGCGTCGAGACGATGGTCGTCACCGCGCAGCGGGTCTTCGGCTGGAACACGTCGGTGTTCCGGCTGGGGTGCGTGCTCGGCCTGCGCGAGCCCGCGCGCGCGAGCCCGCTCGCGCCGACCGTCCTGGAGGCGCTGCGCCACGGCGAGATCCGGACGGCGGTGGGGACCTACGCGCTCTCGGCCGAGGACAGCGCGCGCCTGCTGGCCGATGCGGCCGGCGACCCGAGCGTGGCGGGCACGGTCTTCAACGCCTTCGACCGCTGGGTCGATCACGCGGCGGAGGCGGCCCCGATCCTGGAGCGGGTGCTGGGCCGGCGCGTGCGCGTCGCCTGCGCGCCGGCCCGTCAGCCCCGCGGGCCGATCCGGAACGCCCGGGTCCGCGCGCGGCTCCCGCGCTTCGAGACGGAGGAGGCCCTCGCTCGCCTGCTCGAGGCCCTGGCCGGGCGCCTGGGGCCCTCGGCCGGAGGGGGAGCGGTGAGCCTTGCCGGGCGCAACCCGCTGTCCCCGCAGGCCTAGGGAGCAGGCCGGCCGAAAAAAAAGCAGAAAGGGCGGCCTGCGAGGCGCGTCTTTCTACCGTAGCCAGGGAGACACGGCTCGATCCCGGAGCCGAAGAGGAGAACGCATGCGACTGCTGCAGTGGTGCGCGACGATCGCCGTCGCGGCCGGGCTCGCCGGCCCGGCCCGGTCCGGAGAGGATGCAGGAAAGGGCCCCAAGGTCCCGTTCGCCAGCATGGCGGAGGACTTCCGCAGCCGGCTGGGGCTTGGCGAGGCCAAGGACGGCAAGGAGGCGCTCGACCTGGCGCTCCACTCGGGCGCCTACGTCGGCCTGGACCTCGGCACGTTCGAGATCTGGTACCCGCAGGAGGCGCTGGGCGACAAGGACCGCGCCGAGGAGCTGAAGGGCCTGTTCGGCTCGCTGGTCAAGCTCTACGACGTCTGGCTCGACTACTGCGGGCAGAACGCGCCGGCGACGGCCGAGGCGCGCAAGGACCTGGCGGCGATCGGCAAATGGATCGAGACGTGGTCGGCCGGCGCGCTGCGCCGGGTCGATCCGGAAGGCTCGCCCAGCCTGTACGACCTCCTGGGCGCCAAGGACGACGTCAAGAGCGCCGCGCGCCGGCTGCGCTCGTACGAGGAGCAGGGCATCAAGAAGACCGCCTGGGACGGCGGGTGGAACGAGCCGACGATCCACGTGACCCGCATCGTCCTGTGCCCGACGCGCAAGGACTTCCTCGAGCTGGCCGCCTACGCGGGCTCGGTCGACAAGGACCAGCACGCGGTCCTGTGGTCGGAGCAGATGCTCGGTCGCAACTCGGCCTGGAGCGACCGCACGCAGCTCATCGCGCTGGAGGGGCCCGGGAGCTCGCCGCCCAGCCCGGAGCAGCCGTTCCTGGGCTCGTCCATGAACCACCAGGACCAGACCGGCCTGCGCCAGCACGTGGTCGAGCGCGCCGCGACGTCGCTCTTGCGCGACATCTACTACTTCCTCGGGGTGCACTTCTTCGAGGACGCGCTGGCGACGAACATGGTCATCGCGGTCTGCGGCCGCAACATGATCGGCTTCAACTGGTCGTACGAGTGGAAGCAGCAGGGCGCGACGACGCAGGCCTACGAGCGCTTCGTCCCGGGCGGCAACCCGGCCGGCGGCTCGCTGCCGCAGCGCAAGGCCCGCCCCGGGCCGCTGCAGGTGGCTGCCACGTACGTGTCGCCCTGGAACGCCACGAAGGGCGAGAAGTACTTCCTCGAGGCGCTGAAGGCCTCGCAGAAGGCCGGGGTCCAGCTCGCCGCGCGCGACAAGGACAACCCGCTGCGCAAGGACAAGACCGCGCACTTCGAGATCAAGACGGAGGAGGGCGGGAAGGCGGCCGTCGTGAGCGCGCCCTTCTTCGGCCCGGCGGCGGAGGGCAAGACGCTGCCGCCGGACAAGTTCCTCGACGACTACGAGGAGTTCTTCCGGGCCTACCGCTCCGCGTTCTTCGAGTGGATCCGCATGCACGGCGGGAGCGACGAGGCCGACTCGCGGCGCAAGTTCTCGCTCCTGATCGAGGGCCAGGCCACGCGCAAGCCGGACGACACGCTTTCCGCGATCGTGGAGTCGGTCTACGGCGTCCCGCTCTCCGGCGAGGACGGGAGCGAGGACAGCCTGGAGTGGCGCTTCCTGGCCTGGCTGCCCAAGGGCAAGTGAGCCGGAGCGAGAGCTCGGGCTGCTGAGGCCGCTGGCTCGTCGGGGTCTCGGGACGGGCGGGGGGCGGGTGACGAGGCGTCGGGGGGACGTTCGTCGTGCCTTGGCCGCGCGGCTGGACGACCCGTGATCCGGGAGGCACGTGCTTCCGTGGCTGCGCGACGATCGCTTCGCGCTGCGCGCGAAGGAGGCCTGCGGCGCCACGGCGCTTCGCGCCGGCCGCGGCCAGGCGGCGCGGCCCTGAGCGGCGGAGCCGCTCAGGGCTCGACGGAGGTCAGCCCCTCGCGGATGGCGTACTTGGTCAGCTCCGCGACCGAGCGCAGTCCCAGCTTGCGCATGATGTTGCGGCGGTGGGTCTCGACCGTGCGCGGCGAGATCGAGAGCTGGGTCGCGATGCGGCGCGAGGTCTCGCCCTCGGACAGGAGCTTCAGCACCTCGCGCTCGCGCGGCGCGAGGCGCCGGTAGGCGTCCCGCTCCGGCACGCCGGAGCCGGCGGAGCGCGCGCGCGGGTCGTCCGCCAGCTGCGGCGAGACGTACGTCCCGCCGCGCGCCACCTCGCGGATGGCCTGCAGGAGCTCCTTGGCGGCCGCCTCCTTGAGCACGTAACCCTTCGCGCCGGCCTCCAACATGCGCTCCAGGTAGCGCCGGTCGGAGTGCACGGAGAGCGCGACGACGCGGCAGGCGGGCAGGCGCAGCCGGATCTCGCGCGTGGCCGAGATGCCGTCCATGCGGCGCATGGAGATGTCCATCACGACCACGTCGGGGCGCAGCGACTGCGCCTGCTCGATGGCATCCAGGCCGTCGGCGGACTCACCCACGACCTCGATCTCCGGCTCGCCGTCGAGCACGGCGCGCAGGCCTTCGCGCAGCATCACGTGGTCGTCGACCAGGAGCGCCCGGATCGTCACGGCGAGTCCTCCAGGAGGGGGGCGTACAGGGTGATCGATGTCCCGTGCGGCGGCGAGGAGCCGACCTCCATGCGACCTCCGAAGCCCGTCAAGCGCTCGCGGATCGTGCGCAGCCCGAGCCCGCGACCGCTTTCCAGCGAGGTCCGGTCGCACGAGACGCCGTCGTCATCGACGCGCAGCACCAGGAACGGGCCGTCGCGCCGCACGCAGACCGTCGCGCGCGCCGCGCGCGCGTGCTTCACGACGTTGACCAGGAGCTCGCGCACCGCGCGGTAGAGCAGGATGCTGACGCGCTCGTCGAGGCCGCTGGCCTCGTCGTCGACGCGCAGCTCGACCCGCACCGGCCAGCTCTGCTCGATGTCCTCGACGAGCGAGCGCAGGGCGGCCTCGAAGCCGAAGTCGTGCAGCACGGGCGGGCTGAGCTGGAAGGCCAGGTTGCGCGTCGCCTGGTTGGCGCTGGCGACGAGTCCGGCGACCTCGGACAGCACGCTCCGCAGGCGCGCCGGAGCGTCGGGCAGGAGCCCCTCGAGCTTCATGCGCGCCAGGGTCAGCGTCTGGTTGGGGCCGTCGTGCAGGTCGGCGGCCAGCCGTTGGCGTTCGCGCTCCTCGGCCAGGAGCAGCTCGCCCGTCAACGACTCGAGCTGACGGCGGCTCGCCTCCCGGCTGCGCTCCTCGCGCCCGCGGCGCTCGGTGACGTCGGCCGAGATGCCGCACACGCGGTCCACCGCGCCCTGCGCGTCCTTGATCGGGAAGGCGCGGTCGTGGATCCAGCGCTCGCCCGCGCCGCTCTCGATGCGGAACTCCACGTCGTACGACCCGAGCGGAGCCTGCTCGCTGAAGGCGCGCAGCACGCGCGGTCGGTCCTCGGGGTGGATCGGCCGCGTCCAGCTCACTGGGTCGTCGTAGCGCTCGCGCAGCGGACGGCCCCAGACGCGCTCGTAGGCGGGGCTGACGTACAGCAGGCGCGAGCTGCGCCAGTCGGTCAGCCAGAAGACCTCCTGCACGTTCTCGGCGAGCTGGCGGAAGCGCTGCTCGCTCTCGCGCAGCGACTCCTGCATGCGGCGCATCTCGAGCGTCACGCTGGCCACGCGCGCCATCGACTGGATGAACTCGACCTCGAGCGGTCCGGGCCGCCGCGGCGTCGCGTAGTACATCGCGAAGGTGCCCAGGACCTCCCCGTCGGGAGCGAGCATCGGCTGCGACCAGCTCGCCCGGAAGCCGCCCAGGCGCACGACGTCCTGGTGGTCGCGGAAGTTGGGATGCTCGCGCACGTCCTCGATGATCACCGGAGCGCCGGTGAAGGCCGCCTCGCCGCACGAGCCGCGCCCCGGCCCGATCTCGAACCCGTCCACGGCGCGCACGTACGCGGGCGGCAGGCTGGGCGCCGCGCCGTGGCGCAAGCGGCCCTTCTCGAGCAGGAGAATCGTCGTGCGCGCCTCGGGCTCGATCTCCTCGGCGAAGCGCGCGATCTCGAGCAGCACCTCCGAGGCCGGGCAGCCCGAGGCGACCAGGCGCAGGATGCGGTCGCGGCCGTGCAGGATCTGCAGGTCGCGTCGCTCGACGTTCGCGCTCACGTTCCGTGCGGGGCGGCCGCCGGGTCGGGCCCCGAGCAGCATGCTAGTGCGGAACCCTCCGCTGCGCTCGTGCCGGGGTCGGTCCGTGGCGGATCGGGCCCGCGGGGCTACAGTGGGGCGCCCCCTCGCGTCCCGGCCCCGTTGCCCTGGAGGCATCCATGCGGCTCCCGCTCCTCGCTTCTCCCGCCATCGTCCTTGCGGGCCTCGCCACCGGCCAGGGCCCGGCGCCTACCGGCGCGAACGACTGCGTCTTCCCGCCCGTCCCGACGCCCATCGAGGTTGCCGGACCGCACGGCGTCGAGCGGATCGTCGCGCGCGGGAGCGGCTTGGACCCGTGGTTCCAGGACGAGCGCGGCTTCGCGCTCGTGCGCTCCGGCGGGCGCTTCGTCTACGCGCGCCGCGGCCCGGACGGTCGTCTCGAGCCGACCGCACACGTTCTCGGGAGTGCGGACCCCGCCGCGCTCGGGCTCGTGCCCGGCCTGCGCCCCGCGCCGCGACCCCCGCGGCGCGAGAAGGTGCGCGCGGCCGAGCGCCCCGTCCCGGGGCCGGCCTTTCGCAGCGGCGCGGGCAGCGCCACGAACCTGGTGCTCCTGCTGCGCTTCGCCGACCATGGCCCGGGCGGCCAGAACCGCACGCTGCCCTCCGCCGCGGACGTGACGAAGATCGTGGACGCCGTCGGCGGCGACCCCGTGCTCGCGCCGACCGGCAGCGTGCGCGACCACTACCTCGAGAACTCCTACGGGCAGTTCACGATCGACTCCACGGTCGTCGGCTGGCTCGACATGCCCGGCACGGAGGAGGACTACGCGGGAGGCATCTCCGGCCTGGGCACGGTCGTCTGGGACCTGATCACCGACGGCCTCGAGGCGGCCGACGCGCTGGTGGACTTCGGCGACTTCGACCAGGACGGCGACGGCTGGATCGACGCGATCACGTTCCTGCACTCCGGCTACGGCGCCGAGTGGATCTCCGACGACCAGTACGGCACGCCCTACGAGTGCCGCATCTGGTCGCACAAGTGGACGATCCCGACCTGGACCAGCGACGAAGGCGTGCGCGTCGGGAACTACAACATCTCGCCCGGGCTGTGGGGCGTTTCCGGGTCGGGGCCGGGGCGCATCGGCGTCGTCACGCACGAGCTCGGGCACTTCTTCGGCCTGCCCGATCTGTACGACACGAACGGCTCGGGCCAGGGCATCGGCAACTGGGACGTGATGGCGGCCGGCTCGTGGGGCTTCGACGGCAGCCAGCAGCACCCCTCGCACATGTCGTCGTGGTCCAAGGCGAAGCTCGGCTGGCTCGAGCCCGCGCTGCTGCGGCCCGGCGCGCAGGTGCTGGGAGAGCTGGAGAGCGGCGCGAACGCGCTCCGGCTGGACAACGGCTACCCGCCCGGCGAGTACCTCCTGATCGAGAACCGCCAGGCCGTTGGCTTCGACTCCGCGCTGCCGCAGGCGGGGCTCGTGGTGTGGCACGTGGACGAGGCCAAGGGCTCGTTCGGCTTCAACGATCCGAACACGGACCAGGGCTTCCCCGGCCAGTCGGGCTGGCCGGGGAACGGCAGCCACTACCGGGTGGCGATGCTCCAGGCGGACGGCGACTACGACATGGAGCAAAACTCCAACCGCGGCGACTCGGGCGACCCGTATCGCTCGGGCGGCGGCGGCGTGACCTCGATCACGGGCGGCTCGTCGCCGAACCTGGACGCCTATCAGGAGGGCGACGTGATCGCGGCGGGAAACACGATCACCTCGATCTCCGCGCCCGGCGCCGCGATGACGTTCACGTACGCGAACGCCGCGCTGCCCACGATCGTCGGCGCCGCGCCGGCGCCCGGGCGCGTCGGAGCGGCCTACGCCTCGACGCTCACCGCGACGGGCGCCACGAGCTGGTCGGAGTACCGCGAGCACCCGAGCTACGAGACGGTCGCGCTCGGCCCGGGATTCCCCGGCGGGGGCGTCGCGCAGGGCTGGAACGCCGACGAGGAGGTCTGGTCGCTGGCGCTCCCGTTCCCCTTCCCGTTCTACGAGACGCAGTACACGACGCTCTACGTGAGCTCGAACGGCTTCGTCGACTTCGTGCCGTGCACGAGCGAGCCCGTCTCCGACCCGCTGTACATGCGCTCGAGCCTGCGCATCGCGCCCTTGTGGGCGGACCTCACGACCGAGGGCGCGAACGAGGACGTCTACGTCGAGAGCGCCGCCGACCACGTGCGCGTGCGCTGGGCGGCCTCCTCGTTCGAGAGCGGCGCTCCGGTGAACGTCGCCGTGCTCCTGCGCGACGACGGCACGATCCGCTTCGAGTACGGCAGCGGCAACCAGGGGCTCACGCCCGTGGTCGGCATCGCGCGCGGGATCGTCGGCGACTTCGTGCTCGCGCCCGGCTACACCGGCTCGGGAGACCTCGACGGGGCGAACGGCCTCGAGCTGCGCCTGTCCGGCTCGCGCCTGCCCGCCGGGCTGCACCTCGACCCGAGCGGCCTCCTGAGCGGCGTGCCGCTCGAGGCCGGCGTGTTCCGCCCGCTCGTGCGGGCGACCGACGCGCAGCACCGCTACGACCAGCGCGAGCTGCTCCTGTTCGTGGCGCCGCGCGCTCCGCGCGCGCTCGACCTGGCCGGGCTGCAGCACTAGCCCCGCGCGCCTCGGGGGCCCGCCCCGGGGCGCGCCGATGCGCTCCCCCGACGCGCCCCCTCAACGAACGGTCGGGAACGGTCGATAGCCTCCCCGGGCGCTCGCGCGCCCGCACGGAGGTCTCGACCATGCACGCCCGCCGTCCGCTCGTCCCGCTCCTCTCGCTCGCCTGCGTCCTCTCGGGGTGTCTGGCGCTGAAGCCGCTGCGCACGGACAGCGGGAGCCCCGAGGTGATCGTGCGCAGCGCGACGGCGCCCGAGCTGATCGAGGGCCTCGAGCAGGCGATGGCGCGCCGCGGCTACAGGCCCGTGCTCGCGAGCGAGCGCGTGGCGGTCTTCTCGCGCCCCTGCGAGGACTTCGACACCGCCTTCTTCTACGGCAAGGGCTGGAACGCCTCGGCCGACTTCCGCGTCACCTTCTGCCTCTCCGAGGATCCGCTCGGCATGGAGGTGCGGGCCGACCTCGAGATCGTCACCGGTGCGGGGACTCCCGAGGAGGCGGCCACGCCCGCGCCTCAGGGACACGAGGAGGCACACGCGTTGCAGGACGTGCTCGAGACGCTGCAGGCGGACCTGGCGCTGCGCCGGCACGAGGAGCAGTGGCCGGACGAGCCGCGGCGCTCCGACCGCCCGGTCGTGTGGACCGGTCGAGCGGACGGCTGAGCGGCGGAAAGACCTTCCGCGCCCGAGATCGTCCGGTTGGCCGCCTCCCGGGCGCCGCGGTCGGTCGATAGGGGGGACGAGTCCTTGGCCTCTCGCCGGAACCGAGTCCCCCCTTGATCGCCATGGTTGCCAGAGCAGAACGCACAATCCTCTCCGTCCTGGGCTTCTCGCTCGTCGCCGCGTGCGGCGGAGGCGGAGGGGGAGGAGGCGGACCGGGCGTGGACGCGCAGATCTCGACGGTCGTCGCGCAGGCGCCCTTCGGCACGGAGGCGGACGGGACGAGCGTGACGGTGACCGTCACGCTCTTCGACGACCAGGCGCAGCCGCTCGCGAACAAGAGCGTGACGCTGACGGTGGCCGGCGTCGGCGGCAGCGTCGTCCAGCCCGCGACGCGCACGGACGCGAACGGCGTGACGACCGGCACCGTCAGCACGCTGGTCGCGGGGACGCAGACCGTCAGCGCGTCGGTCGGCTCGGTCACGCTCGACGACACCGCCGACGTGACCTTCATCCGCAACCCGCCCGACGCGCGCTACGTGCGCGCCGGCGGCTCGGACGCGAACGGCGGCACGGGCCCGCTCGACGCCTGGGCCACGCTCGTCCACGCGCTGACGCAGATCCAGCCGGGCCAGACGCTCTTCGTCGGCGCCGGCACGTACGCGGGCGGCCTGGTGCTGGGCACGAGCGGCAGCGCCGACGCGCCGATCGAGCTGCGCGGCGACCCGGCCGGGCTGTACGCGGGCGACGCCGGGGCGGTCGTGATCGACGCGGCGCAGGCCGCCTTCGGCCTGCACCTGGACGGCGTCTCGCACGTCGTCGTGCGCGGCTTCACGTTCGTCGAGGCGCGACCCGGCCTGGCGCCGGGCGGCGGGCTCTTCGTCGACGGCGGCTCCGACGTGTACCTGGTGGACAACGAGCTGTACGCGAACGACCGCGGCATCGACGTCCAGGGGGCGCAGCGCGTGCACCTCGAGGGCAACCGCGTCTCGCAGAACGGCGGCGGCGTGGGCGAGGGCGACGGCATCCGCCTCGACCAGACCAGCGACGTGACGCTCGAGAACGACCTCGTGTACGCCAACGGGCGCTACGGCCTGTTCCTGGCCGACTCCGCCGCGACGACCACGGTGCGCCACTCGACCTTCTTCCAGAACGCGGACGACCAGGTGCACGAGGAGGGCACGGGCGGCAGCGGCTCGATCCAGGACACGCTGGTGACCGACGGCCTCGCCACGGGCATCGCGCTGGTCAGCGGCAGCGGGTTCAACGAGACCTTCAACCTGGTCTGGAACAACGCGCCCGACGTCGTCGTCGGCCCGATGGTCCCGCCGCCGAGCGGCAGCGACGACCCGGAGTTCGTCGCGCCGGCCGGCGCCGATGCGCTGCTCGGCGGTGCGCAGGCGGCCGACGACGACTTCCGTCTCGCGGCGACCAGCCCCGGCGTCGACGCCGGCTCGCTGGCGGCGAATCGCACGAGGCTCTTCTTCGGCGGCGCCTTGCGCGGGACGACCACGCGCGTGGACGGGGTGCTGGACGGGGAGGGCGCCGACGGCCCCCAGTCGAACCTGGGCGTGCACCGTCCGGCCGCCACCGACGCCTTCGTGGCGCTGCAGAGCGGCGAGGCGCGCCTGCTGCACGTGAGCGGCGACGACGTGCGCGCCCGCTCGCGCGTGCGCAGCGGCGGCACGTGGGGGGCGACGCGCCGCGGCGCGCCGCTCAACGAGGACGTGCGCTGGATCGTGCACGAGGTCTCGCCGGGAAGCTCGGCCGAGGAGTTCCTGGCCGCGCTCAGCGACGAGGGCAACGGGACGACGCTCACCCTGCGCCGTTTCGACGGCCGCCTGTGGAGCGAGGACCATCCGCTGCACGCGCCGCAGAGCGTGATCCCGAGCACGAACGCCGGCCAGCGCGGCTTCGACCTGGCGCTCGAGCGGAGCTCGGGCGAGGCGCTCTTCGTCTACGCCGACGACGACGCCAGCCCGCTCTACCGGACGTTCTCGGGCGGGCGCTGGAGCGACGACCAGGAGGTCTACGCCACCCTGCCCTCGGCCGGCACCGTGCTGTGGGTCGAGCTCGTGGCGCGGCCCGGCACGGACGAGATCGCGCTCGTCACGCTCGACGACGCGCAGACCCTCTCCGCGCTGGTGTGGGACGGCGACGCGTGGACCGACGCGGGCGTGCCGACGATCCTCGACACGCAGAGCGCCGAGCTGCGCGAGTCAAGATCCTTCGACGCGGCCT
>CADEGS010000001.1:0-113467 GCA_902826945.1 uncultured bacterium | reverse complement strand
GGCGCGCTCTTCGCGCTGCGCTACAACGGCTCGCAGTGGACGCTCGAGGGCGGCGGGCCGCTCGCGACCGACCTGCCGGCCTCGGGCGCGGCGGAGCCCTACTCGCTCTCCTTCCGCCCGTAGGGCGCGCGTGGGCTTGTCCGCCCCGCGCGCGGCGGCCACGCTGATGCGATGCGGCTCTTCGTCGGCACCAGCGGCTTCAGCTACAAGGCCTGGAAGGGGCCCTTCTATCCCGAGACGCTAGCCGAGCGCGACATGCTCGCCTGGTACGCCGGGCGGCTGAGCACCGTCGAGATCAACAACACGTTCTACCGCAGCCCCGCGCGCGAGCAGCTCGAGCGCTGGGCGGCGGTCGTGCCGCCGGGGTTCGTGTTCGTGCTCAAGGCGCCGCAGCGCATCACGCACCGCGCCAAGCTGGTCGAGGTCGCGCCCCTGGTCGAGGACCTGTGGCGCGCCGCCGAAGGGCTGGGCGCGCACCGGGGGCCGATCCTCTTCCAGCTCCCGCCCTTCCTGCGCAAGGACCTGGCGCTCCTCGGCGCCTTCCTCGAGCGGCTGCCCGCGGGGCTGCGCGCGGCGCTCGAGTTCCGCCACGCGTCCTGGGACGACGAGGAGACGCGCGCCCTCCTGCGCGCGCACGGCGCGGCGCTGTGCCTGGCCGACGTCGACGGCGAGGAGGCGCCGCCGCTGCACGCGACCGCGCGCCACGGCTACCTGCGCCTGCGCCGCACGAGCTACGCGGAGGGCGAGCTCGAGCGCTGGGTCGAGCGCGTGCGTGCAGAGGACTGGGACGAGGCCTTCGTGTTCTTCAAGCACGAGGACGAGGGCCTCGCGCCGCGCCTGGCGCTCGCCTTCCGCGCCGCCTTCGAGGCGCGCGCCTGAGGCTACTCCTTGGGCACGTCGCCGAGCACGCGCACGCGCCGGATGGCGCCCACGTCCACGCGCACGTCGCGGCGGTCGACCGCGAAGCCGTAGCGCGCGGCGGTGCGCACGAAGGGCTCGGGATCCTCGCCCGCGGCGAGCTCGTGGATGGCGCAGTCGTGCAGCAGCGCCTGGAAGCCGTTCGACTGGTCGAAGCGGCCGATGTAGACCGTGTCGTCGGTCTCGATCACGAGGTTGATGCCGTGCTGCGCCTGGTGGATCTGCATGACGGGCGGGCCTGGGCGGGGGTTCCTGGCGCGCCGAATCTACCGTACGCTGGAGACGCCGTCGCCCCTGGTCGGGGCCGGGGCCCATGGCCAAGAGCTCCAATCCCCTGCGTCGCGCGCTCGAGTCGCTGGGAGTCGCGGGCCTGCTGGTCGGCCTCGCGCTGGGCGGCAAGTGGGTCTCGGCGCGCAGCGTGCGCGTGCACGCGCAAGCGCCGGCGGGCGCCGCCGGAGCCCCGGCCGCGCCGGGCGCCCTCCCGCAGGAGTCCGCTGGCGTCGCGAGCGACCTGGAGCTCCTGCGCGAGGCGTTCCTCGATCGACGCTCCGGCGTCACCGTGCAGGGCAGCGGCACGGTCGTGCGCACGCTCGCCGACGACGTGGACGGCTCGCGCCACCAGCGCTTCGTGCTGCGCGTGGCGGACGGCTTCACGCTGCTCTTCGCGCACAACCTCGACGTCGCTCCGCGCGTGCCGCTCGAGCCCGGCAGCGAGGTCGGCTTCCGCGGCCGGTACGAGTGGAACGAGCAGGGCGGGGTCGTGCACTGGACCCACCACGACCCGCGCGGGCGGCAGCCCGGCGGCTGGCTCGAGCACGACGGCCGGCGCTACGAGTGAGGCGCCGCGGCCCGCCGCTGCGGGCCGCGCCGGGAACTCCCTAATGGGGGAGGGCGCCGCCGCGCCGGCCCCCCCCTGGCGGCCGGCGCAGGGCGCCGCTCTCATGACGCCGTTCCCGGTCGCGCCGACCCCCTTTGGGAGCGCGACCGTCACCCCCCTCTCTCGAGAGTCACTCATGGGATTCGTCCAAGAGTTCAAGGCCTTCGCGATGCGCGGCAACGTCGTCGACATGGCGGTCGGCATCGTGATCGGCGCGGCCTTCGGCAAGATCGTGTCCTCGTTCGTGGCCGACGTCCTGATGCCGCCGATCGGGATGATCACGGGCGGCGTGGACTTCAGCGACAAGAAGGTCACCCTCCAGGATGCGGTCGGGGACACGCCCGCCGTGACGCTGAACTGGGGCCTGTTCGTCAACACGGTCGTGGACTTCGTGATCGTGGCCTTCGCGATCTTCCTCGTCGTGAAGCTGATGAACGCCTCGCGCAAGAAGGAGGAGGCCGCGCCTCCGCCGCCGCCGAAGCCGAGCGACGAGATCGTCCTCCTGACGCAGATCCGCGACGCCCTGAAGGCGCGCTGAGCCGCGCTCGAGGCCCGCGCAGGGCCGCACGGAGGCCCCCTCCCCGGACTCGGAGCAGGGGACGGGGGCCTGGCGTGCTCGCCGGAGCGCTCCAGGAGTCCGGCTCCGACCCTGACGCCGGGCGGCGGACCGGGCTAGAATCCGACCCGTTGGTCACCCGGCCGGCCTTTCCCCCGGCCACCCCGCGGAGCCGTGCTCCGTCGCTCGCCCTACCCGGAGACGGACTTGCCGCGGCCCAGCCCGATCCTCTCGCTCGTCCTGCTCTGGACCCCGGCGATCGCTCAGGCGCCCACCGTGAGCGGTGTGCTCCGAGAGTGGCAGCGCGTCGAGCTGACTTTCACCGCGCCCTTCGCCAGCGCGGAGACCTCCGCGCCAAACCCCTTTCTCGACTACCGGCTCAACGTCCGCTTCACCCGGCCGGACGGGAGCCAGATCGTCGTGCCCGGCTTCTTCGCCGCGGACGGCAACGCCGCCGACACGAGCGCCGACGGCGGCAACCGCTGGCGCGTGCGGCTGACGCCGGACCGCTCCGGCACCTGGAGTTGGCTGGCGTCCTTCCGCACCGGTCCGGGGATCGCCGTCGCGACGGACTTCGACAGCGCGGGCACGCCGGTCGCGGGCAGCTTCCACGGGCAGAGCGGGCAGCTCTCGATCGGCCCGTTCGACCCGCAGGCGCCCCAGCACCGGCTGAAGGGCCGCCTCGTGCGTCAGCCCGGGCACTACCTGTGCTACGCCGGCACCCACGAGACGTTCCTGAAGGGCGGCGCGAACAGCCCCGAGAACCTGCTCGGCTACTACGAGTTCGACAACACCTTCGACCTGGGCGGCGGCTCGCCGCCGACGGCCGACGGGCTGCACCACTTCGACGCGCACCTGGGCGACTTCAACGCGCTCGACCCGATCGACGCCGCCGGCCAGTGGCAAGGGACCAAGGGCCGGCGCCTGCTCGGCGCGATCCACTACCTCTCGTCGCAGGGCGCCGACGCGGTGTACTTCCTGACGTACAACACCGACGGAGGCGACGGGCGCGACACGTGGCCCTGGCGCGAGCCCTTCGGGGCCGGACACAAGCGCGTCTTCGACGTGAGCAAGCTCGAGCAGTGGGAGCGCGCCTTCGCGCACATGGACGCGCGCGGGCTGCTCCTGCACGTGGTCCTCCAGGAGCTCGAGAACGACCAGGTCATGGGCGGGCTGACGACCGAGCGCCAGCTGTACCACCGCGAGCTCGTCGCGCGCTTCGCGCACCACAACGGCCTCCTGTGGAACGTCGGCGAGGAGAACGGCAGCTCGCCGTCCGAGCAGATCGAGCTCGCGGAGCACCTGCGCGCGCTGGATCCCTACGACCACCCGATCACCGTCCACAACCAGATCGGCCAGGTCTACGCGACCTACCCGCCGCTCTTCGGCTCGGCCTTCGACGCGACCTCGCTCCAGGGCTCGCCGCCCTTCTTCAACGCGCTGGCGAAGGACCTGCGCAAGCTCTCGTCGGTGGCGGGGCAGCCGTTCGTGGTCTTCGCCGACGAGGCCTTCGCGCCCTCGGTCCTGCCCGACCTGAGCAACTGGCGCGAGATGCGCGAGCAGGCGCTGTGGGGCAACCTGATGGGCGGCGGCGGCGGCGTGGAGTGGTACTTCTCCTTCGCCGACACGAGCCTGGAGGACTTCCGCTTCGCCGAGCCGCTGTGGAGCGACACGAGGAACGCGCTCGAGTTCTTCCGGCGCTACGTGCACGTGGACGCGCTCGTCCCCGACGACGAGGCTTCGGTCGAGCTGGACGACCACGTGCTGAGCGAGCGGGGCGAGACCTACGTCGTCTACCGCCCGCAGGGGGGCGGCGCGCTCTTGCTCGTGCCCGACCCCGTGCCTTACACGATCCAGTGGTACGACCCGCGCAACGGCGGCCCGCTGCAGAACGGGATCCTGACGACGGTCACGCCCCAGCTGAACCTGAACGGTTCCTTCGTGCTGCACACGGGCCCGCCGCCCGCGAGCCGGGACGAGGACTGGGTGATCCTGGTCCGCAACGCGGGCAACCGACCGCCGGTCGTGAC
This sequence comes from uncultured bacterium, assembly GCA_902826945.1. The sequence continues at coordinate 109,086 of CADEGS010000001.1, read as the reverse complement.
CGAGTTCCGCGCCGCGCCGGAGCCCGTCTCCCAGTCCGGCCCGATCGTGATCCTCGTGCGCGTGCACGATCCCGACGGCCCTGACGACGTCGTCCAGGTCGGCATGGGCTACCTGAGCCCGTTCGGCGAGCTGGGCACCGTCTTCGGCACGCCGCGCGGCGGCGACCTGTACACGATCTCGCGCACCTCCGCGTCGTTCCTGCCCACCGGGCTGTGGCCGACGGTGGGAGCGGTGACGGACAAGGGCGGCGCGGTCGCCGGGCTGCTCGGCAGCTTCACCGTCGTCCCCTGAAGGAGCGCTCGGCCCGCGCTCACCCGCCGCCGGCGCGCCGGCGCGCCTCCTGGAGGGCGCGCTGCGCGCGATCCGAGCCGGGTCGCAGGGCGAGCGCGCGCTCGAAGAACGGTACGGCCGCGGCGAAGTCCCCCGCGCGCGCGTGCGAAGCGCCGAGCCCGAAGCACGCTTCGGCCGCCCAGGGCCCCGCCGCGTCGAGCGCCAGCGCCGCCTCGTACTGCCTGCGCGCCTCGTCGGGGCGCGCGGCGAGCGCGAGCGCGTCCCCCAGGCCCACGCGCGCGGACGCGTCGCCGGGGACGCGCTCGACGCACAGCGCGAGCAGGCGCCGCGCGTCCTCGCCGCGGCCGTCGCCCTGGAGCCCGCGCGCGATCGCGACCAGCTTCTCGACGCCCACCGGGTGCGCCTCCAGGACCGGTCCGTAGAGCTCCAGGGCGCGGTCCATCTCGCCGCGCGCGACGTGCACGCCGGCCGCGTCGGCCCAGGCCTCGGAGGGGAAGTCGCAGTGCCGCGCGGCCCGGAGCTGGGCCTCGCGTCCCTCCTCGATCCGTCCGGCGTCGAAGGCGATCGCCGCCAGGTGCGACCAGGCGATCCAGCACGTCTCGTTCTGCGCCAGCGTGTCGCGCCAGAGCGTCTCGCCGTCCGCGAAGGCGTGCGCGCGCGACCACGTCAGCGCTCCCAGCGGCGCGCACAGGAGCGCCGCCGCCAGTCCGGCGCGCGCGGCTCGCGCGCGCGGCGCCAGGCGCTCGCCGAGGCGCGTCAACCCGGCCGCGGCCAGGACCAGCAGCGCGTACGCGGCCTGGTACTGGAAGTGGTCGGCGACGAACGAGTAGCGCATCGGGAACACGTCGAAGAACCCCGACGCGGGGCCGATCCCCAGGCCGAACAGCACGCAGGCCGCGAGCGGTCCGCGCCCGATCCGCGCGCGCGCCAGGAACAGCGTCGCGAAGAGCAGGACGACGCCGGCCGGGGCCAGCCACGCGGAGGGCGCGCCCGCGTCCGGCGGCACGCGCGGGTAGAAGAAGATCAGCGGGTGCGGCCAGCCGACCTTCCCGGCGTAGAACCAGAACGCGCGCCCGGCCAGCAGCAGGCGCTCGGGCGGCGTGAGCTCGAACTCGATCCCCTGCGCGCCGACGCGGACGCGCTCGATGTGCGCCGTGTGCAGCCCGGCCGGCACCGCGAGCAGCACGAGCGGCGCGAGCGCCGCCAGCTCGGCCCACCCGATCCGACCGCGCTTCCACCAGACGATCGCGGCCAGCGCGAACGGCAGCACGCCCGTCACGGACTTGCTGAGCAAGGCCGCCGCGAAGAGGAGCAGGCACAGCGCGTAGCGGCGCCTCGCCCCGCCCGCGGGGCCGCCCGCCCCGCGCTCGGGAGGGAAGGCGCGCAGCCACGCCGTCGCCGCCCCCAGCGCGAGCGCGAGCGAGAGCGTGTTCTTGCGCTCGGTCACCCAGGCGACCGACTCCACGTGCACGGGGTGCAGCGCGAACAGGAAGCCCGCCAGGAGCGCCCCCGGCACCCGCAGGCGCGCGAGCAGGCGCCACAGGAGGAGCGCGCTCGTCGCGTGCAGGAGCACGTTGACGAGGTGGTAGCCGAGCGGCGCCAGGCCCCACAGCCGCCGCTCGAGCCAGAAGGTCGTGAAGACCAGCGGGTAGTACTGCGGCGTCGCGCGCGGCTCGAGCCAGACGCGCGCCAGCCCGCCGGGCTCGGTCAGGACCGCGTTCTCCGTGAGGTACGAGTCGTCGTCCCACACGTATCCGGCCCGGAGCGCGGGAGCGTAGGCGAGGAGCGTCGCGGCCAGCAGCGCCAGCGCGACGAGGAGCGGCCGCGCGGCCAGGGGCTCGGGCGCGGGGAGGGCCGGCACCGTGTTCGGAGGAGAGACGTGCAACGCTCGGCCCGATCGCGCCCAGCATAGCCCGCCGGGAGGCTCCGGTCCTGCGCGGCGCGCGGCGCGCGGCGGCGCCTCCGAGCGGACCGCGCGCGGGCGGCCTAGAATCGCGGCTCGCGCGCGCGAGCGCGCCGAGGCCAATGGCGGAGGACGCCCCGGAAGACGACGGCGCGCTGGTGCGGCGCGCGCTCGCGCGCGAGCCCGAGGCGCTCGGGCGCTTCGTGCAGCGCTTGCGCTGCGTCGCGCGCATCCTGCACGCGCGCAACGCGCGCTCCGGCACGCCCTTCCGGGCGGAGGAGCTCGAGGACCTGACCCAGGACGCGCTGGCCGCCGTGTGGCGCAAGCTCCCGGGCTACGACGGCCGCTCGCGCCTCGAGACCTGGGCGTACCGCTTCTGCGAGCTCGAGTTCCTGCGCCGGCTGCGCACGCGCCGCCGGGGGCGCCTGGTGCTCGAGCCCTCGCTCGAGGGCTCGCCGCACGAGCCGCTGGCCCCTCCGGTGCCCGCCGCGTACGACGACGAGGCGCTGTGGGAGGGCCTGGAGGCGCTGGACGAGGAGATCGGCGTCGTGCTGCGCCTCAAGCACTGCGAGGACCTGACCTTCGAGGCCATCGGCGCGCGCCTCGGGGTGTCCGTGAACACCGCCAAGACGCGCTATTATCGCGGTTTGCAGAAACTGCGGCGGCTGCTCGCGCAGAGCACCGCCGGGCGCAGCACGGCGGCACGCACGTGAACGGGCAGGACCGAGGAGAGGGCGCGGCGGGGCGCGAGCAGGAGGCCCGGGAGCTCCAGGGCGAGCTCCTCACGCGCCGGCTCGACGACGCCGCGGTGCGCTCCCTCTGGCAGTCCTCGCCCTTCGCGGGAGAGGCCGACTGGACGCGCGAGCTGGACGAGCTGCTCGCGCTGCGCGCGCGCCTCGCCGGCGGCGGGCGCGAGGCCCGCGCCGTGCTCGAGGCGGCCGCGCGCGGCGGGCCCGTCGCGGGCGAGGAGGCGGTCGAGGCCTTCGTCGTGGAGCGCCTCGGGCGCCCCGCGGCGCGCCGCGCGGTGCGCCGCCACGAGCTCCTGGCCGGGCTGGCCGGGCTGGCTGCGCTGGCGCTCTTCGTGCTGTGGCTGCGCGGATCGGACGCGCCCCAGGCCGGCGGCGGCGCGACGCTGGGGCCGGAGGCGGCCGAGGTCGCGTTGCTCGAGCCGGTCGGTGCGGTCGCCGCCTGGGAGGCGTTCCGCTGGCGCGCGCGGCGGCCGCTCGAGTGCTGGTACGAGCTCACCGTGCGCGGCCCCGACGGCCGCGAGCTGGCGCACGTGCGCGACCTCTCCGCGACCTCCTGGCGCCCGGGCGACCCGTCGGGCTGGCCCGCGCGCCTGGCGTGGGAGCTCGTCGCCTACGACGCCGACGGCCGGGTGGGGGCATGGAGCGCCGAGGCCTGGCGGCCCTGATCCTCGCGCTCGCCGCGGGCGGCGCGCCGTCGGCCGCGCCGCAAGCGCTCGACGCGGGGCTGGTGGCGGAGCTCGACCGCCTCGCGAGCGGGCTGCGCGCGCGCTTGCAGGGCGCTGGGCCCGCGGAGCGGCCCGCGCTCCTCGCCGACCTGGAGGCGCTCGAGCGCGAGCTGCGCGGCCTGCTCGCGCCCCCCGACGACCGCGACGTGCGGCTGGCGCTCTTCAAGGCCGTCGCCGCGCGGGCGGAGCTCGACCTCGCGCTCGGGGACGAGGAGCGGCTGGCGCTGCTCGACGAGGCGATCCTGCTCGCGCGCGCGAGCGGCCGCGGCGAGCCGCTGGCGCGCGCCTGGCTCCTGCGCGCGGAGTGCCTGATCGGGAGCGGGCGCCCGCGCGCGGCGCGCGAGGCGCTCCTGGCCGGCCTCGCCGAGGTGCCCGACCAGGTCGGCACGCGCGCCTTCACGCTCCACGCGCTGGCCGAGGTCGAGGCGCAGCTCGGCCGCGCCGAGCGCGCGCTGGCGGAGCTCGACCGCGCCCTCGTCGCCTGCCTGCCGGGCGAGCCCTGGGACCGGCTGCGCGCGCGCGCGGAGGGCACGCGCGCGCAGGTCTTCCTCGATCTCGGCCTGGTCGAGCGCGCCGCCCGCGCGGCGGCGCTCGAGGCGCAGGGGCTCGCCGCCGCCGGAGCGGACGTCTCCTGGAAGGACGCGGTCGCCGCCGACCTGCACGCGCTGCACGTCGCGCTCGCGCAGCGCCGCTACGAGCACGCCGCGCGCGCCGCCGACCAGGCGCTGGCGCGTCTGGGCGCGGGACACGACGCCTGGGCGGCGGTGCTCGACGCGGTGCGCGCCGAGGCGCTCGGGCGCATCGCCGAGGGCGACCCCGCGCGCGTGCCGGCCGCGCGCGCGGCGTTCGCGCGCGCGCTCGCGGGGCCGCTCCCCGAGCGCGAGCGCGGGCTGACCGAGGCGCGCCAGGCGCGGCTCGAGATCGGCGCCGGCGAGACGGAGCGCGCCGGCGCGCTGCTCGCCAGCGCCCGCGCGCGCCTCGAGCGGCTGGCGCGCGCGGGCGAGGCCGACCGGCTCTTGCCCGAGGAGGCGCTCGTCGCGAGCGAGGAGGCGCGCCTCGCGCTCGCGCGCGGCGGCACGCGCGCGGAGCTCGCCGCGCGCCTCGCGGCCCTCGAGGAGGCCTTCCGCGCGCGCCTCGCGCTGTGGAGCGGCTCGCCGCTCGTCGCCGGCGGGCTGGGCTTCCTCCAGCACCCCGCGCGGCGCTCGTGGCTGTGGTCGCTGACGCGCCTGGCGCTGGCGGTGGACGGCGAGGAGCGGGGCGCGGCGCGCGCGCTCGGCTCCTGGATGGAGGCCCAGGCGCAGGGCGTGCTCGTGCGCGGGCGCGCGCTCGCGACGGGCGACGCCGCGCTCGTGCGGGAGCGCCTGTGCGCGCCGGGGCGCGGCGTCGCGGCCTACCTGTGCGCGCCGGAGGGCTCGTTCCTGGCGCTGGTCGACGAGCGGCGCGTCGCGCTCGTCGCGCTGCCGCCGGAGGCCGAGCTGTTCGCGCTCGCCGCGCGCGACGAGCGCGAGGCGCTCGCGCGCGCGCTCCTGCCGGATGCGCTCGAGCAGCGGCTCGCGGGCTGGCGCGAGCTCTCGGTCGTCGGCTACGAGCTCCTCGGCCGCGTGCCCTTCGAGCGGCTGCCGACGCGCGCGGGGGACGCGCTCGGCGCGCGCGCCGCGCTCGCCTTCCTGCCCTCGCTGCCGCTCGGGCTGGAGCTCGCGCGCGAGCGTCCGACCGCGCCCGACGAGCGCGTCGTGCTGGCCGGGCCGAGCGCGTCCGCGCAGGCCGCCGCGCGCTGGCCGGAGCTCGCGCCGCTCGCGCTCGCTGCCGACGAGCGCGCGCGGCTCTTGGCCGCCCTGGGAGCGCGCGCGACGCTCGTCGAGGGCGCGCAGGCGAGCCCGGCGCGGCTCCTCGCGGCCGGCGCGGCCTGCGGCGTGCTGCAGGTCCTCGCGCACGGCGTCCTCGACGAGGGCGACGCGGCGTCGCTCCTGCTCGCGCCCGACGGCGAGCACCCGAGCGGGCTGCTCGGCGCGGCGGAGGTGCGCGCCGGGACGGCGCCGGAGCTCGTCGTGCTCACCGTCTGTGGCGCGGGGCGCGGCGCGCCGCGCCGCGGCGACGCCGAGGCCGCCAGCCTGGCCGGCGCGTTCCTGGCCGCCGGCGCGCGCTGCGTCGTCGCCTCCGACGGCGAGCTCGCGTGGGGAGCGGCGCTGGCGTTCTCGGAGCGCTTCCACGCGCGCCTCGCGGCGGGCGATGCGCCGGCCGAGGCGCTGCGCGCGGCGCGCGCGGCGGCCGCCCCCGCGGACGAGGGCGGCGGGCTCGAAGCGCTGCGGGCGATCGGCTGGGGCCACGCAGGGCGGTCGGCGCGCGCGCCGCGCACCGCGTCGCGGGCGCGCTCGCCGGCGCTGCTCGCGGGCGCGCTCGCCTGCGCGCTCGCCGCCGCCTGGGCGGCGCTGCGCGCGCGGCGCGAGCGCATCGCGCTCGGAGCCTGAGGAGGAATCCCGCGCCTCCCCCGGCGCGGCCCGGGTCCGCCGCGTTGCACCTCCTCCGAGCGGCGCTGCGAGTGCGCGTCGTCGGCGCGCCTTGCCGGGACGAAGCCGGACGCAGGACTCCTTCCGGCTCAGATCCCCCAGGGGATCCAGCCGTCGGTGAAGCACGGCACGACGGGCATCGGCACGCTCGAGGCTCCCTCGTCGCTGAAGGGCACGTAGCCGCCGTCGCCGCGCGTGGGCTTGCCGTGGCCGGGCGAGTCGCCCAGGGGGACGGTGATCACCATGCCCTCCAGCTCGGGGATGCCGCAGGGCACGCCCGGCTCGGTGGTCGCGAGCGCCAGCACGAGGTCGGGGTCGATCCCGTAGAGCTCGGCCAGCTCGGCGACCGGGCCCGCCGTGCCCGACAGCGCGACATCGACGCTCGGGCCGGCCCAGCGGCCGCCGCCGATCTTCCCCAGCCGCAGCTGGGCGTGGGAGAGCGCGGCCGAGGACAGCGGCTCGTCGAGCTGGAGGACGAGCGACATCGGCCAGGGCTCGAGCGGGACGACCTCGTACGAGATCGGCACCGGGTCGGTGGGCTGACCGGGCTCGGGCTGTCGCCAGACGACCACCTCGAGCACGTCGGGCGGCACCGGCAGCGGGTCGCGCGGCGGGCCGAGGTCGAGGGTCACCGTCGTGTGCCCCGTGTCCTCGTCGTGCTGGAAGCAGCCGCCCTGCACGCTCGGCACCATGCCCATCTGGTCGATCGCGTCGCTGCGCAGGAGCACCACGTTCTTGTCGACGTTGAGCGGGTGCAGGACGTCCGCGTCGCCGTCCGCGTCCAGGTCCACGAAGCTCGGCACGCCGTCGTTCCACGGTGCGGGCAGCGTGCCGCTGCCGTCGGACGTCGGGTCGAGCAGCGTGACGTCGTCGGGGTCGAGGTCGAAGGAGTAGCCCTTCTCCAGCTCGCGGTTGTGGAAGACGACGAGCTGGGCCGTCGTGCGCTGGCTCAGGAGCAGGTCCTGCTGGCCGTCGGCGTCCCAGTCCGCCGCGAGCATCTCGACCGGGTCGATCGCCCCGATCCAGACGCCGGGGTCGGAGTGCTCCTTGTCCGCGCAGAAGAGCCAGTGGGCACCGGGGAGCGCGAGGAGCGTCGCCACGCGGTCGGTCGCCTGGCCGGGGCGCCGGATCACCGCCAGGAGGTCGTCGACGCCGCCCGCGGGACTGGCGAAGAGCGGCGCCAGCGCGAGGTCGGTGATGCGGAAGCCGGCCGCCGTGTGCATGGCGATCTCGAGGCCGGGCTCGCCGTCCCACTGCAGCAGCGCGAAATCGTGCACGAGGTCCTGGGTCGAGAGGACGACCTCGGTGGCCGGGTCGCGCGGCTCGGAGCGCAGCAAGAGGCCGTGCCCGTCCGCGCGCAGACCGACGACGCCGCGGCCGCCGTCGCCCAGGAGGTCGTCGCTGCGCAGGCGCAGGCAGTGCTTCCACGCGACGCCGCCGAGCGCCTCGACCTCGAAGGTCTGGCTCGCCTCGGAGAGCCACCAGAGCTCGAGGCCCCGCACGCTCGAGAGCAGCAGGCCGTCGCGGCCGTCCGGCGCTCCGCCGCGCAGGCAGGTCATCTCCGTGCCCGTCGCGGGCAGGTCGGTCAGCGCGTGGTGCAGGCCCGCGTTGAACAGGAACACCGGCTGGTTCCCCACCAGCACGCAGGCGTCGGGCCGCAGGTCGCCCGTGAGCTCGCCCCACGCGCTGCGCGTCATCGTGCCCGGGATGCCGCCGATGTGGCCCTCGCCGAGCTCGTCTCGACCGCTGGTGTGCAGGCCTCCGAATCCGAGCTGGGCGGAGAGGGGGAGGGCGGCGAGGAGCGCGAAGGGGAGGGTGAGGTGGCGCATCGCGGGAGCCTGCTGTGGGAAAAAGTTCCTGCGCCGCCACTCTAGCAGCCGAACGCGCGGCGAGGGCGCGGGGTGCCGTCGCGAGTGCCGTCCGCGCCCGGCGATGGGAAAAGTCTCCGGGGCGCGCGCCCGGGGTGCGATCATGGGGCCGCGCCTCGGCCGGCTCCGGGCGCGCCTCGGAGCAGACGCGATTCGCGCTCGGGTCCCGGCCCCGGGAGCGCCGAAACCAGACCGACCCCGCTTCCCTTCCGATCGCCGCGATGCTCCGTCCCGCCCGTCCGTCCTCGCCTCCGCGCGCGCTGCGCGCGTGCTCGCTCTCCCTCCTGCTCCTGTGCGCCTGCGACCGCGGCGCGCCCGACGAGGGGGCGGACGCGGGCGCGTCCCCCTCCGCCTCGGCGGCGACGCCGGCCGCGCAGGCCGCGCCGGACGCCGCGGAGGCGTTCACGCGCCACATGTGGCTCGAGGCGGACTCCTTCGAGCACGACTTCGGGACCGTCTACCCCCAGGCCCTGCACCGCACGGCGTTCGAGTGCGTGGCGGCCGGGGACCAGCCGCTGGTCGTGCGCGAGGTCAAGTACAGCTGCGGCTGCACGGCCGCGGACCTGCTCGTCGTGGACGAAGAGGGCGGGACGGCGCCGGTCGAGCACGGCAAGGCCTACCCGGTCGGGACGCGGCTGCGGCTGGCCGCGACGCTGAACACGCTCGGCCGCACGGGCGACCAGGAGCAGAAGGTGACGGTGATCTTCGGCGACAACGGCATCGACATGTTCACGATGCACGCCGCGATCGAGCCGTTCCTCGTCGCCGAGCCCGAGGGCGTGACGCTGGAGGACGTCGATCCGTTCGTCGGCGCGACGGCGGAGGTCGTGCTCACCGCGCGCAACGGCGAGAGCTTCCGTCCGACCCTGTGGCGCAAGATCCAGGGCGACATGCTCGACGTCGAGCTCGTCCCCGACGAGCTGGGGGACGACGGCCGCAGCACCCGCTGGCGCGCCGTGATGCGCCTGCAGCCGGGCTCGGCGGGGCAGTCGCTGCGTCCGAAGCTGATCTTCCACGCCGACGTGCCGAACCTCGAGGCCGCGCCCGAGCCGGACGGATCGCCCGCCATGCAACGGCTCGAGTTCCTGCTGCTGGCGCAGGTGCGGCCCGTCGTGCGCTCCTGGCCGGAGCAGATCAACATGGCGCGCCTGGATCCCGTGGAGCCGATGGCCAAGCAGCTCGTGCTGCACTCCGACGACCCCGACATCGACTTCTCGAAGGCCCACGCCACGCTGCTCGAGGCGCGCGAGGACAAGCCCTTCGCCTTCGGCGAGCAGTGCAGCGTGACGCTCACGCCGCGCGAGAGCTCGAGCGAGCTCGGGCTCACTTTCGAGATGCGTCCGCTCCCGCGCCCCGGACCGTTCTCCGGGCGGATCGTGATCGAGCTCGAGCACCGGCTGCAGGACAGCCTGACGATCGCGTTCCAGGGCAGCATGCCCTGACGGCAAGGGGTCGGGCCGCGCCGCTCGAGGCGCGGGGATCACCGGGCTTCCGCGCCTCGGGCGTCGGGCGAGTCGCTCGTGCGGGGCGCGTGCTTCCGTCGCCGGCGCGACGATGGCTGCGCGCTGCGCGCGAAGGAGGCCCGCGGCGCTACGGCGCTGGCGCGCCGGCCGCGGCCATGCGGCCGCGGGAGCGACGCAGTCCCCGCGCTCCCGCGGTGCGCGGCAGCTCGGGGACCGCGTCGCTCTCCTCGAGATCGAAGCGCACGAGCCCGCGCGCGGCGCCGCGCAGCCGCCCGACGCGCGCCAGCAGGCGTTGCCACCAGGCCGTGCGCCGGCGCAGGAAGGGACGGGGGGCGCGGAGGGGCGCCCGGGAGCGGATGCGGTTCATGCCTGTCTTTCCCGGTCGGTCCGGCCTCTCGCCTCGCGAGCCTTCTACGGAAACGGGGGCCGCGCGTTTCCGCTTCGACTCCCGCGTGCGGGCGATCTTCCCGCGCGCGGGGGCTGCCGGGGATGCGGTATGCTCGGTCCCGGCCGACCATGCGAGCGACCCGCACCCGCACGATCGAGCAGTCGCGTGCCGAGACCGCGCCCGCTCCGCTGTGGAACGTGGTGCTGCTCGACGACGACGACCACACCTACGACTACGTGGTCGAGATGTTGGGGTCGGTGTTCGGGCACTCGTGGTCGACCGCCTGGCGCATGGCCCGCGAGGTGGACGGCAACGGTCGGGCGGTGGTCTGGAGCGGCGAGCGCGAGGTGGCGGAGTTCAAGCAGGAGCGCATCCACGCCTTCGGCGCCGATCCGCGCCTCGAGCGCAGCCGCGGCTCGATGACGGCCGTGGTGGAGCCGGCTCCTTGACGCTTCCTTCACGCGCGAGGGCCGCGCTCGCGCTGCTCCTGGTCGCGGCGGCGGGCGGCTGCGGACGCGGCGACGGGCGCCCGCGCTCGGTGCTCCTGGTCACGCTCGACACGACGCGCGCCGACGCGCTGGGCGCGTTCGGCGGCCCGCGCGGCGTGACGCCGAACCTCGACGCGCTGGCGGCCGAGAGCGTGCTCTACACCTACGCGCACACGGTCACGCCGCTGACCCTGCCCGCGCACGCGTCGATGCTCACGGGGCTCTATCCGCTGCGCCACGGCGTGCGCGAGAACGGGCTATGGGCGCTGCCGGAGGAGGCTTCGACGCTGGCCGAGCGCGCGCGCGGCGCGGGCTACCGGACGGCGGCCTTCCTGGCCGCGGTCGTGCTCGAGCGGCGCTTCGGCCTGGCGCAGGGCTTCGACGTCTACGACGCGCCCGACGCGCCCGCCGTGGAGGCCACGACGCACCCCGCCGAGCGCAGCGGCCCCGAGGTCGTGGCGCTCGCCGAGCGCTGGCTGCGGGCGCGCGACCGCGCGCGTCCGTTCTTCCTGTGGGTCCACTTGTTCGACCCGCACGGACCGCTGCAGGCGCCGCCCGAGCTCGTGCGCCGCGCCGGCGGCAACCCCTACCTGGGCGAGGTCGCGCACGCCGACCAGGCGCTCGGGACGCTCCTCCGGACGTTGCGCGACGAGGACCTGCTCGACAGCACCTGGGTCGTCGTCGTCGCCGACCACGGCGAGGCGCTGGGCGAGCACGGCGAGCCCGCGCACGGCGCCTTCGCCTACGAGTCCACGCTGCGCGTCCCGCTGCTCGTGCGCCATCCGGACGGCGCGCGCGCGGGCGAGCGCGACGCGTCCGTCGTCAGCGTCGTGGACGTGTTCCCGACGCTGCTCGAGGCGATGGGGCTCCCGCGCGACCCCGACGCCGACGGCACGAGCCTGTGCGGCGCGGGCCCGCCGGCGGAGCGCGGCGTCTACTTCGAGGCCTACGCCGGCTTCATCGCCTACGGCTGGAGCCAGCTCGCGGGCTGGCTCGACGCGCGCGGCAAGTACGTCCACAGCTCGCGGCCCGAGCTGTTCGACCCGCGCGCCGATCCGGGCGAGACGCGCGACCTGGTCGCCGAGCGCGCGGGCGAGCTCGAGCGCTACCGCGCGGCGATCGCCGCGCTCGCGCGCCGGCCGGCGCTCGAGGCGCGCGCCGCCGGCGTCGACGCCGAGCTCTCCGACGCGCTGCGCGCGCTCGGCTACGCGGGCGTGGGCAGCGCGCTCCAGCGCCTGCCCGACCCGCTGGCGCCGAGCGACCGCCCGAGCCCCGCCTCGCGCATGGCCGAGCACCGCCGCGCGCTGCGCGCGATGGAGCTCGCGAACCAGGGTCGGCTCGAGGAGGCGGCGGCGGAGCTCGCCCTCCTGGCGCAGGCCGCGCCGGACGACTACTTCGTGCTCGATCGGCTGGGCGACGCGCTGAAGCGCCTCAAGCGCTACCGGGAGGCGATCGCGCCGCTCGCGCGCGTCGCGAACGAGGGACCGGCCTGGAGCTACTCGCTCTTCACGCTCGGGATCTGCCTGCTCGAGACCGACCGCCACGACGAGGCGCTCGCGGCCTTCCGCCGCGCGCTGGCGGCCGACCCCGGCCTGGCGCGCACCGTCGCGGCGATGCTCGAGACGCTGCGCCGGCGCGGCGACGACGCGCTGGCGGAGCGCTACGCGAGCCTGCTCGGCGGGTGAGCGCGCGCGCGCCTCAGCGCGCCAGCCCGAGCTTGCCGAGCTTGGGCGCGATCACGGCGCGGCAATACCCCTGCTCCTTGTTCAGGCGGTAGTAGTCCTGGTGGTAGCCCTCCGCCGGCCAGAAGGTCGTGGCGGCGCTCACCTCGGTCACGATCGGAGCGGCGAAGGCGTGGTCGGCCTCGAGCTTCCGGATGGCGGCCTCGGCCTCCTGGCGCTGCTCCGGCGAGTGGTAGAAGATCGCCGAGCGGTACTGCGTCCCGACGTCGGCCCCCTGGCGGTCCGGCGTGGTCGGGTCGTGCAGCTGGAAGAACCACTCGAGCAGCGTCCCGTACGAGACGCGCGCGGGGTCGTAGCGCACCTGGACGACCTCGGCGTGGCCGGTCGTGCCGCTGCAGACCTCCTTGTAGGAGGGCCTGTCCACCTCGCCGCCCATGTAGCCGGAGGTCACGTCGAGCACGCCGTCGAGCTGCTCGAGCACGGCCTCGACGCACCAGAAGCAGCCGGCGCCGAAGGTCGCGAGGCTCTCCTCGGAGGGGGACGTGGTCATGGCGTGGGCGCCCTCGTCGTGGAGGGCCGTGGCGGGGGTGGAGGAGCGCGTCTCGGGTGTGTGCGCGGGCTCGCTGCAGGCGGCCAGGCACAGGAGGAGCGTCAGGAGCGGGCTTCGCATCGAGGGCATCGTAGGCGCGGAAAGGGGCGGGACAAGGATTCCCCCGCTGCTACGAGGCGCGCGGACGCGTGGGACGGCGGCGCGGGCTTTCTGGCGCGGAGACGGTCGGGGACGGCCGCGCCATCGGGAGGAGCGGATCCAGGCCGGCAGGGCACGCAGCGGTCTCGTGCTGCCGTCGCCGCGCGACGGCGGGGTCGCGGCTACGGCGCGACGAGGTCCGCCGCGTCGCGCTGCCGGCGCGCCGAGCGCGCCGCTGCGGCCGCGGGGGCGCGCTCGATCGCCGCGCGCAGGATGCGCGCCACCGTGGCGGCGTGCTGCGAGAGGCGCGTCACGTGGTCGCCGGGCACGACGTGGGCCACGACCTCGCGCGCGAAGCCCTCCCATCCGGCGGCGTGCCACTCGCGCTCGAGCCCCTCGTTCAGGATCACGTCGAGGCGCCCCGCGTACGGGGCCGGCTCGTAGCGCGCGAGGATGCGCGAGTAGTCGCGCTCGACCGTCTCGATCCCGTTCCGGCGCCGCTGCGCCTCGGTCAGCGGCAAGGCCTGGCGCAGCTTGCGCCGCGCGCGCGTCCACACGTAGCCGGCGCGCTCGCGCGCGCCGAGCGCGCCGAGCGCACGCAGGTGGCCGACGAAGCGCTCCTTCTTCCAGAAGCGGTAATGCCGGTCGAGCCAGTCGCGATAGCCCGCCTGCGGCCGCACCGTGTCGAGCAGCGCGACCAGCCCGACCTCCGCGCCTGCGGCGGCGAGCTGGCGCGCCATCTCGAAGGCGACGATGCCGCCCACGCAGTTGCCCGTCAGCAGGTAGGGGCCGTGCGGGAAGCGCTCGCGCAGCTCGCGCACGTAGTCGGCGGCCATCTCCTCGGCGCTCGCGTGCGGGCGGCTGCGCCCGTCGAGGCCGCGCGCCTTGAAGCCCCAGATCGGCTGCTCGCGTCCCATGTGCGGCAGGAGCGCGCCGACGAAGCGCAGGAAGGCGTCCTCGTCGGCGTGCGCGCCCGAGACGAGGAACAGGGGCAGCGCCTCCCCGCGCGGCTGCAGCGGGATCAGCGAGCGGTCGAAGGTCTGCTCGTAGCGCGCGCGCGCCGCGCGCCCGTCGTCGCCGCGCACGCGCGCCGCGAGCCCGGCGACGGTGGGGTCCTCGAACAGGAGGCGCAACGGCAGCTCGACCTCGAACGCCCGGCGCACGGCCGCCATGGCGCGCGTCGAGGAGAGCGAGCTCCCGCCCAGCTCGAAGAACGAGTCGTGCACGCCGACCTCCTCGACGCCGAGGATCTCGCTCCACAGGCCGGCGATGCGCGCCTCGACCGCGTCGCGCGGGGCGACCGGCTCGACCGCCGCCGCGGCGGGCGCGGGCGCCGGCAGCGCCTTGCGGTCCACCTTGCCCGCCGCGGTGAGCGGCAGCGCGTCGAGGCGCACGAGGCGCGCGGGCACCATGTACGCCGGCAGCGCGCGCGCGAGCGCGTCCGCGAGCGCGTCGGGCGCGGGCTCGGCGCCGGGCTCGGGCGCGAAGAAGCCGACCAGGCGGGGATCGCCGGGGCGGTCCTCGCGCCGCACGACCGCCGCGGCGCGCACGCCGGGCAGGGCGGCGAGCGCGGCCTCGACCTCGCCGAGCTCGATGCGGAAGCCGCGCAGCTTGACCTGCTGGTCGGTGCGGCCGAGGCACTCGAGCTCCGCCGTCCCCTCGGCGCGCGGACGCCAGCGCGCGAGGTCGCCCGTGCGGTACATGCGCGCGCCGGGCTCGGGCCCGAAGGGATCCGGCAGGAAGCGCTCGGCCGTCAGCCGCGGGCGACCGAGGTAGCCGCGCGCGACGCCGGCGCCGGCGAGCCACAGCTCGCCCGTCGCGCCCGGGAGGGCGGGCTCCAGCGCGGGGTCGAGCACGTAGGCGCGGGTGTTCGCGATCGGGCGGCCGATCGCGACCGGGCCGTCGGGCGCGACGCGCGCGGCGGCAGACCACACCGTCGTCTCGGTCGGCCCGTAGAGGTTCCAGAGCGCGCCGCAGCGCGCGAGCAGGAGGTCGGCGAGCTCGCGCGTCAGCGCCTCGCCGCCGCACAAGGCGCGCAGGCGCCGGTCGCCCTGCCAGCCGGCGTCGAGCAGCATGCGCCAGGTCGCGGGCGTCGCCTGCAGCACCTCGGGGCGCAGGCGCGCGAGCACGCGGCGCAGGCGCTCGCCGTCGCTCGCGACCGCGCGCGGCGCGAGCGCGACGCGCCCGCCGCTCGTGAGCGGCAGGAAGAGCTCGAGCACGGAGATGTCGAAGGCGAGCGTCGTGAGCGCGAGCAGCGTCTCGCCCGCGGCGAAGCCCGGCTCGCGCCGCATCGAGGCCAGGAAGCTCGCCACGCCGCGGTGCGAGAGCTCGACGCCCTTGGGCGTCCCGGTCGAGCCCGACGTGTAGAGCACGTACGCGCGCTCGTCCAGGCCGAGCGCGAGCGCCGGCCGCTCGGCCGGTCGGCGCGCGATCGCGTCCGCCTCCAGGTCGAGCAGGACCGTCTCGAGCTCCGCCGGCAGCAGCGCGCGCAGCGGCTCCTGCGCGACGGCCAGGCCGAGCCCGGCGTCGCGCGCCATCGTCGCCAGGCGCGCGGGCGGCAGGCCCGGGTCGAGCGGCACGTAGGCCGCCCCGCACTTCAGGATCGCGAGCAGGGCGGCCACGAGGTCGGGCTCGCGCTCGCAGCACAGGCCGACCAGCGCGCCCGGCGATACGCCGCGCGCGCGCAGGTGCCAGGCGATGCGGTTCGCGCGCGCGTCGAGCGCGGCGTAGGTCAGGCCGGCGTGCCCGTTCGTCCGGCCGGAAGCGGGCGCGCGCGGCTCGTCTTGGTCCTCGTCGCTGGCGACGACGAGCGCCGGAGCGTCCGGATGCGCGTCCGCCGCGCGCTCGAACAGCGCGTGCAGCGGTGCCAGCGGCGCCGCGCACGGCGCGGGGTTCCAGGCCTCGAGCGCGCGGCGCCGCTCCTCGGGCGCGAGCAGCTCCAGGCGCGAGAGCCGGCGCTCGGGATCGCGCACGGCGCTCGCGAGCAGCCGCTCGAAGGCCGCCAGCAGGCGCTCGACCGTCGCCGCGTCGAACAGGTCGGTGTTGTACTCGAGCGTCAGGTCGAAGCCGTCGCGGCCGTCGTAGGCCCACAGCGCGAGGTCGGTGTGCGCGACGCGGCCGGCGAGCTCGAACGGCGCCAGGGCGAGCGGGCCCATGCGGCGCGCCTCGCGCGTGTCCTGGTCGAGCACGAGGAGCGTCTGGAAGAGCGGCGTGACCGCCAGCGAGCGCTCGGGCGAGAGCTCGTCCACCAGGCGCTCGAAGGGCATGTCCTGGTGCTCGAAGGCGCCCAGCGCGCTCGCCCGCGCGCGCCGCAGGAGCTCGCGGAACGTCGGGTCGCCCGAGGCGTCCACGCGCACGACCAGGGTGCCGGCGAAGAAGCCGACCAGCTCCTCGAGCTCGGCCCGTCCGCGCCCGGCGACGGCCGTTCCGACGCACAGGTCGCGCTGGCCCGTGACGCGCGCCAGCAGCGCGTCGTAGGCGGCGAGCAGGCCCATGAAGAGCGTCGCGCGCTCCTCGCGCGCGAGCGCGACGAGCGCGCGCACGAGCGCCGGCGGCAGGCGGCGCGTCACCGTCGCGCCCGCGTGGGTCTGCACGGCGGGCCGCGGGCGGTCGAGCGGCAGCTCGAGCACGGAGAGCTCGCCAGCCAGCGCCTCCCTCCAGTACGCGAGCAGCCGCTCCGCGCCCTCGCCCGCGAGCGCCGCGCGCTGCCAGGCCGCGACGTCGGCGTACTGGAGCCCCGGCTCCGCGAGCGGCGAGGGCTCGCCCGCCGCGCAGGCCGGGTAGAGCGCGGCGAGCTCGCGCCACACGACGCCGATCGAGCCGCCGTCGAGCACGCTGTGGTGCGCGAAGAGGGCGAGCACGTGCTCGTCCTCGGCGAGCCGCGCCAGCACCGGACGGAAGAGCGGGCCGGTCGCGAGGTCGTAGGGCTCGAGCGCGCGCGCCGACAGCCGCGCATGCAGCCGCGCACGGCGCTCGGCGAGCGGCAGCTCCGGGTCGGGCTCCAGGTCGTGGGCGAGCGGCGCGCCCCGCGGCAGCACGACCTGCACGGGCCCGTCCTCGGCCGGCTCGAAGCGCGTGCGCAGCACCTCGTGGCGGCGCACGACCTCGGCCAGCGCGCGCTCGAGCGCGCCGGCGTCGAGCGGCCCGCGCAGGGTCGCCGCGGGCCACAGGTTGTAGGCGGTCAGGCCCGGCTCGAGCTGGTCGAGGAACCACAGCCGCTCCTGCGCGAACGAGAGCCGCGGCGGCCGCGAGCGGTCCGCGCGCGGGATCGGCGCCGGCGGCTGCGGCCGCGCGGCGCGCACGCGGCGCGCCAGGCCGGCGGCGGTCGGATCCTCGAACAGCGCGCGCAGGGGCAGCTCGACGCCGCAGGCCTCGCGCACGCGCGCCATGGCGCGCGTCGACGAGAGCGAGTTGCCGCCGAGCGCGAAGAACGAGTCCTGCACCCCGACCGCCTCGACGCCGAGCACGTCGGCGAGGAGCGCGCACAGGCGCTCCTCGAGCGCGTCGCGCGGCGCGGCGCGCGCGCCGGTCGGCGCCGCGGCCTCGAGCGGCCGCGCGGCGAGCGCCTTGCGGTCCACCTTGCCGCCGGGCGTGAGCGGCAGCGCGTCCAGGCGCACGAGGCGCGCGGGCACCATGTACGCCGGCAGCGCGCGCGCGAGCGCGTCCGCGAGCGCGTCGGGCGCGGGCTCGGCGCCGGGCTCGGGCGCGAAGAAGCCGACCAGGCGGGGATCGCCGGGGCGGTCCTCGCGCCGCACGACCGCCGCGGCGCGCACGCCGGGCAGGGCGGCGAGCGCGGCCTCGACCTCGCCGAGCTCGATGCGGAAGCCGCGCAGCTTGACCTGCTGGTCGGTGCGGCCGAGGCACTCGAGCTCCGCCGTCCCCTCGGCGCGCGGACGCCAGCGCGCGAGGTCGCCCGTGCGGTACATGCGCGCGCCGGGCTCGGGCCCGAAGGGATCCGGCAGGAAGCGCTCGGCCGTCAGCCGCGGGCGACCGAGGTAGCCGCGCGCGACGCCGGCGCCGGCGAGCCACAGCTCGCCCGTCGCGCCCGGGAGGGCGGGCTCCAGCGCGGGGTCGAGCACGTAGGCGCGGGTGTTCGCGATCGGGCGGCCGATCGCGACCGGGCCGTCGGGCGCGACGCGCGCGGCGGCAGACCACACCGTCGTCTCGGTCGGCCCGTAGAGGTTCCAGAGCGCGCCGCAGCGCGCGAGCAGGAGGTCGGCGAGCTCGCGCGTCAGCGCCTCGCCGCCGCACAAGGCGCGCAGGCGCCGGTCGCCCTGCCAGCCGGCGTCGAGCAGCATGCGCCAGGTCGCGGGCGTCGCCTGCAGCACCTCGGGGCGCAGGCGCGCGAGCACGCGGCGCAGGCGCTCGCCGTCGCTCGCGACCGCGCGCGGCGCGAGCGCGACGCGCCCGCCGCTCGTGAGCGGCAGGAAGAGCTCGAGCACGGAGATGTCGAAGGCGAGCGTCGTGAGCGCGAGCAGCGTCTCGCCCGCGGCGAAGCCCGGCTCGCGCCGCATCGAGGCCAGGAAGCTCGCCACGCCGCGGTGGGAGAGCTCGACGCCCTTGGGCCTGCCGGTCGAGCCCGACGTGTAGAGCACGTACATGCGCGCCGCCGCCGGGACGGGCGCGGGGCGCGCGGCCGGGCAGGCCGCGATCGCCGCCGCCTCGGCGTCGAGCGACACCGTCTCCGTCCCCGCGGGCAACAGCGCGCGCAGCGCCTCGCGCGTCACGACGCAGCGCGGCCCGGAGTCGGCGACGAGGAAGGCCAGCCGCTCGGCGGGGAAGCCCGGGTCGAGCGGCACGTAGGCCGCCCCGCACTTCAGGATCGCGAGCAGCGCGGCGACGAGGTCGGGCTCGCGCTCGAGGCACAGGCCGACGAGCGCCCCCGCGCGCACGCCGCGCGCGCGCAGGTGGCCGGCGATGCGGTTGGCGCGCTCCTCCAGCTCGCGGTAGCTCCACGCGCGGTCCTCCCCCGCCTGCTCGCCGGGCGCCAGCAGCGCCGGCGCGTCCGGCGCGGCGTCCGCGCACGCCTCGAACGCGGCGTGGACCGGGCCGGCGGGGATGGGCGCGCCGGTCCGGTTCCAGCGCTCGAGCACGAGCGCCGCCTCGCCCGCGGGCAGCAGCGCGAGCGCGGAGAGCGCCCGCCCGGGGTGCGCGAGCGCGTCCTCGAGCAGCGTCTCGTACCAGCCGCCCAGGCGCTGGACGGTGGCCGCGTCGAAGAGGTCGGTCTTGTACTCGAGGTCGAGGAAGGTGCCGTCGCGTCCGCGGTAGACGGTCAGCACCAGGTCCGCGCGCGCCATCGGGATCGCGAGCGCGCAGGGCTCGAGCGCGAGGTCGCCCAGCGCGCGCGCGGCGCCGGTGTCCTGGTTCAGCACGAAGAGCGTCTGGACGAGCGGCGCCGCGGCCAGGTCGCGCTCGGGCGCGAGCGCGTCCACCAGGCGCTCGAAGGGCAGCTCCTGGTGCTCCCAGGCGCCGAGGAAGCTCGCGGCGGCGCGCCGCAGGAGCTCCTCGAAGCTCGGGTCGCCCGAGGCGTCGGTGCGCACGACGAGCGTGTTGACGAAGCTGCCGATCAGGCCCTCGAGCTCGGCGCGCCCGCGGTTCGCGGCGGCGGTGCCGACCAGCACGTCATGCTGGCGCGTGACGCGCGCGAGCAGCGCCTGGTAGGCGGCCAGCAGCACGGCGAACACGGTCGTGCCGCGCGCGCGCGCGAAGGGCTCGACGCGCGCCGCGAGCGCGTCCGGGAGACGGCGCACGTGGTTCGCCCCGGCGTGGGTCTGCGCGCGCGGCCGCGGGCGGTCGAACGGCAGCTCCAGCACGGGCAGCGGGCCCGCCAGGGTGCGCCGCCACCAGGCGAGCTCGCGCTCGAGGCGCGCGCCCTCGAGGCGCCGCGCCTGCCAGGCCGCCCAGTCGTGGTACTGGAGCGGCGGCTCGGGAAGCGGCGAGGGCTCGCCGCGCGCGAAGGCGCCGTAGAGCAGGTCCAGCTCGCGCGCCAGCACCCCGTGCGAGAGCCCGTCGTAGACGAGGTGGTGGACGCGGGCGAAGAACACGTGCTCGTCGGGCGCGACGCGCGCGAGCAGCGGCTCGAACAGCGGCCCGCGCGCCAGGTCGAACGGCAGCGCCGCGCGCCGCGTGAGCTCCGCGTGCACGCGCGCGCGCCAGTCGGCCTCGGCCGCGCCGGCCGGGGGCACGAGCCGCTCGAGCGCGATCCGCTCCGGCGGGTGCACGCGCTGGCCGGGCACGCCGTCCTCGGCGGGGAAGCACGAGCGCAGCACCTCGTGGCGGCGCAGCACCTCGCGCAGGGCGCGCTCGAAGGCGCGCTCGTCGAGCCGGCCGCGCAGCGTCAGCGCGACCCACATGTTGTAGGCGATCAGGCCCGGCTCGAGCTGCTCGAGGAACCAGATGCGCCGTTGCGCGAAGGACAGCGGCCGGGGCTCGTCCGCGCGGGCGGGGCGCCAGCGCTCGATCGGGTCGGGGTCGCGGTCCGCGACCAGCGCCAGGAGCTCGTCCTTCGCGGCCGCGAGGCGCTCGCGCAGCGCGGGCGTGAGCGCGCCGCGCGGCGCGCTGACGCGCAGCTCGCCGCCCTCGGCCCGCAGCGTGACGCCCAGGGCGACGAGTTCCCCGAGGAGCTCGGCGGTCGTCATGGCGCGGGCGCGCGGCGGGTGCTCCGCCGCGACAGCAGCGCCTCGCGGCCCGCGGCCAGGCCGGCGCGGCGCGCGTCGCGCGGCGCGCCGCCCGGCTCGGCCGCGCGCGCGAGGTGCGCCGCCAGGGCCGCGACGGTCGGGTGCTGGAAGAGGGCCAGGATCGAGAGCTCCGGCCAGTCGCGCGCCAGCCGGGCGTGGACCTGCGCGAGCAGGAGCGAGTGTCCGCCCAGGTCGAAGACGTTGCGGTCCACGGGCACGCGCTCGACGCCGAGCGCCTCGGCCCACGCGCGGGCGACGCGCGCCTCGAGCGCGTCGCGCGGCGCCGCGCCCTGGACCGCGACCGGGCCGGCGCCGGGCGCGAGCGCCTGCAACGCCCGGCGGTCCACCTTGCCGCCCGAGGAGAGCGGCAGCGCGTCGAGCGCGCAGAAGAGCGAGGGCACCATGTAGGCCGGCAGCGCGCGCCGCGCCGCCTCGCGCAGCGCGTCCTCGTCGACGTCGCTCCCGGGCGCGCGCGCCCAGTAGGCCGCCAGGCGCCGGTCGCCCGGCGCGTCCTCGCGCACGATCGCCGCGCACGCCCGCACGCCCGGGACCGCGGCCAGCACGCTCTCGACCTCGCCGAGCTCGATGCGGAAGCCGCGCAGCTTGACCTGGTGATCGATGCGACCGAGGCACTCGAGCTCGCCCGCGCCGTCCGCGCGCTCGTGCCAGCGCGCCAGGTCGCCGGTGCGGTACATGCGCTCGCCCAGCGACCAGGGGTCGGGCCGGAAGCGCTCGGCGGTCAGCCGCGGTCGGCCGAGGTAGCCGCGCGCCAGGCCGTCGCCGGCGATCCACAGCTCGCCCGTGACGCCCAGCGGGACCGGCTGCAGCCCGGCGTCGAGCACGTAGGCGCGCGTGTTCGCGATCGGCGCGCCGATGCGCACGGGGCCCTCGCCGGGCCGCACGCGCGCGGCCGTCGACCAGACCGTCGTCTCGGTCGGGCCGTAGAGGTTCCAGAGCTCCTTGGCGCGCGGCAGGAGGCGCGCTGCGAGCTCGCGCGGCAGCGCCTCGCCGCCGCACAGGGCGCGCAGCGTCGCCGGCGCGCCCTCCCAGCCCGCGTGCAGGAGGAGCTGCCAGGTCGCCGGCGTCGCCTGCAGCACGTCGGGCGCCAGGCGCCGCACGAGCGCGGCCAGCAGCGCGCCGTCGAGCGTCGCCGCGCGCGGCGCGAGCGCGACCGTGGCGCCGCTCGTGAGCGGCAGGAAGAGCTCGAGCACCGAGATGTCGAACGACGGCGTCGTCAGCGCGAGCAGGGTCTCGCCGGCGGCGAGCCCGGGCGCGCGGCGCATCGAGGCCAGGAAGTTGGCCACCGAGCGGTGCTCGACCGCGACGCCCTTCGGCGCGCCGGTCGAGCCGGAGGTGTAGAGCACGTACATGCGCTCGCGCGCGCCGACCGCGACCCCGAGCGGGCCGTCGGGGCGCGCGGCGATCGCGTCGGCCTCGCGCTCGAGGTCGATCGGCGCGAGCGCCGTCCCCGCCAGCAGCCCGCGCAGGTCGCCGTGCACGACCGCGTGCGCGAGGCGCGCGTCGTGCGCCGTCCGCGCCAGGCGCTCGGCCGGCCAGGCCGGGTCGAGCGGGACGTACGCCGCGCCCGCCTTGAGGATCGCGAGCTGCGCGACGAGCAGCGCGGGCGAGCGCTCCAGGCACAGGCCCACCAGCGCGCCCGGGCGCACGCCGCGCGCGGCGAGGTGGTGCGCCAGCCGGTTCGCGCGGCGCTCGAGCGCGCCGTAGCTCACGCGCTCGTCCCGCGCCGGGTCGTCGAGCGCGGGGAAGACGATCGCCGTGCGCTCGGGCGCGCGCGCCGCCTGGTCCTCGAACGCCCGGTGCACGGCGCGCGCGTCGAAGGGCTCGCCGCGCCGGCTCCAGTCGACGAGCAGCCGCCGGCGCTCGTCCGGCGCGAGGAGCGCGAGGCGCGACAGGCGCGCGTCGGGGTCCGCCGCGGCCGCCTCGAGCAGCCGCACGTACTGCGCGAGCAGGCGCCGGATGCGCGCGGCGTCGAACAGGTCGGTGTTGTACTCGGCCCAGGCGATCAGGCCGTCCTCGTCGGCCGAGACCCACAGGCACAGGTCGTTGCGCGCGACGTGGAGCGCGAGCGTCTCGTCCTTGCCGTGCGGGCGCACGACGAGCCCGCCCATGGCGCGCGGCGGGTCGGGCTCGAGCTCGTTCAGGAACAGCGTCTGGAAGACGGGCGCGGTGGAGAGCGTGCGCGCGGGCTGGAGCTCGTCCACCAGGCGCTCGAAGGGCACGTGGCGGTGCTCGAAGGCGCCCAGGCAGGCCTCGCGCACGCGCGCCACGAGCGCGCGAAAGTCCGGGTCGCCCGAGACGTCGGTGCGGATCACGAGCGTGTTGACGAAGAAGCCGATCAGGCGCTCGAGCTCGGGCCGGTCGCGCCCGTTGATCGCGGTGCCGACGAGCAGGTCGGTCTGTCCGGTCAGGCGCTGCAGGAGCGCCAGGTATCCGGCCAGCATGACCATGTAGAGCGTGGCGCCCTGCGCCTGGCCGAGCGCGACCAGGTCGCGCACGAGCGCGGCGGGGAGCGGCAGCTCCTCGCGGTCGCCGCGGTAGGTCTGGACCGCCGGCCGCGGGCGGTCGGCCGGCAGCGCGAGCACCGGCAGCTCGCCCGCCAGCGTGCGCTTCCACCAGTCGAGCTCGCGGCGGAAGGCCTCGCCGGCGAAGGCGCGCTCCTGCCAGCGCGCGTAGTCGGCGTACTGCACCGGGAGCGGCGCCAGGAGCGGCTCGCGTCCGGCCAGGCACGCCTCGTAGCCGGCGATCAGCTCGTCCAGCAGGACGCCGATCGAGACGCCGTCGAAGACCGCGTGGTGGACGCACACGCACAGCACGTGCTCGTCCGGGCCCAGGCGGTAGAGGGCCGGCCGCAAGAGCGGTCCGCGCGCGAGGTCGAAGGCCGTCTCGGCGTCCGCGGTGATGCGGCGCAGCACCTCGCGGCGCCAGGCGGCGTGCTCCCGGCCTTCCTCGTCCCCGACGGGGGCGAGGCGCACCTCCCAGGGCTCGAGCACGTGCTGGCGCGGGACGCCGTCCGTCGCGGGGAAGACGGTGCGCAGCGCCTCGTGCCGCGCGACGACGTGCGTCAGGGCGCGCCCGAGCGCGCGCACGTCGAGCGCGCCGCGCAGGTTCCAGTTGAGCGGGATGTTGTAGGCGGCGAGCTCCGGCTCGAGCCGCTGCAGGAACCACAGGCGTCGCTGCCCGAAGCTCGGCGGGTCGGCGTCGGTGCGCGGCGCGCGCTCCAGGGGCGGGAGGTCGTCCGGCGCCGCGCCGCGCTCGAGCAGCGCCACGAGCTCGTCGCGCCGCGCGCGCAGCGCCGCGCGCAGCGCGTCGGTCAGCGCGCCCTTGGGCGCCTGCACGCGCAGCTCGCCCGCCTCGAGGCGCAGGCGCACGCCGAGCTCCCGCAGCCGCGCGACCAGCTCGCCCGTCGTCACAGCGTGAACTCCTCGACCTCCTCCGCCGCGCCGTGCGCCGCGGGCGCGGCGAGCGCGCGGATCGCGTCCACGCGCCCGGCCAGGTCGGCGACGCGCGCCGACTCGAACAGCTCGCGCACCGAGAGCGAGACGCCGAAGAGCGCGCGCAGGCGGACGTTGAGCTGCATCAGGACCAGCGAGCTGCCGCCCAGCTCGAAGAAGCCGTCGTGGCGGCCGATCGGCGCGACGCCGAGCAGCTCGCCCCACAGCGCGGCGACGGCGCGCTCGGTGGCGCCCTGCGGCTCCGCGAAGGCGGTCGCGAGCGCGGGCCGCGGAGCGCCCTCGCGCGCCGGCGGGGCGGGGGCCTCCGGCGCATCCGCGGCGGCCGGCTCCCGCGGGCGCGCCGACGCCAGGTCGTCGCGGCCGGCGAGCGCGACCGGCGAGACCCAGGCGTGCGGCAGGCCCGCGGCGAGCAGGCGCGCGAAGGCCTCGCGGCCGTCGTCGGGCGCGATCGCGAGGCGCAGCGCTCGCTCGTAGCGCGCGCGCTCGACGCCGGGTGCGGGCGCGGCCAGGCCGACGTCGCGCCACGCGTCCCAGCCCCAGGCACAGACGCGCGTGCGCCCGCCCGCGCGCGAGCGGGCGTAGGCGTCGAGGAAGGCGTTGGCCGAGGCGTAGTCCACGCCCGCCGCCACGCCCGGCGCCGTCGCGATCGACGAGACGAGCAGCAGGAAGTCGAGCGCGCCGTCGGGGAAGAGCGCGTGCAGGACGCGCGTGCCGGCGACCTTGGGCGCCAGCACGCGCTGCGCGTCGGCGCGCGTCTTGGTCGCGAGCAGGCCGCTGCCGGCGCGGCCCGCGGCGTGCACGACGCCGTGGATCGCGCCGAAGCGCTCGCGCGCCAGGGCCACGACGCGCGCCATCGCGGCGGCGTCCTCGACCGGCGCCGCGGCGGTCAGCACGCGCGCGCCGAGCGCCTCGAGCGCGCGCACGCCGCGCAGGCGCACGCTCTGCGGGTCGTGCTCGGGATGCGCCGCCAGCCAGGCGTCGGGGTCGTCGGGCAGCGCGCGCGCGGCGAGCAGGACGAGGTTGCCGCGCGTGCGCCGCGCGAGCTCGTGCGCGAAGGCCAGGCCGAGCCCGCCCAGGCCGCCGGTGACGAGGAAGGTCCCGCCGGCGCGCAGCGGGACGGCGCGCCCCGTCGCGCCGCCGGCCTGCGCGGCGCCCTCCGGCGCGGCGGGCAGGCGCACGGGCTCGACGCCGAGCACCCAGCGCGCGTCCCCGGCCAGCGCGACCTCGCGCTCGCGGGCGTCGGCCTGCACCTCGTCGGCCAGGCGCTCCAGCTCCAGGTCGCTCGGCGCGCGCGCGCCGGGGAGGTCGACCGCCTTGGCGAGCAGGCCGCGCGCCTCGGCCGCCAGCGCGCGCAGCGGGCCGAGCACGAGCGCGCCGGCGGGCGCGCGCGCGCGCCCGTCGGGCACGCCGTGGACGCCGCGCGTCACGGCGACGACCGGCAGCGGTCGCTCGCGCGGGCGCTCGGCCAGCGCCCGTCCCAGCGCGACGAGCGAGGCGAAGGCGAGCGCGACCTCCTGCCCGGGCTCGAGCTCGGCGTCCAGGCTCCACAGGTGCACGAGCGCGCCCGGCCGCGCCCCGCGCCGCTCGAGCGCGTCGAGCAGCCGGACGGCGTGCTCGTCGTCGTCGGGCGCGATCGTGAACCCGGTCGCGTCCTCGGCGAACGCCGGCCCCGGCCGCACGAGCAGCGCGCGCAGGCCGCGGCGCTCGAGCGCCAGAGCCAGCCGCGCGCCGACGCCGCCGGCGTCGGCGAGGAGCAGCCACGGCGCGGCCGGGTCGGTCGCGTGCGCGCGCGCGAGCACCGGCGGCGCCTGGCGCCAGCTCGGCACGGCGAACCAGTCGGCGACGTCGGCGCGCCGGCCCGTCTCCGCGGCGGGGGTCGCGCCCGCGCGCGGCGGGTCGATCCAGAAGCGCTCGCGCTCGAAGGGATAGGTCGGGAGCGGCACGCGGCGGCGCCGCCTCCCGCCCCGGTAGCCGGCCCAGTCGATCTCCACGCCGGCGGACCACAGCTCGCCCAGCGCGCGCGTCAGGACCTCGAGGTCGTCGCGCTCGTCCTGCGCGTGGCGCGCCGAGGCGACCACGACCGTGCCGGGCGGCGCGCCCAGGCGCGCGAGCGAGGCCAGCGTCTCGCCCGGCCCCACCTCGAGCAGCACGCGTCCGGGGTCGCGCGCGAGCGTGGCGACGCCGTCGGCGAAGCGCACCGGCTCGCGCAGGTGGCGCACCCAGTAGGCCGGGTCGCGCGCGTCGTCGTCCGAAAGCCAGCGGCCCGTCGTGCACGAGACGATGGGGATGCGCGGCGCCTGCCACGAGGCGACGCGCTCGACCTCGGCGCGGAAGGCGTCGAGGACGGGGTCCATGCGCGGCGAGTGGAAGGCGTGCGAGGTGCGCAGCCGGCGCGCGCCGACGCCCTGCGCCTCGAGCCGCGCCTCGAGCGCCGCCAGCTCGGTCGCGTCGCCGGAGACGACCACCAGGCCGGGCGCGTTGTGCGCGGCGATCGCGAGCGCGGGCGTGCAGAGCGGAGCGACCGCCTCGGCCTCGGCGTGGACCGCGAGCATCGCGCCGCCGGCCGGCAGCGCGCCGATCAGCCGCCCGCGCGCGGCGACCAGGCGGCAGCCGTCCTCGAGCGAGAGCACCTCCGCCAGCACCGCCGCGGCGAGCTCGCCGACGGAGTGGCCGAGCAGCGACTCGGGCTCGACGCCGTAGCTGCGCCACAGCGCGGCCAGCGCCAGCTCGACCGCGAAGAGCGCCGGCTGCGTGAGCTGCGTGCGCTCCAGCGCGCGCGCGGCCTCCTCCTCGGCCCCGGGCGCGGGGTAGAGGCGCTCCAGGAGCGGGCCGTCGTCGAGCAGCGGGTCGAGGAGCGCCGCGCAGCGCTCCAGCGTCGCGCGGAAGGCCGGCTCGTCGAGCAGGCCGCGCGCCATGTTCGCGTGCTGCGCGCCCTGGCCGGAGAGGAGGAACGCCACCGGCCTTCGCGGCCGCGCCCGGCGCACGGGCGTGGCGCGGCGCGCGTCGAGCGCGTCGAGCGCCGCGGCCGCGCTCCCACCGGCCGCCACGACCACCGCGCGGCGCACCGCGAGGGCGGCGCGCCCCTCCTGCAGCGTGTGCGCGGCGTCGGCCAGGGCCGGCGCGTCCGCCGCCTCGAGCGCGCGCGCCAGGCGCGCGGCCACGCGGCCCAGCGCCTCCTCGCTGCGCGCGCCCAGCGGCAAGAGCTCGAAGCGCCGCGGCGGATCGCCCGGCCTCGCGGCCGGCGCCTCCTCGAGCACCGCGTGCGCGTTCGTGCCGCCCATGCCGAACGAGGACACCGCCGCGCGGCGCGGCGCGTCGCCCGCGGGCCAGGGGCGCAGCGCCGTGTTGACGAAGAAGGGGCTCGCGGCGAGGTCGAGCTCGGGGTTCGGCCGCTCGAAGTGCAGGCTGGGCGGGATCGCGCCGCGCTCGAGCGCGAGCGCGGCCTTGATCAGGCCGGTCACGCCGGCGGCGATGTCGAGGTGCCCGACGTTCGTCTTGGCCGAGCCCAGCGCGCAGTACGCGCGCGCGTCGGTGCGCGTGCGCCAGGCCTGCGTCAGCGCGCGCACCTCGATCGGGTCGCCGAGCGGCGTCCCGGTGCCGTGCGCCTCGAGCATGCCGATCGTGCGCGGGTCCACGCCGGAGACGTCGAGCGCATCCTGGATCACGCGCGCCTGCCCGTCCACGCTCGGCGCGGTGAAGCTCACCTTGCCCGAGCCGTCGTTGTTGATCGCCGTGCCGCGGATCACGGCGCGGATCGTGTCGCCGGCCGCGAGCGCGTCCGCCAGGCGGCGGAGCACGACCGCGGCCACGCCGTTGCCGCCCAGCATGCCGTCGGCGCGCGCGTCGAAGGCGCGCACGTGCCCGTCGGAGCTGCTCGTCCCGCCCGGGACGTGCAGGTAGCCGCGCTTGCGCAGCGCGCTGACGCACGCGCCGCCGGCCAGCATCACGTCGCTCTCGCCCGAGAGCAGGCTCTGGCAGGCGAGGTGCACCGCCACGAGCGAGGTCGAGCAGGCGGTCTGCACCGTGAGCGCCGGCCCGGAGAGGTCGAGCTCGTAGGCGACGCGCGTGGCGAGGAAGTCGGCGTGGTTGCCGAGCGCGGTCTGCACGCTGCCGACGGCCTCGATCACGTCCGGGCGGCGCAGCAGGTTGTCGATCACGTAGGCGTCGTTGCTCGCGCCGGCGACGACGCCGATCGCCCCGGGCGCGCGCGCGGGGTCGATGCCGGCGTCCTCGAGCGCCTCCCAGGCGACCTCGAGGAAGGCGCGCACCTGCGGGTCGGTGACCTCGGCCTCGCGCGGCCCGACGCCGAAGAAGGCCGCGTCGAAGAGCTCGATGCCCTCGAGCCAGCCGTGCGCGGGCACGTAGCTCGGGTCGCGCGCGAGCGCGGGGTCGACGCCGGCCGCGGCCAGCTCGTCGGGCGTGAAGAAGCGGATGCACTCGACGCCGTCCCGCAGGTTGCGCCAGAACGAGGCCACGTCGGGCGCGCCGGGGAAGCGGCCGGCCATGCCGACGATCGCGACGTCGCCCGCGCGCGCCTCGCCGCCGGTCATCGCGGCGCCCCTCCGCTCGAGGCCGCCGCCGCGCGGGCGCCGCGTCCGGCCGCGGCGCGCGGCGCGGCCGCCCGCAGGTGCGCCGCCAGCGCGGCCACGGTCGGGTGCTGGAAGAGCTCGAGGACTTGCAGGCCGGGGAAGCGCTCGAGCAGGCGCGCGTGGACCTGCGCGAGCAGCAGCGAGTGCCCGCCGAGGTCGAAGAAGCTCTCCTCG
The DNA here is from genome assembly GCA_902826945.1 of uncultured bacterium. The sequence continues at coordinate 80,421 of CADEGS010000001.1, read as the reverse complement.
AGCGGGACGCGCTCGAGACCGAGCGCCTCGCCCCAGGCGCGCGCGATCGCCGCCTCGGTCGCGTCGCGCGGCGCTGGCTCGTCGCCCGGCGCGCGCGCGGCGGCCGGCCGCGGCGCGGGCCGCGCGGCCGCCAGCGCGCGCCGGTCCAGCTTGCCGCCGGAGGTCAAGGGCAGCGCGTCGCGCTCCTCGAACAGCGAGGGCACGAGCGGCGCGGGCAGGCGCTCGCGCGCCAGCGCGCGCAGCAGGTCGGCGTCCACGCTCGCGCCGGGGCGGCGCGTCCAGCACAGGACCAGACGCCGGTCGAGCGGCCCCTCGTCGCGCACGACCGCGGCGCACGCGGCCACGCCCTCGTGCGCGCCGAGCACGGCCTCGACCTCGCCCGGCTCGATGCGGTGGCCGCGCAGCTTGACCTGCGCGTCGATGCGGCCGAGGCACTCGAGCTCGCCCGGCGCCTCGGGCCGCACGGCCCGCTCGCCGGGCGCGAGCCGCCAGCGCGCCAGGTCGCCGGTGCGGTACATGCGCTCGCCGGGCGCGAGCGGGTCGGGCACGAAGCGCTCGCGGTCGAGCTCCGGCCGTCCCAGGTATCCGCGCGCGAGGCCCGCGCCGGCGATCCAGAGCTCGCCGCGCGCGCCGAGCGGCACGGGCTCCAGCCGCTCGTCGAGCACGTACGTGCGCGTGTTCGCGAGCGGCCGGCCGATCGGCACCGGCCCCGCGCCGGGGCGCACGCGCGCCGCGGTGGACCAGATCGTCGTCTCGGTCGGGCCGTAGAGGTTCCAGAGCTCCTTCGTGCGCGCGAGCAGGAGGTCGGCGAGCTCGCGCGGCAGCGCCTCGCCGCCCGAGAAGGCGCGCAGCCGCTCGCGGTCGCCCGGCCAGCCCGCGAGCAGCAGGAGGCGCCAGGTCGCGGGCGTGGCCTGCAGCACGTCGGGGCGCAGGCGCGCGAGGAGCGCCGCCAGCGCCGCCGCGTCGAGCGCCGCGCGCGCCGGCGCGATCGCCACCGTCGCGCCGCACACGAGCGGCGCGAAGAGCTCCAGCACCGAGATGTCGAAGCTGGGCGTCGTCAGCGCGAGCAGGAGCTCGCCCGGCGCGAGCCCCGGCTCGCGCAGGATCGAGGCCAGCAGGTTCGACACCGAGCGGTGCTCGATCTGCACGCCCTTGGGCCGGCCCGTCGAGCCCGAGGTGTAGATCGCGTACATCCGCTCGCGCGCGTCCACGCGCAGGCCGAGCGGCGCGTCGGGGCGCGCCGCGATGGACGCGGCCTCGCGCCCGGGGAGGCACGTCGCGAGCGCGCCGCGCGCGAGCAGCGGGGCGAAGAGCGGCTCGTGCTCGGCGCTCGTGACGACCAGCGCCAGGCCCGCGTCCTCGGCCATCGCGACCAGCCGCGTCGCCGGCCAGGCGGGGTCGAGCGGGACGTAGGCCGCGCCGGCCTCGAGGATCGCGAGCATGGCGACGACGAGCTCGCTCGAGCGCTCGAGGCACAGGCCGACGAGCGCGCCCGGGCGCAGGCCGCGCGCGACCAGGTGGTGCGCCAGGCGGTGCGCGCGCCGCGCGAGCTCGCCGTAGGAGAGCCGCTCGTCCGCCGCGCCCGCGGCGAGCGCGGGCACGAGCACGGCCAGCGCGTCGGGGGCGCGCGCGGCCGTCTCGTGCACGAGCTCGTGGATCGCGCGCTCGGGGAAGGCCTCGCCGCCGCGCTGCCAGCCCGAGACGAGCGCGGCGCGCTCGGCGGGGGCCAGCAGCTCGAGCGCGCCGAGCGGCCGCTCGGGGTCGGCCAGCGCGCCCGCGAGCAGGCGCACGTAGGACGCGAGCAGGCGCTCGATCGTCGGCGCCTCGAACAGGTCGGTCGCGTACTCGGCCCACACCGACCACGCGCCGTCCGCGCGATACGGGTAGAGCACGAGGTCGGTGCGCGCCACGCGCGTCGCGAGCTCGTAGGGCTCGAAGACGAGCCCCTCGCCGCCCGCGCCCGCGCCGCGGGCCTCCTCGACCAGGAACATGGTCTGGAAGAGCGGCGTGTGGCCGAGCGAGCGCTCGGGCGCGAGCGCGTCCACCAGCCGCTCGAAGGGCACGTCCTGGTGCTCGAAGGCGCCCAGGCAGGCGTCGCGCGCGCGTGCGAGGAGCGCGCGGAAGCCCTCTTCCATGTCCACCTGCACGCGCAGCACGAGCGTGCCGGCGAAGCAGCCGAGCAGCCCCTCCACGCCCTCGACGTGCCGCCCGGCGACCGGCGTCGCGACGACGACGTCGGAGCGAGCGCAGACGCGCGCGAGCAGCGCCTGGTAGGCCGCGAGCAGCCCCATGAAGAGCGTCGCGCCCTCGGCGCGCGCCAGGCGCTCGAGCGCCTCCACCAGCGCGCCGGGCAGCGGCGCGCTGCAGCGCGCGCCGGCGTGCGTCTGCACGGCGGGGCGCGGGCGGTCGCAGGGCAGCTCGAGCGGCGCGAGCTCGCCCGCCAGCGTCGACCGCCACCACGCGAGCTGGCGCGCGACGTCGGGGCCGCGCAGGCGCTCGGCCTGCCAGCGCGCGTATGCGGCGTAGGAGACGGGCGGCGGCGAGATGCCCGAGGGGCGTCCGGCCGCGGCGCACGCGAGCTCCGTCTGCAGCTCGCGCAGGAAGAGGTCGATCGAGGTCCCGTCGAAGGCGACGTGGTGCACGCAGGCGAAGAGCACGTGCCGCTCGGGCGCCAGGCGCGCCAGGACCGGGCGCAGGAGCGGCCCGCGCGCGAGGTCGAACGGCTCGCGCGCCAGCGCCTCGAGCCGCTCGCGCACCGCGTCGCGCCAGGCCTCGCCCGCGAGCGCGCCGTCCTCCGTCCAGCGCTCGAGCCGGAAGGCTTGCGCGGCGGGCAGCACGCGCTGGCGCGGGCGGGCGTCCTCGAGCGGGTACACGGTGCGCAGCACCGCGTGGCGCTCGACGATCGCGAGCAGCGCGCGCTCGAGCGCGTCCGGGTCGAGCGCGCCGCGCACGGTCCACGCCATCGGGACGTTGTAGGCGACCAGGCCGGGGTCGAGCCGCTGCAGGAACCACAGCCGCTCCTGCGCCGAGGAGAGCGGCGCGGCGCCGGCGCGTCCCTCGAAGGCGGCCGGCCCGAGCGCGGCATCCGCCAGCGCGGCGAGCAGCTCGGGCTTGCGCGCGGCGAGCTCGGCCTTGAGCGCGTCGGAGAGCACGCCGCGCGGCGCGCTCAGGCGCAGCTCGGCGCCGTCGCGCCAGACGCGCACGCCGAGGCCGTGCAGGCGCCCGAGCAGCTCGGCGCCGCTCACAGCGCGACCTCCTCGGTCTCGCCCGCGGCCGCCTGCGGCGCGCGCAGCGCCGCGACGCGCTCGGCCAGGCGCGCGACCGTGCGCAGCTCGAACAGCGCGCGCAGCGAGAGGCCCACGCCCAGGCGCGAGCGCACGCGCAGCGAGAGCTGCATCAGGAGCAGCGAGTTCGCGCCCAGGTCGAAGACGTCGTCGTCGCGGCCGACGCCGGCGATCCCGAGCAGGTCGCTCCACAGCGCGCACAGGACCTCCTCGACGGGCGAGCGCGGCGGCGCGTACGGCGTGGCGAGCGCCGGGCGCGCGTGCAGCCCGGCCGGCGCGGCGCGCTCGCCGGCCGCGGCTGCCGGCGTCGTCGCGGCCGGGGACACGGGGGGCGCGCGCCGGGCCGCGACCGCCGCGGCGCTGGCGGCGACGCGCCGCGGCAGGTGCGTGGTCGAGACCAGCACGTGCGCGAGCCCGCTCGCGAGCGCGCGCTCGAAGGCCTCGCAGCCCTCCGCGGGCGACAGCCCGTCGCGCAGCGCCCGCTCGCGCTCGGCGCGCAGCGCCTCGGGCACGGCGGTCCCGGCCGCCATCCCGACCTCGCGCCAGGCGTCCCAGCCGACCGCGACGGCGGGCACGCCGCGCGCGCGCGCGAAGCAGGCCCACGCGTCCAGGTAGGCGTTGGCCGCGAAGTAGTCCACCTGGCCGACGCCGGTGACGGCGCTGGCGAGCGACGAGCACAGGAGCACGAAGTCGAGCGGGCGCCCGCGCAGGCACTCCTCGAGCACCTGCGTCCCGCGCACCTTGGGGGCGAGCACGCGCTGCGCCGCCGCGCGCGACTTGAGCTCGAGCAGCCCGTCGCCGGGCAGGCCGGCCGCGTGCACGACGCCGTGCAGCGCGCCGAAGCGCGCCTCGGCGCGCTCGACGGCGGCGCGCATCGCCGCCGGGTCGGACGCGTCCGCCGAGAGCGCCAGCACCTCGGCGCCCTCGGCGCGGAGCGCCTCGAGCGCGCGCACGCGCCGGCTGGTCGGGTCGTCCTCGCCGTGCTCCTCGACCCAGGCGCGCCAGGCCGACTCCTCGGGCACGCGCGAGCGCCCGACCAGGATCAGCCGCGCGCGCGCGCGCCGCGCCAGGAAGCGCGCGAGCGCGAGCCCGATGCCGCCCAGCCCGCCCGTGATCAGGTAGACGCCGCGCTCGCGCAGCGGGCCCGCTCCCGGGGCGAGCGGCCCGAGGCGCACGGGCTCGAAGCCGGGCAGCCAGCGCGTGCGACCGCGCCAGGCGACGAGCGGGACGGGCTCCGCGCGCGCGAGCTCGGCGCGCAGGCGCGCCGCGTCCTGCGCCGCGTCGGCCCCGTCGAGGTCCAGCGCCGTGCAGCGCACGCCCTCGAGCTCGGCCTCGATCGCCTTGCACGGCCCGAGCAGCATGGCCTTCTCGGGCTGGTCGAGCTCGCCCTCCTGCACCTCGACCATGCCGCGCGCCGCCACGGCCAGGCGCAGCGCGCCGCCGGAAGGGCGCGCGGCGAGCGCCTGTCCGAGGAACAGGAGGCTCGTGAAGAGCGTCTCCTGCGCCGCGTCCAGCGCCGCCAGCGACGTGCGCGCGAGCGGGTCGAGGCCGAGCAGGTGCGCGACCGTCGTCGGCCGGAACCCGTGCACGCCGAGCTCCTCGAGCAGGTCGGCGTAGTCGGCCGGGTTGCGCGGATCGAGCGTCCACGCGCCGCGCGCGCGCGCCTCGAAGCGCTCGCCCGGCTCGACCAGGAGCGCCTCGTCGCCGCCCTGCTCGAGCGCGCGCACGAGCTCGCGCCCGACGCCGCCGCGGTCGCCGAGGACGAGCCAGCGCTGCGCGCCGTCGCGGCGCGCGCCGGCGTCGGGCACGCGCCGCCACGAGGGGGCCCAGAACCAGTCGGCGGGATCCAGAGCACGCGCGGGCTCGTCGTCGTCGGCGGCCGGCGCCACCGGGTCGAGCCAGTAGCGCTCGCGCTGGAAGGCGTAGCCCGGCAGCGCGACGCGGCGGCGCTCCTCGCCGGCGGAGAAGGCGCTCCAGTCGACCGCGGCGCCGGCGCACCACAGCGCGCCGAGCGCGCGCAAGAGCACGGCCTGGTCGTCGTCCTCCTCGCGCGCGTGCCGCGTCGTGCGCACGACCGGCGTGCCCTCGGGCGCGCCCAGGCGCGCCAGGCCCGCCAGCGCGTCGCCCGGACCGACCTCGCACAGGACGCGCGGGCGCTCGGCGCACAGCGTGCGCACGCCGTCGGCGAAGCGCACCGGCCGGCGCAGGTGGCGCACCCAGTAGAGCGGGTCGCGCGCCTCCTCGGCCGTGATCCAGGTGCCGGTCGTGCCGGAGACGAAGCGCGTGCGCGGGGCGGACAGGCGCACGCCGCGGAGCTCGGCCTCGAAGGCGTCGAGGACGGGCTCCATCAGGGCCGAGTGGAAGGCGTGCGAGGTGTGCAGGCGGCGCGTCGCGACGCCCTCGGCGGCGAGCGCCTGCTCGAGCGCGGCGACGCCGGCCTCGGGGCCGGACGCGACGCACAGCTCGGGTGCGTTGACGGCCGCGAGCGAGAGCTCGGCCGGCAGGCGCGCGACGAGCGCGTCCTCCGCCAGGTGCACGGCGAGCATGGCGCCGCCGGCGGGCAGCGCGCCGATCAGCCGGCCGCGCGCGGCGACCAGCCGGCAGGCGTCCTCGAGCGCGAGCACGCCCGCCAGCGCGGCGGCGGCGAGCTCGCCGACCGAGTGCCCGAGCAGCGCGTCGGGGCGCACGCCCCACGCGGCGAGCAGCTCGGCCAGCGCGAGCTCGACCGCGAAGAGCGCGGGCTGCGTCCACTCCGTGCGGCAGAGGAGCGCGTCGCAGGCGGCGCGCTCGTCCGCGGCCGGGAAGAGCAGCGCGCGCAGGTCGCGCGCGGGCGCGCCGGGCAGGTGGGGCGCGAGGACGTCGCAGGTCCGGTCGAGCGCGCGGCGGAAGACCGGCTCGCGCTCGTAGAGACCGCGCGTCATGCCGGCGTGCTGCGTCCCCTGCCCGCAGAGGAGGAACGCGACCGGGCGCCCGCCGCGGGGCGCGACGCCGGCGGCGCCGCGCCGCGGCTCGTCCGCGCGCAGGGCGGCCGCCGCCTCGGCGAGCGAGCCCGCCACGACGGCGCGGCGCCGCTCGAAGGCCTTGCGCCCGACCTGGAGCGTGTGCGCGGCGTCGGCCAGCGCGGCCTCGGGCGCGCCGTCGGCGGCCAGCGCCTCGAGGTGCGCGGCGAGCGCGGCGCCGGCCGCCTCGAGCGCCGCGGGGCTGCGCGCCGAGAGCGGCAGGACCTGCACCGGCCGCGAAGGCCCGCCGCTCGCGGCGGGCGGCGGCTCCTCGAGCACGACGTGCGCGTTCGTGCCGCCCATGCCGAACGAGCTCACGCCGGCCAGGCGCGGCCGCGCGCCGCGGCGCCAGGGGCGCAGGACCGTGTTGACGAAGAAGGGGCTCGCGGCGAAGTCGATCTCGGGGTTCGCGCGCTCGTAGCCGAGGCTCGGCGGCAGCGCCTCGTGCTGCATCGCGAGCACGGTCTTGATCACGCTCGCCGCGCCCGCGGCGGCGTCGAGGTGGCCGATGTTCGTCTTGAGCGAGCCGATCGGGCAGGAGCCGCGTCGCTCGCTGCGCATCCGGAAGGCCTGCGTCAGCGCCGCGACCTCGATCGGGTCGCCGAGCTGCGTGCCCGTGCCGTGGCACTCGACGCAGTCGATCTCGTCGGGGTGCACGCCGGCGACGGCCAGCGCCTCGGCGATCACGCGCGCCTGGCCGTCCACGCCCGGCGCCGAGAAGCTGACCTTGCGCGAGCCGTCGTTGTTCAGCGCCGAGCCGCGCACGACGGCCAGCACCCTCCGCCCGCGCGCGAGCGCGTCCTCGAGGCGCTCCAGCACGAGCACGGCGCAGCCGTTGCCGCCGACCTGGCCCGAGGCGCGCGCGTCGAAGGCGCGCAGGTGCCCGTCGCGCGCGAAGATCCCGCCGTCGACGTACACGTAGCCCTCGGGGCGCAGGTTGGCGATGCACACGCCGCCCGCCAGCGCCGCGTCGCACTCGCCCGCGAGCAGGGCCTGCGCGGCGAGGTGCAGCGCGACGAGCGAGGTCGAGCAGGCCGTCTGCACGGTCACCGCCGGCCCCTGCAGGTCGAGCTTGTAGGCCACGCGCGTGGCCAGGAAGTCCTTCTCGTTCTGGAGCGCCGCGGCCACGACGCCCATCGACTCCATCACGCGCCGGTTGGGGAGCACGTGGCCGAGCACGTAGTTGTTGCGGCCCGAGCCGGCGTAGACCGCGACCTGCCCCTCGAAGCGCTCGGGGTCGAGCGCGGCGCTCTCGAGCGCGTGCCAGGCGCACTCGAGGAAGACGCGCTGCTGCGGGTCGGTCAGCTCCGCCTCGCGCGGGTTGACGTCGAAGAACGCGGCGTCGAAGAGCTCGACGCCCGCGAGCGGCATGCCGGCCGGCACGTAGCTCGGGTCGCGCACGAGCTCCGGCGCCACGCCCGCCGCCAGCAGCTCGCGCTCGTCGAAGAAGCGCACCGACTCGACGCCCGCGGCGAGGTTGCGCCACAGCGCGTCGGGATCGGCCGCGCCGGGGAAGCGGCCGGCCATGCCGACGATCGCGACGCGCTCGGGGGCGCTCACCGGCCGACCCTCCGCCGCGCGAGGCGCGCCAGCCGCCCGGCGGCGCGCCGCTCGGCCTCGGCCAGCGCCGGCGCGCCCGCGCCGCGCGCCTCGAGGTGGCGCGCGAGCGCGCTCACGGTCGGGTGCTGGAAGAGCTCGACCATGCCGAGCTCGCGCCCCAGGCGCTCGCCGAGCAGCGCCTGCACGCGCGCCAGCGCGAGCGAGTGCCCGCCCTGGTCGAAGAAGTTCGCGTGCGCGTCGATCGCGGGGCGCGCGAGCACCTCGCCCCACACCGCGGCGATGCGCTCCTCGAGCTCGCCCTCGGGCGCGGCGAAGGCGGCGGACGGCGCGTCGTCGGGCGCGGGCAGCGCGGCGCGGTCCAGCTTGCCGTTGGGCGTCAGCGGCAGCGCCTCCAGGCGCACGTAGGCCGCGGGGCACATCGGCTCGGGCAGCCGCGCGCGCAGGAAGGCGGCCAGGCGCTCGGCCGTGGCTCCCGGCTCGGCCACGACCCAGGCGACCAGGCGCGCGCCGCCGGCGCCGGGGACGAGCGCGCAGGCGCACTGGCGCACGCCGGGCGCGCGCGCGAGCTGCGCCTCGACCTCGCCCAGCTCGACGCGCACGCCGCGCACCTTGACCTGCCCGTCGCGCCGGCCGAGGAACTCGAGCTCGCCCGCGCCGCCCGGCCCGACGCGCCAGCGCGCGCGGTCGCCGGTCGCGTACAGGCGCGGCTCGCGGCCGCGCGGGTCGGGCACGAAGCGCTCGGCGGTGCGCTCCGGACGGCGGTGGTAGCCGCGCGCCAGGCTCGCGCCGGCGAGGAAGATCTCGCCCGCGGCGCCGATCGGCACGTCGCGTCCGCGCGCGTCGAGCAGGTGCACGCGCACGCCGTCGATCGGCCGCCCGATCGAGGGGGCGCCGCTCGCGCCGGGCGTCACCGGGCCGGCGGTCGCGACCACGCTGCACTCCGTCGGGCCGTAGTGATTGACGAGCGCGAAGGGGAGCGGCCGCGCGGGCGCCGCGCGCAGGCGGTCGCCGCCGGTCAGGAGCGCGCGCAGCGCGAGGCCGCCCTGCAGCGGCTCGGCGAGCAGCGCCTCGCACAGGGGCGTCGGCAGGAACGCGAGCGTGATCGCCCGCTCGGCCAGGAAGGCCGCCAGGCGCGCCGGCGCCAGGCGCGCCTCGTCGGGCACGAGGCAGAGCGTCCCGCCGGCGCACAGGATCGGCCACAGCTCCCACACCGCCGCGTCGAAGGCCAGGCCGGCCAGGTGCGTGGCGCGGTCGCGCGGCCCGACGCCGTAGGCGCGCAGGTGCCAGGCGACCAGGTTCCACAGCCCCGCGTGCGTCACGGCGACGCCCTTGGGCACGCCGGTCGAGCCCGAGGTGTGGATCACGTAGGCGAGGTCCTCCCCGCGCGCCGCGGGCGCGAGCGGCGCGTCGGAGAGCGCCTCGAGCGCGGCCTCCTCCTCGTCGAGGAAGAGCGTGCGCCCCGCGTGCGCGGGCAGGCGCTCGCGCAGCGCCGCGCGCGAGAGCACGAGCGGCGCGGCGGCGTCGCGGATCTGGAAGGCCAGCCGCTCGCGCGGCCAGGAGAGGTCGAGCGGCAGGTAGGCGCCGCCCGCCTCGAGCACCGCCAGCGCGCCGACGACCATCTCGGGCGAGCGCTCCGCGGCCAGCGCCACCACGACCTCCGGACCGACGCCGAGCGCGCGCAGCCGACGCGCCAGCCGCCGCGCGCGCGCGGCGAGCGCGCCGTAGGTGAGCGTCGCGGCGCCGTCGACCACGGCCACGGCCTGCGGGTCGCGCGCGGCCTGCGCGAGGACGACCTCGTGCACGAGCCGCGCGGGTCCCGGCGCGGGCGAGGCGTTCCAGCGCGCGAGCAGCGCGCGCTCGCCCGGCGTGACGAGGTCGTGCTCGAGCAGCGAGCGCTCGGGCGCCGCCAGCGCCTGCGCGAGCAGGAGCTCGAGCTGCTCGAGCATGCGCGCTGCCGTCGCCGGCTCGAACAGCTCGCTCGCGTGCTCGAGGGCGAGCCGCACGCGCTCGCCCTCGACCAGCGCGACCAGCGCCAGGTCGTACTTCGCCGTCCCGGTGTGCACGGCCAGCGGGTCGAGCGCCTCCAGCGTCGCGCCCGGCCCGAGCGGCAGGCGCTCGGGCCCGCCCTCGTCCGCGTACTGCAGCAGGAAAGCGGCCTGCACGAGCGGCGTGCGCGACAGGTCGCGCTCGGGCGCGAGCGCGGCGACCAGGCGCTCGAAGGGCAGCTCCTGGTGCTCGCGCGCGGCGTGCAGCTCGGCCTCGACGCGCGCCGAGAGCGCGTCCAGCCCGGGGCCGTCCTCGAGCTCGCAGCGCAGCACGAGCGTGTTCACGAAGAAGCCGACGACGCCCGCGAGCGCGGCGTGGTCGCGCTCGGTCACCGGCACGCCCAGGCGCACCTCGCGCGCGTCCGCCAGGCGCGCGAGCAGCGTCGCGAAGGCCGCCGCGAGCGGCGCGAAGAGCGTGCGCCCCGAGCGCGCCGCCCAGGCGCGGAGCGCGCTCGAGAGCTCCGCGGGCAGCGCGCGCTCGACGACGCCGCCCTCCAGGCCCTGCAGCGCCGGCCGCGGCCGATCGGTGGGGAGCTCGAGCGGGTCGAGCGCGCCCGCCAGCCGGCCGCGCCAGAAGGAGAGCGCCGCCGCGGCGCGCGGCCCCTCCGCGCGCGCGCGCTGCCAGGCGGCGAAGTCGGCGAAGCTCGCCGCGAGCGCCGGCAGCGCCGCCGCGCGGCCCTCGGCGGCGGCCGCGACCAGGCTCGCGAGGTCGCGCGCGAGGATGCCGAGCGACTGCACCTCGCACACGGCGTGGTGCACGCACAGGACGAGGAGGTGCTCGTCCGACGCCGTGGTCAGGAGCAGGAAGCGCGCCAGCGGCGCGCGCTCGAGGTCGAACGGCCGGCGCACCCAGGCGCGCGCGCGCGCGAGCGCGGCGGCCTCGCGCGCGGCGGGGGAGGCGGCGGCGGGGAGCGTCTCGCGCTCGAGCGCGACGCGCGGCTCCTCCTCGACCTCCTGGCGCGGCCGTCCCCCGCGCGCCGGGAAGCGCGTGCGCAGCGCCGGGTGCCGGCGGGCGAGCGCGACCAGCGCCCGCTCCAGCGCGTCCGGGTCGAGCGCGCCGCGCACGCGCCAGGCGGCGGGCACGTGGAAGGCCGGGCTCTCCGGCCAGAGGCGCGCCAGGAACCACAGCCGCTCCTGGGCGAAGGAGAGCGGGGCCTCCGCGCCGGGAGCGAGGCGCGGGAAGGGCTCCGCGCGCGCGCCCAGCCCCTCGCTCTCGACGAGGTCCTGGACCCTGCGGATGCGGTCCGTCGAGAGGCGGGAGCGGCGCTGGGGAGACGTCACGGAGGGGAAGGGCGGGGCCGCTCCCTCCGACGGACGGGAGGGCCCGGGCGGTCCAGCGATCGACGGCATCCGCGGGGCTTGCGGCGATCCGCCACCCGCCGGGGGGCCACCGGGGAGGGGAGCCGGGTCGGGAGAGCGGGCCGCGGGGTCGCCGCGCCGCTCCCCGGGACGGCTCCGCACCCCGGCGGACGGGCGCCGGGATGCTAGCAGAGCGTTCGGGGCGCCGGTCCGTCGCGGGCGGCCAGGGCCTCGGCCAGGCAGGCGAGCGTGTCCGCCGCGGCGCGCTCCCAGGTGTAGCGCTCGCGGATCCGGCGCCGCCCCTCGGCGGCGCGGCGCGCGCGCTCGGCGGGGTCGGCCAGCGCCCGGCCGAGCGCCGCGGCGAGCGCGTCGCGATCGCCGCTCGGGACGAGCCAGCCCGCGCCGCCGACGACCTCGGGGACGGCCCCGGCGGCGTAGGCGACGACCGGCACCCCGGCGGCGAGCGCCTCGGCGTTCGCCAGGCCGAAGGACTCCGAGCGCGAGGGCAGGAGCGCGAGGTCGGCGCGCGCCAGCTCGGCCGCGAGCGCGTCGCGCCCGAGCGGCCCCAGGAGCAGGACGCGCCCCTCGATCCCGAGCGCCGTCGCGCGCGCGCGCACCGGGGCCGGGTCGCCCCAGCCCGCGACGCGCAGGCGGCAGGCCGGCGCGCCGGCCGCCGCGGCGCGCGCCAGCGCCTCGAGGGCGTCGAAGACCCCCTTCTCCGCGCTCAGCCGGCCGAAGAAGAGGACGCGCGGCGGGCCTGGAGCGGGCGCGCGCGCGAGCGCCGCGAAGCGCGGGTCCACGCCGCAGGGGACGACGCGCACGCGCTCGGGCGGGAGGCCGGCGAAGGCCGCGAGCTCGGCGCGCGTGAACTCCGAGCGCGCGAGCACGAGCGCGGCCTGGCGCAGCGGCGCGCGCACCAGGCGCCGCTCGCGCACGAGCCGCAGCGGCCGGCGGCGCCCCGCGCGCGGGAAGGTCTGCGCGTAGCTCGCCGCGGCGCTCATCGCGAAGAGCACGCCGCGGCGCTCGAGCGCTCCGGCGAGGAAGGCCGCCTCGTGCCACCAGCCGATCAGCGCGTCGAGCGGCCGCTCGGCGAGGAGGCGCCGCACCGCGGCGCGCATCGGCAGGCCGTCGAGCAGGTGGTGCAGCGGGTGCGCGGGCACGAGGCGCGTCTCGACGCCCTCGCGCGCGAGCGCGTCCAGCGCGGCGGCGTCGGCCTCGGCCGCGGGTGCGCGGCGCGGGAAGCGCCCGGGGCCGGCCGAGCGCGCGCACAGGAGCACCAGCTCGGCCCCGGCGCGGCGCAGGTGGCGCGCGAGGCCGAGGCAGTCCTCGGTGCCGCCGCCCGGCACGCCGGGCGCGAGCGGGAACGTCATCGCCAGGCGCAGGGCCATGTCAGGCGGAGGAGCGCGCGCGCGCGAAGGCGCCCAGGCGCTCGAGCTCGTCGCGCACGATGGCCGCCGTGCGCTCCCAGCGGAACAGGCGCGCCGCGCGCTCGCGCGCGCGCAGCCCGGCCTGGAACGTCCCGGCCGGGTCGGCCACCGCGCGCTCGAGCGCGTCGGCCAGGAGGTCGGTGCGGCGGAAGGGCGCGAGCCAGCCGGTGACGCCGTCCTCGACGACCTCGGGCACCGAGCCGACGGCGTAGGCGACCACGGGCAGGCCGCCGGCCTGCGCCTCGGCGATCGAGAGGCCGAAGGACTCGAAGTGCGAGGGCATCAAGGCGAGGTCGGCGGCGGCCAGCTCGCGGCGGAGCTCGGCGTCGCCGATCGGATCCTGCACCTCGACCTCGGCGGCGATCCCGCAGCGCTCCGCGGCGGCGCGCACGAGGTCCTTGCGGCCGGTGCCGAACATGCGGAAGGTCCAGCCGCCGACGCCGCGCCGCTTCAGCTCGCCCAGCGCCTCGAGCGCGTCGTGGAAGCCCTTGAGCACCGCCAGGCGGCCGAACCAGAGGAAGCGGCGGATCGCGGGGCGCTGGCTGCGCTCGAAGGAGCGGAAGGAGGCGTCCACGCCCAGCGGCGAGAGCGCGATGCGCTCGGGCCGCACGCCGAGGTGCTGGACCAGCTCGCCGCGCGTGAACTCCGAGAGCGCGAACAGGACGCGCGCGCGGCGGTGCGGCTCGAGCACCATGCGGCGGTCGACGGCGGCGCGCACGCGGCCGCGCCAGCCGGGCGGGAGCTTCGGCAGCCAGGAGTAGGTCTGCCAGGTGGCGAGGAAGCCGAAGGTCGTCCCGTGGCGCGCGAGCAGCGCGGGCAGGAAGCCCGCCTCGTGGTAGTGCGCGAGCACGGCGTCCACCGGCCCCTCGGCGAGCAGGCGCGCGAGGCCGCGGCGCACGCTCCAGGCGTCGAGGTGGTAGTGCAGCGGGCTCTGCGGCATGCGCACGACGCGCACGCCCTCGGCCGCGAGCGAGCGGTCGAGCTCGTCGCCGCACGCGGCCGGGTCGGGCGGCCGGCGCGGGAAGCGGCGCGAGAGCGCGTTCGAGAGCACGACCAGGATCGTGACGTCCAGCCCCAGGCGCGCGAGCTGCCGCGCCAGCTCGGGCGTGGTGCGCGAGCCGCCGGCCGCCCGCTGGCCCAGCGGGAAGGGGTAGGTGATGACGACCCTGGGCTTGCGCACGGGCGGGAGCGGCGGCGCGCGCCCTCAGGCGCAGGCGACCGGCGTGCGCACGCTGCCCTCGCGCATGCTCGCCGTGGCGGCCTCCAGCGCCAGCACCACGCGCAGGCCGCTCGCGCCGTCCGACTGCGGCCGGCGGCCGCTGGCGACGCACTCGACGAAGTGCTCGCACTCCGCCTGCAGCGGCTGGTTCAGGCGCACGTTGGGGATGAAGACGCCGCCGTCCACGACGGCGGTCTTGTACTCGAGGTAGGAGTCGGCGGCCGGGAGCTCGACGTGGCGGTCGAAGACCTGGATCGGACGCTGCAGGTCGAGGTCGTCCCACAGCGCCATCTTGCGGTCGCCGACGACCGTGATGCGGCGCACCTTGCGCGGGTTGAGCCAGCTCGCGTTGACGTGCGCCAGGACGTCGCCGGGCATCGTGAAGGTCGCGAACACGGCGTCCTCGACGCGCGGGTTCAGGTAGGCCTGGCCGCGCGCCGTGACCTCGACCGGCGGCTCGCCGAGCAGGTAGGTCATGATCGAGACGTCGTGGCTGGCCAGGTCCCAGAGCGCGTTCACGTCGGTGCGCACCGGGCCCAGGTTCGTGCGCGAGAAGCTCATGTAGTGCACGCGTCCCAGCTCGCCGGAGTCGACGAAGCCCTTCAGCGCGCGGATCGTGGCGTTGTACTCGAACACGTGGCCGACCATCAGCACGCGCTCGCGCGCGGCCGCCAGCGCGATCAGCGCGCGCGCCTCCGCCGAGGTGGCGGTCAGCGGCTTCTCGACCAGCACGTGCTTGCCGGCCTCGAGCGCGCGGCGCGCGATCTCGAAGTGCGTCGCCACCGGGGTCGAGACCGCCACCGCGCCGATCGTCTCGTCGCCCAGGAGCTCCTCCAGCGCGCTCGTCGTGCGCGTGCCGGGGTAGGCGGCGGCGACGCGCTCGAGCGCGCCCGCGCTCTTGTCGCACACGCAGGCGACGAGCGCGCGGCGGGTCAGCTCGAACGAGCGGATCAGGTTCGGTCCCCAGTGCCCCGCGCCGACCAGGCCGACCCTCAGCACACGAGGCTCCTCGCGGCCAGCACCTCGCGCGCGCGCTCGATCGCTTCCTCGGGCATCTCGGGGTAGAGCGGCAGGCTCAGGCAGCGGCGCGCCCAGTCCTCGGCCACCGGGAACGAGCCCGGCCCGCGCCCGAGCCAGCGGTACGCGCCGAGCTCGTGCACGGCGAAGGGGTAGTGCAGCGCGGCGCCGATGCCGGCCGCCTGCAGCGCGGCCAGCGCCTCGTCGCGCTCGGCCGTGCGCACGACGTACAGGTGGTGCGCGGAGTCGGGCGCGGTGCGCGTCGGCTCGATGCCCGGGCAATCGACGAGCGCAGCGTCGTAGCGCCCCGCCAGCTCGCGCCGGCGGCGGTTCCAGGCCTCGAGCCGCGGCAGCTTGACCGCGAGCACCGCGGCCTGGAGCGTGTCGAGCCGGCTGTTCAGGCCCAGCTCCTCGTGGTGGTACTTCCTGCGCGAGCCCCAGTTGCGCCAGAGCTGCAGGCGCTCGGCCAGCGCCGCGTCGCGGCACACGATCGCGCCGCCGTCGCCGTAGGCGCCCAGGTTCTTGCCCGGATAGAAGCTGAAGCAGCCGGCGTCGCCCATCGATCCCGCGCGCCGGCCCTGCCAGCGCGCGCCGTGCGCCTGGGCGGCGTCCTCGATCACGGCCAGCCCGTGCTCGCGCGCCAGCGCGCCCAGCGCGTCCATGTCGGCGCACTGGCCGTAGAGGTGCACCGGCAGGAGCGCGCGCGTGCGCGGCGTGATCGCCTCGCGCGCGCGCTCGGGGTCGATCAGCCCCGTGCGGGCGTCCACGTCCACCAGCACCGGGCGCGCGCCGGCCTGCGTCACGCCGAGCGCGCTCGCGACGAAGGTGAAGGCCGGCACGATCACCTCGTCGCCGGGGCCGATGCCGAGCCCGCGGCAGGCGAGCTGCAGGGCGTCGGTGCCGCTGGCGCAGCCGACCGCGTGCGGCGCCTCGCAGAAGGCGGCGAAGGCGCGCTCGAAGCGGCCGACCGCCTCGCCGAGCACGAAGTCGCAGCGCTCGAGGACGGCCCCGATGGCGGGCGCGAGCTCGTCCTGGAGCGAGCGGTACTGGGCCTGCAGATCGACCAGGGGGACGAAGGGGGGGGTGGCGCTCATGGAGGGGCCGCGCTGGGCGGGTCTCCCTCCTGACGCATCAGGTCGAGCGTCCGGTTCACCCGGGCCAGCGCGCCCAGGGCGGCCCGCACCAGGCGCCCCCGGCGCCCCCGCACGGCCCCCGCCACGCGGTCGTAGGCGCGCACCGAGAGCGGGACCCGCCCGGCGGGCCAGCGGCGCTCGTAGCCCCAGCGGGCCATCTCGTCGCCGGCCTCGTGCTCGATCACCCGCACGACCGACGGCGGGAGCTCCTCTTCCCAGCCGCGCGCGCTGCCGCGGCGGAAGAAGCCGCTCGGGGCGGGCGCGCTCTCGCGCAGCTTGGCGATGTCCGAGGCGGCGATCGCGGCGCGCACGAGCGCGGGGCTCGTGGCGAGTCCCAGCCAGCGGTGCAGGCGCTCGAGCTCGGCCTCCGGGGCGGCGTGCAGGCGCTCGTAGGAGAGCTCGAGGCAGCGCTCGCCGCCGTCCTGCAGGACGCGCGCGCCAGCGACCAGCCGCCGCCAGCGGCGCGCGATCTGGATCGGGTTGCGCGGGAAGCTGCCGGGCGTGGCCCACGAGTCGGCCGCGCTGCGGATCGAGGCGTAGACCGCGCGCGGGTCGCGCACGACGTGCAGGAAGCGCGCCTCGGGGAAGACGCGCCGTGCGAAGTCCACCTGCGCGATGTGCTCGGGCGTCTGGTCCACGAAGGCGCGCGCGCCGGGCGACGAGGCGCACAGGCGCTCGATCACGCGCGCGCCGAGGCCGCGCAGCACGCCGGTCAGCTCGTCCGGGGAGAGCGCGTCGGCCGAGCTGGCGGTCGCGTAAGCGTCGCCGGCGGCGAGGCGCCGCCCGCTCGTGTAGCGGATGTCGCGCGTCCACCACTTCCACACGTGCTCGAAGCAGTAGAAGAGCCCGGAGTGGCGGAAGGTGACGACCTCGGGGTGGTGGCTCAGGAGCCAGGTGACCCAGGTCGTGCCGCTGCGCGGCATCCCGATCAGGAAGACGAGCCGCAGGCCCTCGGGCGGATCGGCCGGGAGGCGCGTCCCGGGGCTGGTTGCGACGCTCGCCATGCGGATCGGCCGAGCTCCCGCCGCGGCGGGGCGAGCGCGCGATCCTACTCGCGGCGCGCGCGGCCGTCGACGGCGCGGGCCTTGGCGCCGCCGCTCCGGCGCACCACACTGGCCGCGCGCGCGCATGAAGCTGGCGGTCCTCTTCTGGTGCTACAAGGAGCCGGAGCTGTGCCTGGACCGCGTCCTGCTCCTGCGCCGCCACGACGCGCGCACGCCGATCTACGTCCTGTTCGGCGGGGAGCCCGACGCGGCGCCGGCCTTCGAGGCGCTGCTCGCGCCGCACGTGCAGGACTTCTGGGTCTGCCGCGAGCCGCCGCCGGCGGGGGCGGAGCGCTACCCGGCGCTCTTCCGCGGCGGCCGCACGTGGAAGTACGTCTTCGGCGACGTGCTGCTCGCCGCCTGGCAGCGCGAGCGCGGCCACGCGCTCGCGTGGGACACGGTGGTCGTCGTGCAGTGGGACATGCTGGTCTTCGCGCCGATCCCCGAGCTGTTCGGCTTCCTGCGCGAGGGCGAGGCGCTCTTCAGCGGGCTGCGGCCGCTGGCCGAGGTCGAGGAGGCCTGGATCTGGACCTCGCGCGCGCGCCCCGCGCAGCGCCGGCTGTACGAGGACTTCCTCGCGCACCTGCGCGAGCGCCACGGCTACCGGGAGGAGCCGCTGGCTTGCCTCGCGATCGTGATGGCGCTGCCGCGCGCCTTCCTCGCGCGCTTCGCGGCGTTCGACCGCCTCGACCTCGGCTTTCTCGAGTACCGCCTGCCGATGCTCGCGCAGGCCTGGGGCGTGCCGCTGCGGCGCGAGCACCCGTTCCGGCCGTGGTGGGGGGCGGTCGAGCGCTACCGCCTGCTCGCCCCGCTGCGCGCGCTGCCGCGCGAGATCTGGGTGCCGACGATCGTCTGGAACCTGCTCCGGCCCGGCGGCGCGCGCGTGTTCCACCCCTACTGGCGCAGGGTGCCGCGCGGGGCGCTCGCCTGGGGGCTGGCGCTCCTCGACTCGCTGCCGCGTCTCGTGCGCGCCGCGCTGCGCGGCGCGCGCCTGCGCCTCGCGGCGCGCCGCGGGCGCGGGCGCGATCCGCTCGGCCCGCAGGACGGGCCCGACGGCGGCCCGGGCGGCGCTCGCGAGGCGTGAGCTAGACCGCGCTCCAGGGATGCACGAGCTCGGTGCGGAGCGCGCGCGCGCGCGCCAGGACGTCGACCACGCGCCGCCCCTGCGCGCCGTCCACGAGCGGCGCGCGCCGGTCGAGGACGGCGCCGGCGAAGTCGTCGAGCTGGCGCGCGAAGCAGTCGAGCGGCGCCTCGCGCGCGCCGCGCGCGCCCTCGAGAACGCCCGCCAGGCGCGCGGGGGCGCCCTCCAGCGCGAGCGCGAGCGGCGCGTCGAAGCGGCGCGCGGTCTCGAGCGTCCCGCGCTCGCCGACGATGCGCCAGCGGTTCCCGAGCGCGCGCGTGCGCGAGAGCTCGACCGTGCCCTCGGCGCCCGCCGCCGTGCGCAAGCGCAGCGCGCAGTCGGCCTCGACGCCGCCGCGCGCGTCGTCCGCGCAGGCGAGCGGCTCCAGCGGCCCCAGCCACCAGCCGAGCTGGTCCAGCACGTGCGAGCCGGTGTCGGCCAGCACGCCGCCGCCCGCCTCGCGGCGGAACATGAAGTCGGAGGCCACCGGCCAGTCGTAGACGAAGCCCTCGCGCACCTCGAACGAGTGCACCTTGCCGAGCAGCCCGCTCGCGAGCAGCGCGCGCACCAGCGGCCCGTTCGCGAAGAAGCGGCTGACCATGCCGACCGCCAGCACCGCGCCCGAGGCGCGCGCCGCGGCCAGCATGCGGTCGCACTCCTCCGGCGCCAGCGCCATCGGCTTCTCGACCAGGACGTGCACGCCGCGCTCGAGCAGGTCGACCGCGACGGGCGCGTGCAGGTGGTGGGGCAGCGCGACGATCGCGGCGTCGGTGCGGCCGGCCAGCGCGCGGTGGTCGTCGAGCGCCTCGACGCCGTGCCGCGCGGCGAGCGCGCGCGCGCGGCCGAGGTCGCGATCGACCAGCGGGCCCAGGCGCGTGCGCGCGCAGCCCTCGACCGTCGGCACGTGCGCCAGCGCCACGGCGCCGCAGCCGACCAGGGAGACGCAGAGCTCGCTCATGGCGGTCCGAGCGCGGGCGGGTAGCCGAGCGCGGCCAGCTCGGGGCCGAGGATCTCCTGCACGCGCTCGCGCTCGCGCGGCGTCAGGAAGGCGCGGCCCTTGCCCGGGTTCGAGGCGTCGATCGGCTGCGCCACGCGCGCGTGCCAGCGCCACTCGGGCACGTCGCCCAGGCGCTCGGCCGAGCCCTCGGAGGCGAGCATGGCCGGCTCGAAGGCGACGCCGAGGAAGGCGCACACGCCGCGCACGGCGCGCTCGGGCTCGGCCACGAGCTCCTCGTAGCGCACGGTGCAAGAGCGCTCGGGATGGCGCGTGACGAAGTTCCGGCACTGGCGCACGACGTGCAGCCAGCGGCGCGCGGCGTCCTCGGCGCTGGAGAAGAAGCCGCCCTGCAGGTGCGACCAGACGTTGTCGCAGCCGTCGCGCACGATGTGCACGAAGCGCGCGTCGGGGAACACGCGCGCGAGGCGCTCGAGCGTGCGCGGCGTGCCGCGGCCGAGGCGCTCGGGCGGACGGCCGAGCGCGGCGCGCTCGTCGAGCGAGTTCAGCGGCGTCTTGTCGCCCCAGCGCGCCTTCTCCTGGCCGTGGACCTGGCCGTGGTGGCGGAAGAAGGCGTCGATCAGGGTCGCCAGGTCGCGCCGCCGCCGCGGCAGCCGCGCCATGCGCCGCACGAGCGGGCCCAGGTCGGCCCCGAACGTGTGCCACTCGGCGTGGAAGGCGGGCAGCGCGTAGACCCAGGCGACCAGGTCCGGCCAGCTCAGGTGGCGCGCCAGGCGCGGGAAGCGCTCGACGAGCTCGCCCAGCACGAAGGTCTCGGGCGGGACGTGCAGCGCGGAGTGCGCCGTCAGGATGCGGCGCAGGAGCGTGTTGCCCGAGCGCCCGGCGCCGATCACGAAGAACGGGTCGTAGCGCTCCCGGCCGCGCAGCGGGTAACCCAGGAACGGCACGCGCGCGCGCAGCTCGCCGCGCCCGAGCGCGCGCGCCAGCTCGGGCGAGAGCCCCGCGCGCAGGAGCGCCTTCAGGCGCGCGCGCGAGGGGGCCAGGCGCCAGGCGCGCCATGCGCTGCGCAGGGAGAGCGCCTTCAGGCCGCGCTGGTGCGCCGCGTGGGCGGCGTTCTGGTGCGCCAGGCACAGGTAGCGGCGCGACTCGCCGGCGGCCTCGAACAGCGCGCGGTGCTTGGCGTGGATGTAGCCTGCGATCGCGTCGTCGTGCAGCTTGCAGGCGAAGCTCATCGACGCGTGGTGGATGCGGTAGAGGTACAGCGCGCGCGGCACGCGCCGGAAGCGCAGGCCCTGCGCCGAGGCGCGCACCCAGAGCTCGAAGTCCTCGCGCCCCAGGCGCAGCACGGGCGCCTCGTCGTAGCCCCCGACGCGCTCCCACAGCGCGCGGCGCATCAGCGAGCCGGCGCCGGGCAGCGTGTGCTCGGCGCGCAGCACCGGCCGGCCCTCGGGGGGCCCGGGGAAGGCGAGCACGGCGTCGTCGCGGCCGAACAGCCGGTAGTCGCCGAAGGCGACGTCGAGCGCGGGGTCTTCCTCCATCGCGGCCAGGAGCGTCGCGGCGCAGTCGGGCTCGAGCTTGTCGTCCGCGTCGAGCGTCAAGACGAGCGGCGCGCGCGCGGCGGCGAAGCCCGTGTTGCGCGAGCCGCCCAGGCCCTTGTTCTCCCGGTGACGCACCACGCGCACGCGCGCGTCGTCCAGGCGCTGGACGACGCGCGCGATCTCGGCGCCGTCGGGCGAGGCGTCGTCCACGACCAGCGCCTCCCAGCGCGCCTCCGACTGCGCCAGCAGGCTGCGCAGGCACTCCTCGAGGAAGTGCGCGTGGTTGTAGCACGGCACGACGAACGTGATCCGCGGGGGCGCCGGCTCGCTCATCGCGCGTCGTCCAGGAGGCCCGCCCAGCGCGCCCAGGCCTCGACCGAGCGCATGCCGCGCTCGAAGCCCCAGGCGGGGCGGTAGCCGAGCAGGCGCTCGGCCTTGGCGGTCGAGACGCGCGCGCGCGCCGCGTGGAACGCGAGCGCGGCCGGCGGCAGCAGGAGCAGCGGCTTCTCGCCGGCGGGCGCCGCCTCGCCCGCGGGGCCGCGCAGGCGCGCCTTCAGCGCGCGCCGCAGCCCCTGCGGCAGCACGCGGCGCGCGGCGCGCCGCGCCAGGTCCACCTCGCGCGAGGCGCGCAGCCGCGCGCGGGCGCGCGAGCCCGCGCGCAGGAGCGCCAGCGCCTCGCGCAGCACGCTCTTGCGGCGCACGCGCTCCTCCCAGCGCGCGCGCGCCTCGTCGAGCGTCAGCGCGACGGTGCTCTCGAATCCCAGCATGCGCTCGTGCGCGCGGTAGAAGCGCGCCCAGGTCACCGGCTCCGGCCCGGAGACGAGGAAGCGCTCGCCCGGCGCGCCGGGCGCCTCGGCGGCGGCGAGCAGCGCGGCCACGACGTCGTCCACGTGCACGGCGTTGCACAGGCCGCTGCCGCCGTCCACCAGCGGCACGCGGCGCGCCTTCAGGTCGGCCAGGATGCGTATCGTCCACGAGGGCGACCAGGGGCCGTAGACGCACGTCGGCTGCAGCACGACGACGGGAGCGCCGGCGCGCGCGCGCTCCTCGGCCAGGTGCTCGGCCGCGAGCTTGCTGCTCGAGTACGGGTCGTCGCCGGCCGGGCGCGGGCACTCCTCGTCGAGCACCTCGCCGCGCGGCGTGCCGTAGACCGCCGCCGTGCTGACGTGCACGACGCGGGCGCCGTCGCGCGCGGCGGCGTCGAGCACGCAGCGCAGGCCGTCGACGTTCACCGCGCGCTGCTCGGCCGGGTCGCCGGCGGTCCCGTACGCGCAGTGGAAGACGACGGCGCAGCCCTCGGCGGCCTCCGCCACCGCGCGCGCGTCGGTCACGTCGCCCGCGCGCAGCGCGACCGGGAAGCGCGCCACGCGCGCCGCGCGCGCGAAGCGTCGCACGAGCACGCGCACCTCGGCGCCGAGCTCGCCCGCCAGGCGCTCGACCAGGCGTCCGCCGACGAAGCCGGTGCCGCCGGTCACGAGCACGCGCGCGCCGCGCAGCCCCGCGCCGGCCTGCTCCGCGGCGCGCGGCTCCGCGGCGGCGGGGGAGGGCGGGACGCTCACCGGCGGCGGGCGACCACGATCAGGTCGTTGGCCCAGCGGTCGATCGGGAGCACGCGCGCGGCGGCGCTCAGCGCGCGGTGCAGGAAGAGCTCGCCCCGGAAGCCCAGGCGCGGGCCGATCACGGCGAAGTTGACGAAGCCGTGGCCGCGGCGCGCGAGCAGCTCGAAGCCGGCGGCCTCGAGCAGCGCGCGGAAGCGGCCGAACGAGTAGGCGTGCGCGGAGATGCGGTGCAAGAGCGCGCGCGAGCGGCCCGCGGCGCGCGCGGCCTCGACCTCGGCGGCCGAGGGCGGCGGGCCCGCGCGCCGCCGCGCCAGCCGGCGCCGCGCGCGCGCGACCAGGCGCGCCAGGCCGAAGCCGTCCGCCAGGCGCGTGGCGTTCGGTCCGGTGACGACCAGCACGCCGCCCGGCCGCAGCGCGGCGTGCAGCGCGCGCAGCGCGCGCGCCTCGTCGGGCTGGTACTGCAGGAAGCCGAGCGCCGCGATGCCGTCGTAGCTCGCGCTGCCCGCGCGCGCGCGCTCGAGGTCGGCGATCGGGTCGCCGCGCGTGATCTCGTAGCGCTCGGCCGGCGCGTTGGCGGCCGAGAGGTTCTGCGCGGCCAGGTCCAGCATGCGCCGCGAGACGTCCACCAGGTGCACGCGGAAGCCGCGGCGCACGAGCTCGAGCGCGGTCAGCCCGGCGCCGCAGCCCGCGTCGAGGATGCGCCCGCCGGCCTCGACGCGCTCGGCCAGCGCCTGCACCGCCGCGTCGCGGCGCGCGGCCAGGACCACGTCGTTGGCGCGCCGGGCGCTGCGGTAGAGGTCCGACCAGTCCTGGGCGTTGTCGTCGAAGTAGCGCTCGACGAGCTCGATGTGCTCGCCCTCGACCGGCGCCGCGGGCGGGGCGCCGGACGCGGAGTCCTGCGGCAAGGGGACCATGGAAGGGGGCCGGAGATCATAGCGCGCCGGGGTAGCCCCACAGCGCGACGAGGTCGCGCTCGAGCAGCGCCGAGAGCGCCTCGACCTCGCCGCGCCAGCGCTCCTGGAGCGCGGCGCGCAGCGCGGGGTCGAGCGCGCGCGCTCGAGCGGGACGCGTGTTGAGTCGCTCCAGGCGCCGGTCGTGCGGGCCGTAGCGGTGGGCCAGCCAGCGCCGCCGCAGGAAGCGCGCCAGGACGAGCGAGCGCGCCTCGACCGTCTCGTTCTGCGGCGCGCCCTGCGGCAGGGGCACGGGCTCGACCTCGAGGAAGGCCTGCAGGCGCTCCCAGCTCGCCTGCGGGCTCCGGCGCAGGTCGTCGAGCAGCAGCACCGCCGTGCGCGGGAAGGCCGCGCGCCAGCGCGCGACGCGCTCGGAGAAGCGCGCGTAGTCGGAGTAGAAGAGCAGGCCGGGGAAGCGCGCCGTGGAGGGCACGCGGCGGCCCGCGCGCCGCTCGGGCTCGAGCGCCAGCGCCTCGCGGAAGGGGCGCGTCTCGTCGGTCATCGCGAAGAGCCGCGCGTGCAGCGAGACCAGGAAGTCGACCGGGTCGCGCAGCAGGATCACGATGCGCGCCTCGGGCGCGAAGGCGCGGATGCCCGCCAGCGCGGCGTCGGAGTAGAGGTAGTAGACCGACGACTCGCCGACGCGGCGCGCGTCGCCGGCGCCGGCGAAGAGCCGCAGGTAGGCCGCCTCGTCGGCCAGGTGCCCGAGCGGGAGCCGGCCCTGGTGCGCGCGGTAGGCCGCGTGCACGTCGGTGCAGAAGTAGTGCGGCTCCTTGCGCGCGCTCATGAAGACCTGCGGGTGGCGCTCCAGGTCGGCGTGCAGCTTGGTCGTCCCACAGCGCGGCGCGCCG
The DNA here is from genome assembly GCA_902826945.1 of uncultured bacterium. The sequence goes on along the minus strand of CADEGS010000001.1, from coordinate 56,422 downwards.
ACGACGAACAGGTCGGGCCGGCGGCTCACGAGGACGGCGCGCGGGCCTCGGGCCGCGCCGCGCCCCAGGCGGCGCGCAGCGCCGCGTAGGTGGCGAGGTCGAAGCGCAGGAAGGCCTCCGCCAGGCCTTCCTGCGGCGCGCGGCGGCTGTCCACGAGCAGCGTGTAGTGCAGCGCGGAGCGCCGCCGGCAGAGCGCGGTGAAGTCGGTCGTCTCGTGCGGCGTCGCGTAGCAGGCGAGCAGCCGGTCGCGCTCCGCGCCGAAGCGCGAGACGTCGACGACGTAGTTCGGGAAGGGCACCGGGTCCCAGACCTCGTAGCCGCACACGAGCCCGTCCCAGCCGGCCGCGCGCGCGCCGGCGAGCAGCACGTCGTTCGCGGCCAGGTGGTCCCGGTGGCCGTCGAAGAAGGAGGGCGCGTAGACGCGCTCGAAGCGGCGCTCGCGCAGCAGGCGCGCGAGCGCCGCGCCGGCGCGCGCCACGCCCGCGGCGAGCCGCGTGTCGGGCTCGTCCCAGAAGAGCTGCTCGCAGCCGAGCAGCGCGCCCGCGGCGCGCGCCTCGGCGCGGCGGCGCTCGACGCGCGCGGCGCGCTCCTCCCCCAGGCCGGCGCCGTCGGTCAGGTACACGACGGTCAGCGCCGCGCCGGCGCGCGCGTGCGCCAGCAGCGTCCCGCCCGCGCCGATCGCCTCGTCGTCGGGATGCGGGGCGAGCACGAGCACCGAGCGCGCCTCGGGCGCGCGGTCCAGCACGGCGCGGCGCGGGGCGAAGGCGGGCGTGCCCGGCGCGGTGAGCGTCGCCAGCGCGCGCTGGATCTCGGCCGGGGCCAGGCGCGCGAGCGAGCGCCACAGGAAGCTCCTGGCGAGGTGGCGGGGCGAGCGCATGCGCGAGCGGGGGCCAGGGTATCGGCCGCCCGCGCGCGCGCACCCCAAAAGAGCGCGCGCCCCCCGGTCGGACCGGGAGGCGCGCCGGAGGACGCCGCGCGCGGGCGGCATCCCTCCCCTGCACTAGAAGGAGGCGTCGTCGCCGACGGCGCGCGCCGCCAGCTCCTCGCCCGCGATCTCGAGCCGGGCCATGCCCTCGTAGTCGCTCGCCCGCTCGGCGGTGGACAGCACGTCGAGCTCGGCCTCCTGGCGGCTGGTGATCTGCGCCAGGCGTCCGGTGATCTGGTCCAGGCTCGCGGACTCGTAGCGGCTGCACTCCTCGATCGTGCGGTTGCGGCGGTCGAGCAGCTTGATCAGCCGGTCGTTGCGCGCGATCGCGTCGATCTGGCGCGAGAGGCCCATGATCTGCGCCTGGAACTCGGCGCGCTCGGTCTCCAGCTTGGCGAGCAGGTCGGTCAGGCGGTCGCGCTGCTTCTCCAGGTAGCTCAGGTCGTGCTCGGCGTCCGCGGCGCGGTTGGCGTAGACCAGGCGCTGCTCCTGCATCTGGCGCAGCTTGGCCTGCGCGCGGCGCGTCGCGGGCTGCGGGCCGACCGCGACCAGCGAGCCGGCCGCGACCGCGTTGCCGCGCGCGTCGGCGGCGGCCAGGTCGCCCTTGGCCGAGTCGAGGTCGGCGTCGACCAGCGCGACGACGCGCTCGGACACCGCCTGCTCGCGCTGGAGCGAGCGGATCTCGCCCTCCAGCTCGGCCAGGTCGGCGCGCACCTGCGCGATGCGCTCGGGGTACTCGCGCTCCATCTCGCCGAGCTGCGAGCGCAGCGCGGTCGGGTCGTCGATGTGCTTGTCGATGCCCTCGAGCACGCGGCCGTGGATGTCGTGCACCATGGCCTTGGTGCGCGGCCCGCCGAGGGTGGCGAAGGCCGCGACTGCCGTCAGCCCGAGGATCCCGGCGGTGACGGCGCCGAGGCGAAAGATCTTCGTGATGAATCCGCACATGGGGTTTCGCTCCAGATGGCGTCTTGCCGGCTCCCGGGGGGCGAGGCGCCCTCGTCCTCGGCCGGGGGGTTCGGGAGCTTGTTGGGAAGGGGCGCCCCCGGCTTGCAGGCGGGCGGCGGGGGAAACGCCCCCTTTCCGCGAATAGTCCGCCGCCGGCGCAGTTAGATAGGGGCCTGCCGCGCGCCCGCCCGGTCCCGCCCCGCTGCCCCCGTGCCGAACGACCTGACCACGAGCTTCATCGCGCGCCTGCGCTCGCGCGAGCCGGCGGCCTGGTTCGAGCTGTGGGAGACCTTCGGCCCGATCCTGCGCGCGCAGCTCTCGCGCTGGGGCCGCGGGCGGATCGGCCAGGAGACGGTCGCCGACCTCTCGCAGGAGACCCTGGCCGCGCTCTCGCACGCGATCGACCGCCACGATCCCAGCCGCGGGGCGCGCTTCTCGACCTGGCTGCTCGCGATCGCGAAGCACACGCTGGGCGACGAGATGGACCGCCGCATGGCCCAGAAGCGCGGCGAGGGGCGGCGCGCGCTCGGCCTCGAGGCCGCCGGCGGCTGCCACGACGGCGGGCCGGGGCCCGACGGCGCCTACGAGGACGCGGTCTTCCAGGCCAAGGTGGCCGCGGCGCTGCGCTGCGCGGAGCGCGACAGCGGCTTCGCCGACTTCGACGTCTTCCGGCGCCGGATCCTCGAGGGGCAGAGCGGGCGGCTCGTCTCCGAGGCCCTGGGGATCAGCGAGGCCACCGTCAGCCGCCGGCTGAGCGGGGTGCGCGAGCGGCTGCGCTCGCGCCTGCACGAGGTCTTCTCCAAGTATTCGTTCACGGAAGAGGAATGGGAGGAGCTCGTGCGCAACGGGCTCGAGCTCTCTCCCAACAAGGCGGACGAGGCGACCTTCGACGAGGCCATCGCCGAGATCTACCACCGCTTCGCGCAGGCGGGGGGGGAGACCGGGGAGGCCACGAGCGGACGCCTCGCGACCCGAGGAGACCCCGCCGGCCACCGGAGCCCCACGTCATGGAAGCCATCGCGTTCGTCGCCCTGATCCCGGTCCTGGCGGTCCTGGGCTTCGTCGGCTTTCTCCTGTGGAAGATCGTGGCCGGCGTGTTCTGGCTGCTCGGGCGCGCGCTCCGCCTCTCCGGCCGGCTGATCGGCCGCGTGGCCGGGCTCGCGCGCGCCACCGTCGTGCAGGCGCTGCACGCCGCCGGCGCGCTCGCGACCGCGGCCGCGGTCGTGCCGCTGACGCTCGCGAACCTGCTCATCGGCCGCGTCGCGGCCGCGCGCCACTACGGACGGGCCGTGCGCGACGAGCTCGGCAGCGCCGGGGCCGGCGTCTACCGCCTGGCCCTCGGCAACCCGTTGCGCTTCCTCGGGCTCGGCTTCGTGCTCGACCGCGTCGAGCGGCGGCTGGTGGACCTGGTCGACCGGGCGCCGCGCGCCGCCGGCTCGCGCGCCGCGCGCGACGCCTTCCCCGGCTACCAGGTGCTGGGCACGCTGCCGAGCGGCGGCTCGGGCGCGCGCCTGTTCCTGGCCCGGCCCGACCCGGCCACCGCGCTGCGCCTGCGCGCGCTCGGCCGCGAGCCGGGCGAGCGCGTGGTGATCAAGTCCTTCGCGCTGGGCGAGGGCTCGACCCTGCCGCAGATCGTGCGCGAGAGCCGCGCGCTGGAGGCGGCCAGCCGCCTGGGGCTCGTGCTCGAGCACGATCTGCGCGCCGAGCGCTTCCATTACGTGACGCGCTACGTCGAGGGCGACGAGCTCTCGCTCGTCGGCCAGCGGCTGCACGCGCGGGCCGGGCCCGAGGGGCTGGGGCGCCGCGAGCTCGGGCTCGTGCTCGGCTACGCGCAGGACCTCTTGCGCACGCTGCACGGCTTCCACCAGGGCGGGCTGTGGCACAAGGACGTCAAGCCCGCCAACGTGATCGTCTCGGCCGACCGCGCGCACCTGGTCGACTTCGGCCTGGTCACGCCGCTGGCCTCGGCGCTGACGCTGACCACGCACGGCACCGAGTACTACCGCGACCCGGAGATGGTGCGCCTGGCCCTGCAAGGGGTGAAGGTGCACGAGGTCGACGGCGTCAAGTTCGACCTGTACAGCGCCGGCGCGGTGCTCTACTCGCTGCTCGAGAGCTCGTTCCCCGCGCAGGGCAGCCTGTCGCGCTTCACGAAGCGCGTGCCCGACGCGCTCGAGTGGATCGTGCGCCGCTCGATGGCCGACATCCAGGCGCGCTACGGCTCGGCGGCGGAGATGCTGGCCGACCTGCGCATCCTGGCGGAGGCGGACGACCCCTTCGCCGTGCGCCCGGCGGACCTGCCCTCGTACCGGGGCGAGCGGCCGCTCGAGCCCGTCGCCGCCGGCCTCGCGGCGGCGCGCGCGTCCGACCCGTTCGTGCCGCCCTGGCCGGCCTCGAGCGAGCGCGGTCCGCGGCGCGCGACGCGCACGGGCCGCGGCCGGCGCCTGGCCGTCGTCGCGGCGGTGTTCGCCGCGATCCTCGCCGCCCGCGCGCACGAGCGGCGTGGCGAGCGCCGCGCCTGGCGCGAGGACGCGCTGTCGGAGGCGGTCTCCGTGCTGGAGCGCCACCCGCGCCTGTACGCCCACGAGCGCGCCGGCTACGAGCGCGGCCTGGGCATCCTCGACGCCGTGCGCGAGGCCCAGGCGCGCGCGCCGTCCGCGCGCCGCGTCGCGAGCGCGCAGCCGGCCGACCCGTCCGCGCCCGTCGCCCCGGCCGCGCTGCCGCGCATCGAGGGGCCGCGCGCGCGCGTCCTGCTCGTGCTCGAGGGCGACGAGGACGAGGCCCTGGCGCGCCGCCTCGAGCGCGAGCTCGCCGGCCGCGGCGTCGAGCTCCTGGCCCTCGGCCGCGCGGCCGAGGACGACGCGGACGAGGTCGTGCGGCTGACGGCCGGCGCGCGCCACGCGCTCGGCCTGGCGCGCCCCGAGGACGGCGAGTCCGACGAGCGCCTGCGCGTGTTCCTGGCCGACGAGCCCGCTCTGGCGGGCGTGGTGTGGGTCGCGCGCCCCGACGACGCGGGCGCGCGCCTGGTGCGCGTCGTGGACGGCGGGACGGGCGCCGCGGACGGGCTCTACCGCCTCGAGCCCGAGCGCGCGCTCGCCTCGCGCTAGGAAGCCGCCCCTCGGTGCGGATCGACCGGCGCCAGCGCAGGGCCCGGGTCCGGAGGCCAGCGGGCGCACGGCGGGGAGGTCGTCGCGGGGCGCCACGCGGTCCGGCTCGAGGGCGATCCGGACGGGGGGCGCGGCCCCGGGGGATGCCTTTGCACGAATCGCGCCCTCCCCTCGCGTGCTAGCCTCCGCACCTCGCCGCTCTGCCATGCCCCACGCGCTCTCGCCCGCCGCGCTCTTCGACCTGTCCTCGTTCGAGCACGCCGCCCTGTTCGAGGGGCTCGACTACGCCTGGCAGGCGCTGCCGCGGCTGGCGGCCTACCTGGCGGAGCGCGTGCGCGACGCGCGCGACGAGGCCGAGATCGAGCCGGGCGCGCTGCTCTTCGGGCCGCTCTTCCTCGGCGCGGGCACGCGCGTCGAGGCCGGCGCGTACGTGCGCGGGCCGGCGATCTTCGGCCCGGGCTGCCAGATCCGCTCGGGCGCCTACGTGCGCGGCGACGTGCTGGCCGGGCGCGCGTGCGTGATCGGCGGCTCGAGCGAGCTCAAGACGGCGATCCTGCTCGACCACGCGAACGCTCCGCACCACAACTACGTCGGCGACTCGATCCTCGGGAACGACGTCAACCTGGGCTCGGGCACGAAGCTCGCGAACGTCAAGCTCGGCCCGGGCACGATCGTGGTGCGCTGCGAGGGGCAGCGCATCGACAGCGGGCTGCGCAAGCTGGGCGCGATCCTCGGCGACGGGACGAAGACCGGCTGCAACTCCGTGACGAACCCGGGCACCGTCGCCGGGCGCGGCGTGCGCATCCACCCGGTGGTCAACGCCGGGCCGGGGTTCCTGCCCCCGGGCAGCGTCTGCGCCGGGCGCGGCCGGTAGGGAGGGCGCTCGTGGGGAGCGCGGAACGCACCCTTTGGTGAACCGGAGGGCCCGGGCGCGGCGCCTGGCAGGCATGAAGCGGATGGCATGGACGCTGCTCGGGCTCGCGGGGCCCCTGGCGGGGCAGGTGACGCTCGACCAGGGCTTCGACGCCGGAGCGCTGGACGTGGCGGCCAGCACGGTGGACCTGACCGACCCCGCGCGGCCGATCGTCACGCTCGAGCCGCGGCGCTTCCCCGGCGCCTGGCCGGGGGACCACTGGTGGGTGTCCTTCGCGCTGCACGGCGTCCAGGGGCGCACGCCGCGCCTGCGCATCCCGACCGCGGGGGCCTTCCAGGCCTACACGAACGACCACCGCTGGGCCTGGTCGGCGACGCCCGCGGACGAGACGAGCTGGGCCTTCTTCGACAACGGCTTCGTCGACGTCAACGCCTACTTCCGCAGCGCGAACCTGACGCCGTTCGCGGCCGACGACGTGTGGGTCGCGACCGCGATCCCGTATCCCTTCGCGCGCACGCAGGCGCGCGCGGCGGCCCTGGTCGGCCATCCGCTCGTCACGCCGACGGCGTCGTCGGACGCGGCCTTCGTGCTGGGCACGACCGCGGGCACGGCCGGCGGCGGCTACACCGACGACCTCGGGCGCGCCGTGCCGGCGCTGCCGCTCTACGCCTACCGCATCACGGACGGCGGCGCGGGGCCGCGGCGCACGATCGTCGTGATGGCCGGCAACCACTCGGGCGAGCCGACGGGGAGCTGGACGCTCGAGGGCTTCGTGGACTTCGTCCTCGGCGACGACCCCGAAGCCGTGCTGCTGCGCCACCGCGCGGACGTCCTGGTCTATCCCGAGGTCGATCCCGAGGGCCGCTCGAGCGGCTACTTCCGCAGCAACCCCGAGCACCCGACGCTGAACCACAACACCGGCTGGGACGACCCGGCGGGCCGGACGGACGTCGCGCTCGTCGCGGCCGCGATGCAGGCCGACGCGCCCGGCGGCGTGGACGTCTTCGTCGATTTCCACGCCTACGGCTCGGCCACCGACGTCGGCTACCTCGCGCCGACGAGCAACGCGCAGACGGCGCTCTTCCTCGACGCGCTGCGCGCGCTCGAGCCCGCGCTGGTCGACCTGACCGCCGCGAACCCGCAGCCGATCGCGACCGCGGCGCGCTGGGCCGCGGCGCCGCAGGGCCTCTCCGCCGCCGTCGCGCTGACGAGCGAGGCGGGCACGCTCGCGGGGCAGGGCGTGGCGCGCTACCGCGCGCTCGGCGAGCGCTATGCGCGCGCCGCGCTGGCCGCGCTCGAGGGCGCGCCGCGGGTGCGCCGGCCGGGCAGCGGCAAGACCTTCCGCGAGAGCGCGCTGGCGCTCGACCCGGCGCTCTACCTGGCCTTCGACGAGGGCGGCGGCACGACGGCGGCAGACGGCTCGGGGAACGGGCGCAACGGCATGTACTTCGGCGCCGTGAGCTGGACGGCGGACACCGCCTTCGTCGCCTCCGGCCGGCGCGCGCTCAAGCTCGAGGGCACGGCCGGCTCGCCCGGCGGCGAGACCGTGCGCGTGCACGACTTCCCCTACACCGGCCAGGACGGCGCGTTCACGCTCGCCTTCTGGTTCCGCACGAGCGCCATCGCGGGCGCGCTCGAGCAGCACGTCTTCAACCACGGCACCGGCTCGCAGCCGAACAGCATCGACGTCTACTTCGAGGAGACCTCCTCGATCGGGACGGGCGACCGGCTGCGCACGGTCGTGCTCGACGCGAACGACCCGGCCGGGCAGGGCGCGGCGCTCGACGTCGCGCTGGCGCCGGCGGACGGAAGCTGGCACCTCTACACGCTCGTCGTGCAGCCGGGGGCGGGGGCGACGCTCTACCTCGACGGCTTCCGCGTCGAGCAGGAGAGCGCGATCTTGGGCCAGGCCTACGACCCGACCGGCCTGCTCGTCGTCGGCGGGCGCTCGAACCTCGCCGCGGGCAGCTTCTACGGGCGCACCGGCGCCGACGACGGCCACGTCGACGAGCTCTTGCTCTTCCCGCGCGCGCTCGACGCGGAGCAGGTGCTCGAGCTGGCGCGCGCCCCGGCGCGGCTCTTCGGCGAGGCGGGCGCGCGCGTGTCGTTCGAGCAGGGCCTGCTCGCGGTGCGCGACGCGGCGGGGCGTCCGCGCGACGCGCTGGTCGCCGCGCGTCCTACGGGCGAGCCGGCGGCGACGCCGGTGCTCCTCTTCGTGCCCGCCGGCGGCCTGCAGGTCGGCGCCCCGGCCGAGCTCGCGCCTCTCGTCGAGTGGGAGGCGTGGCTGCTCCCGCGCGGCGGCCAGCGTCCGTGAGCGCGCGCGCGGCGCTCCCGCGCCGGCGCCTGCTCGCGCGCGCGCTGGGCCAGGTCGGGCTGTGCGCGGCGGCCTTCCTGGCCGTCGCGGCCGGCGTGCGCCGGCTCGTGCCCTGGCCGGAGGAGTACGGACTGCGCGCCAAGATGGAGCACCTGGCGGCGCACAAGGACGAGCTCGACCTCGTGTTCGTCGGCTCGAGCCGCGTCTTCCGCGCCTTCGACCCGCGCGTCTTCGACGCGGCGCTGGCGGCCGCCGGCCACCCGCTGCGCTCGTTCAACCTCGGCGTGGGCGGCATGCGCGCGTTCGAGCAGGACTACGTGCTCGGGCGCCTGCTCGCGCTCGAGCCCGCGCGCCTGCGCTGGGTCCTCCTCGAGGGCGGCGAGTGGGACCCCGCGTTCGACTACAGCTTCAACGCCTTCTCGTGGCGCAGCGTCGGCTGGCACGCGCTGCCGCAGACGCTCGACGCCGTGACGGCCGCGCTGCGCGACGCGCGGCCCCCGCGCGAGCGCCTGCGGCTGGCGCGCACGCACCTCGAGCTGTTCCTGACGCGCCTCTCCGCCTACGGCCAGGGGCGCGAGGTGCTGGCCGCCTGGCTCGGCGGGGGCGGGGACGCGCGCGGGCGCAGCCTGGAGACGCCCGAGCTCGAGCGTGGCCGCGGCTTCAAGCCGGCCGAGGAGCAGGCGCGCGCGAGCGGCGAGGCCGCCGATCCGTGGCGCGACCCGGCCGGCTACCGCGCGCAGGTCGAGGCGATCGTCGCCGCCGGTCGCTCCGACGCGGAGCCCGCGGCGCTGGCGCGCGTGCCGCGCGCCGCGCTGCGGCGCGAGCTGGACGAGACGCGCGCGCGCGGGATCGAGCTCCTGCACGTGCTGCCGCCCGGCCTGGAGGCGGCGCCGGTGCGCTGGGCGCTCGCGCGGCGCGGCGAGATCCCCGTGCTGCTCGACGCCGACCGCCCGGAGCGCTTCCCCGAGCTGTTCGCGCAGGAGAGCCGCTTCGACCCGAAGCACCTGAACGCGCGCGGCGCGGAGCGCTTCAGCCGCCTGCTGGCGGACGCGTTCCTGCGCCACCTCGCGGAGGGCGGGCGATGATCCGCCGCGCGCTCGGCCTCGCGCTCTTCAGCGCGGCGGGCTTCGCGCTCGCCGCCGCGCTCGTGCGCGCCGCGCTGCCCTGGCCGCCCGAGTACGGCCTGGCGGCGAAGTGGGAGCACTTCCGCGCGCACAAGGACGAGTACGACGCGGTCGTCCTGGGGACGAGCCGCGTGTTCCGGGGCGTGGACACGCCGCGCATCGAGCAAGAGCTCGCCGCGCGCGGCCTCCCGCTCGCGATCTTCAACTTCGGCGTGGCCGGCATGCGCGCCTTCGAGGAGGACCGCGTGCTGCGCGAGATCCTGGCGCTCGAGCCCGCGCGCCTGCGCTGGGTGCTGCTCGAGGGCGGGCCGTGGAGCCCGGAGTTCAAGTTCGAGGAGCTGACCTACTCCTCGCGCAGCGTGTTCTGGCACGACGCGCACGAGACCCTGACCGCGCTGGTCGCCTCCTGGCGCGCCGAGGCGCCCTGGACGCGCCGCCTGCGCCTCTCCGCGACGCACCTCGACCTCTTCCTGTGGCGCCTGGCGAGCTACGGGCAGGGCCGGCTCCTGCTGGCGGACGTCCTGCGCTGCGGCGAGCGCGCCGAGCGCCGCGCGGCGACGATGGCGACGCTCGCGCGCCAGCACGGCTTCCAGTCGGCGGACGAGCACACCGGGCGCACGTTCGCGCCGGGGCGCGAGGAGCTGCTGGCCGACGGCGAGCCCTACCGCGCGCAGGTGGCCGCGATCGAGGCCGAGTCGGAGCGGCCGGTGGCCGAGGACCGCCTCGTGCTGCGCGGCGTGCGCGCGCAACGCCGCCTGGCGGACGCGCACGGCGTGCGCCTGGTGTACGTGGTGCAGCCCGGCTACGAGGGCGCGCCCGAGCGCACGACGCTCTGGCGCCGGGGCGAGATCGAGACGCTGCTCGACTTCGATCGGCCCGAGCGCTGGCCGGAGCTGTTCGCGCTCGAGAACCGTTACGACGAGAAGCACCTGAACCGGCGCGGCGCGGAGGTCTTCGCGCCGATCCTGGCCGGCGCGCTGGCCGACCTGATCGAGGAGCGGCGCTGACGTGCGCGCGCGGCGGGCCGCGAGCGTGCTACGGAGGGGAGAGCGGCTCCGCTAGAGTGCCGCCCGGAAGGCTCGGATGCTCTTCGTCGAACAGCGCTTCTTCGTCTTCTTCCTGGTCGTCTTCGCGCTGCACTGGGGGCTGTCCTCGATGCGGGCGCGCAAGCTGCTCTTGCTCGGCGCCTCGTACGCCTTCTACGGCGCCTGGGACTGGCGCTTCCTCGGGCTGATCCTGCTCTCGACCCTGGTCGACTACGGCGCCGGGCTGGGCGTCGAGGCGAGCGAGGACCCGCGCGTGCGCAAGCGCTGGCTGCTCGTCAGCCTGGCGTCGAACCTGGGGCTGCTCGGCTTCTTCAAGTACTTCAACTTCTTCGCAGAGTCGGCCGGGGAGCTCCTGCGCTGGCTCGGCCTGCCGGCCAGCGACCTCACGCTGCGCATCGTGCTGCCCGTCGGGATCAGCTTCTACACGTTCCAGACGATGAGCTACACGATCGACGTGTACCGCCGCCGTCTGCGGGCGGTGCGGAGCCCGCTGGACTTCGCGCTGTACGTGACGTTCTTCCCGCAGCTCGTCGCGGGTCCGATCGTGCGCGCGGTGGACTTCCTGCCGCAGCTCGACGTGAACCGCGACTTCCGGCGCGACGTCGCCGTGCGCTCGTGCCTGATCTTGTTCCTGGTCGGCTACGTCAAGAAGGCGGTGCTGGCGGACAACGCGGCCGAGGTGGTGGACCTGGTCTACGCGGACCCGGCCGCCTACGGCGTGTGGAGCAACTGGATCGCGCTCGCCATGTACCACGTCCAGGTCTACGGCGACTTCTCGGGCTACAGCGACATGGCGATCGCCGCCGCCGGCCTGCTCGGCTACCGGTTGACGGAGAACTTCGACTTCCCGTACTTCTCGCCCAGCATCGGCGAGTTCTGGCGGCGCTGGCACATCAGCCTGGGCACCTGGCTGAAGGACTACCTCTACGTGCCGCTGGGCGGGAGCTGGTGCCCTTGGCCGCAGCGCATCCGCAACATCTACGTCACGATGGTCCTGTGCGGCCTTTGGCACGGCGCCGGCTGGCAGTTCGTGGCCTTCGGCGCGCTGCACGCGACGTACGTGGCGGTCAACCGCGCCTGGAAGCACTGGCGGCCGGAGCGCGGTCCCGTGGCGCGCGTGAACCGCTGGCTGAGCCCGCTGCTCACGACCTGGTGCCTCTTCCTCGGCTGGACGATCTTCCGCAGCGAGGGCCTGCGCCAGACGGCCGCGCAGATGCGCGCGTTTCTCTTCCTCGGCGGCGGCGAGCGGACGATCTCGGTCGACTGGGCGCCCTCGCCCTGGTACCTGACGCTCTTCTTCGCCGGCTGCGCGCTCGTGCACTACGGCTGCTGGCGGGGCGTCTTCCGCCGCGCTTGGACGGCGCTCTGCGACTGGCAGTTCGCGCTGGCCTACGGCGCGCTGTGGGCGCTCGTCCTGCCCTGGGTGCCCTCGGGCTACCGGCCGTTCATCTACTTCCAGTTCTGAGGCGCCCGCGGGGCGGTAAGAGAGGTGTTCGCGGCCCGGCTCCGCGGGGCTGCCCGGGCGGCTTGCGCAGGGCTTACGCCCCGGCGCGCGCGCGCGGTCGAGGGCGCGCGGCCGGCCGGCCGAAACGCCCTGCACGCCCGCGGGGGCGCGGGGAAGCAGAGGAAGGACATGAACGGCGATCTCACCGACACCCAGATCCGCGCCGGCCTGCGCGCGGTGCTCACGCGCCACCACGTCGACCTGAGCAAGACGTCCTTCTCCTGCGCGCGCGGGGTCGTGCGCCTGCTCGGCGAGCTGCGCCGCCACGGCGTCGGCCCGACCCAGTCGCTGGAGCTGGGCGAGATGGACACGCTCGAGCGCGAGCTCGGCGCGGTCAAGGGCGTCGCGCGCGTGCACTTCGAGCTGGCCAACTGGCGCCGGCTGGCGAGCGGCGAGTGGCGCCCCGTGGCTACGCGCCGCGAGCGCGCGGCGACGAGCCGCGAGCGGCGGGCCTACGCCTCGGCGCTCGAGGCCGCCTGAGCGCGGGCCTGCTGCTCCTCGCCGGTCTCGATCGTCTCGAGGTGCGTCGAGAGCTCCCGTAGCTTCTCGCTGACGAGGGTCAGCTCGTCGCGCAGGGTCATCACGCCGCGCTTGGCCAGGTGCTCCTTGCGCTTGCTGGCGGCGGCCTCGTCGGACGCCTCCTCCATGCTGGTGATGATCACGCCGGTGAACAGGTTCAGCATGATCATCGTGCCGAGCATGATGAAGGACACGAAGTAGAGCGCCGCCACGATGGGCTGCGCCTCGGACAGGCGCGCGCCGGCCGTCAGCGCCTTGAGCCCGTCGTCGTACGTCAGGTCCGAGCCGAGGTACTGCGTCCCCAGCACGTCGTTCCAGCCCTCGAGCGTGAGCACCTGGAACAGCGTCAGGAAGGACTCGTGCAGGCTGCCGAAGCGCCAGGGGTCGTTGGCGCGGAACAGGAACGTCCCGATCACGGCGTACATGTAGAAGTGCAGCCCGAGCAGGATCCCGATGTAGCCCAGCGAGGGGATCGACTTCAGCAGCGCGCCGACCAGGAGCTGCAGGCGCGGCAGGATGGAGACCAGGCGCAGCGTGCGCACCAGGCGCGCCATGCGCAGCACCGTGCCGAACTGCGCGCCGATCGGCAGGATGCACACGCCGACGATCACGAAGTCGAACAGGTTCCAGGCGTTCTTGAAGTAGCGCCAGGGCTGGCCGTCATAGGCGAGGACGCGCAGCAGGATCTCGAGCACGAAGATGCCCAGGATCACGTCCTGCACGAGCGCCAGCCCGCGCAGCATCGGGTCCCCTTCGGGCAGGTACGACTCGACGCCGGAGAGGATCCCCGTCAGGAGGATCAGGACGACGATCGCGTTCTGGAAGAGCCTGGAGCCGGTGACCTTCTGAGCGAACTGGACCATCGTTCGATCGCCTCCGCGGGAAGAGCGTCCCGAGCCGGGTCGCGAGCGGGGCATTATCCGCCCTTCCTGAGATGTGTCCATCGGGGGCGCGCGCAGGGCGTTCCTCGGCGACGTGCGGCGCTCCTCGCGCATGCGCGTCGCCCCCGGACCCGCGGCGCAGCGGCCACGCGGCAGAGCTCGCGACGCCAATCCCGGCCGGGAGCCGCCGCGACGGAGCGCTTCTCGCGAAGCGCCCGCGACCCCCGCGCGGAGGGCCGTGCCCGACCCGCGGCGCGCTCCGCGGTGGCGGAACGGGCGCGTCTTTGCTACTACGCGCGCCACGGCGCCCAGCCATCGTCCGGCGCCCGACGACAAGGGAGGACCCATGCGACGTTGGTGTGTGGCGGCGGTGTTGCCGCTGTTGGCGGGCTGCCTGGTGGTGCCTCCGGGCGCGCGTCCTGAGATCGGCGCGGGGGCGACGATCGCGTCGGAGTACAACTTCCGCGGGATGACGAACGTGGAGGGCGCGGTGCTGCAGACGGAGCTCCTGGCCGACCTGCCGACGCGCGCGGAGACGAGCCACGTGAGCCTGCGCGCGTTCGCGAACTGGGACCTGGTGGACGACGTGGGGGACGCGTGGTTCCCCGACGGCCACGCGGGCGAGCCGAGCCAGATCGACCTGTCGCTGGCGTACACGGAGACCTACCGCGGGTTCGACTTCACGAGCGGCGTGATCAGCTACGCGCTGCAGAACCCCGACGACTTCCCGTTCGCGGCGGAGCGGGGCGAGACGAAGGAGCTCTTCTTCGACGTGTCGCGTCCGGTGGGGTGGGAGCTCGTGCCGTCGCTGACCTTCCACTACGACTTCGACGAGGTGGAGGGCCTGTACGTGAACGGCGCGGTGTCGCGCGAGTTCCCGGTGCGGGAGAAGCTGGTGGCGGAGGCGCGGGTGTCCCTGGGCTGGTCGGACGAGGAGCAGTCGGACTGGACGTACGGCCTGGAGGAAGCGGGCCTGGCGGACCTGCAGGGCCGCGCGGGGCTCGCGTACCGCCTGGACGAGAACACGACGATCCGCCTGGAGCTCTCGGGCTCGACGATCGTGGACGAGGACCTGCGGGACTGGTTCGACCAGATCGACGTGGACGCGGACACGGTCTGGGTGTCGCTGGGCGCGAGCTGGGCGTACTGAGGAGCGAGCGATGAAGGGCGAGCAGCGAGTCGTGCGTCGGGGCGAGGGCATCGGTTCGGGTCGAGCGCGCGCGTTCCCGGCCGCCGCGCTGGCGCTCCTCGCCGTCGCCTGCAGCTCCGGCCTCGAGGGCGTGGACGCGAGGGGCACGACCGAGAACGACCCCGCGCCGAGCACGAACCTGCGCTTCGCCTTCGACCCATGCGTCGCGCTCGACCAGCCGATCAGCGACGCGCAGGTCACCGGCGGCGTGATCGCGACCACGGACGGCTCGCGCGAGCGCCCGATCGCCTTCGTGGCCTTCGTCACGACCACCGACGTGGACGACCCCGACGACGGCACGACCGACTCGAACAGCGTCGAGGACGTGTTCGTGGCCGCCGTGGACGCCGCGCGCATCGACACGCGCGCCTTCACGTACTCGATGGCCGGGACGCTGCGCCACCCGCGCTGCATGACCTGCCACCAGATGAACATCGACGTCGCGGCCGACCCCGACGCGCTGGCGCCGACCGCCTTCCAGACGCAGGCGCACCTGAAGGACGGCGGCGGCCTGCCGCCGCTCGACCTGTTCGACGACTCCACCTGCTCGGGCTGCCACTTCGAGGACTGGCTGGCGCCCGGCCCGACGTTCGACCTGCGCCGGGAGGGCACGCGCGAGCTCTTCATCCGCGCCCAGGTGCCGCCGGGCGGCCTGGAGGAGCACTTCCGCACCGACCCGCGCGTGCTGTGGGCGCTCGACGTCGCCGACACCCCTTTCGGCGGCGCGGCGGACGACGACCACGACGGCGTGGACGAGCCCGAGGACCACGACGGCGTGCGGCGCCACGCGCCGGGCGGCAAGAAGGCCTTCCTCGAGCGCCTCGACGGCTGGCTGGCCACGGCCGACCCGGTCACGGGCGACCTCGCCTACTCGAGCGCCGAGCGCGCCGTCGCGGACGTCGTGCTCGCCAGCCGCGTGCCGGCCGGCAGCACCTCGGGCAACGGCGGCTCCAGCGCGCCGAGCCTGGTGTGGGTGCCCAACCCGGCCTTCGACCCGCTGAACGCCGGCGTGCCCGCGGGCGCGCTGCACCTCGCCTTCCAGTCCGACGCCTCGGACTTCGCCGGCGGCGGCACGAACGGCGCGAGCGACGTGTTCAAGGCCGTGATCGACGTCTTCGTGGTGGACGACGACGCCGACGGCTTCGACCAGGAGGACGCGCTCGACCTGGTCTACCGGCCGGGCAGCCAGCTCCTGGTCAGCTTCGCCGACGGCGGCGGCGACGCGCAGGGCGCGTCGCGCCAGCCCGACATCGGCGCCGACGGCCAGCGCATCGCGTTCGTCTCCGAGGCGAACGACCTCTTGCCGGGCTTCCCGCTCGTGTGCCGGCCCGAGGTGTACGTGTACGACTCGCTCGCGGGCGTCGCGCTGGTCAGCCACGTCCCCGGCGATCCCGACATGCCCGGAAACGCGGGCGCCGGCGCGCCCGACCTGAGCCCCGACGGGATGGCGATCGCCTTCGAGTCGGACGCCACCGACCTCGTGGCGGGCGACACGAACGGCGCGCGCGACGTGTTCTGGGCGCTGTGGCCGACGCTCGACGTCGAGCGCGCCAGCGTGGACGATGGCGGCGCGGAGCTCGCGACGCACTCGCACCACGCGAGCGTGGTGCACGCCGGCGGCGAGGTGAAGGTCGCCTTCGCGAGCCAGGTGGATCCGCTGCCGCCGCTCGCCGCCGTGCAGTGCCCGGACCAGACGCTGGTCCTGACGGCCGTGCGCGACACGGCCATCATGTCGGGCATCCCGGACACGAGCCTGGCGACGGACGACCTGCTGGTGGGGACGACGGGGGGGAACGGCACCGGCCAGGCGCGCTCGCTCGTCCTGTTCGACCTCAGCGCGATCCCCGCCGGCGCCACGATCAACCAGGCCAGCCTGTCGATCGTGCTCAACCAGGAGCCGGACGGCACCTCGATCTGCCCCTCGGGCGGCGTCTCGAACCCGACGACCCTGCACCGGGTCAGCGCCGCCTGGGACGAGAACGCCACCTGGAACCGTCGCATGCCGGGCGCGAACGTGTTCTGGGGCACGGCGGGCGGCGACTTCGGCGCGGGGCACTCGAACCTGTCCATCCAGGGCCTCGGGGCCAAGGTCTGGAGCAGCGCCGCGATGGCCGCCGACGTGCAGTCGTGGGTGGACTCCGGCAGCAACTTCGGCTGGCTCGTGCGCGGCTCGACGACGGCCTGCACGGCGAAGCGCCTGACCAGCCGCGAGGCGACGCCCCCGCCGACGCTGACGATCGACTACTCGCCGCCGATCCCGCCCGTCCCGGCGACGGCCGGCGGCGGCGTCTCGTGCGTGTACCTGCGCGACACCGCACAGGGGCGCACGCTGAACCTGAACCGGGCCGTGACGCCCGCGGGCGCGCTGGACGCGAGCGAGCTGGACGTGGACGGGACCGCGCTCGGCGCCAACGGGACGAACCCGGTGCTGAGCCCGGACGGCAACGCGGTCCTGTTCGAGTCGATGGCGCAGAACCTCGACGTCGTGCGCCCCGAGGACCTGAACCGGACGATGGACGTGCTCCTGGTCGACCTGCTGCAGCTCGACGCGCAGGGCTTCGTGCTGCCCTACCGCGTCAGCGTGACGGCCGACGGCGGCCAGGCCGACGGGCCGTCGCGCATGCCGCGCCTCGGCTCGTTCACGCCGGCGACCGACGCCTTCCCGCTCGGCCTCGCGCTCTTCGCGACCGAGGCGCGCAACCTGGGCGACACCGAGCCCGGCGACCTGGACGGCGACGGCGTGCCGGACTCCGACAACTGGATGCTCTCCTTCCTGTGCGAGGGCGGCAGCGTGCTGGCGGACTTCGCGGCCGAGCCCGCGCGCGCGGGCATGCGCAAGGCGGTGGCCTTCGAGAGCACCTCCTCGGGCGAGCCCACGAGCTTCACCTGGGACTTCGGCGACGGCACGGCGACCTCGACGAAGCGCTCGCCGACGCACGCCTACCAGACGCCGGGCCTGTACACGGTCCAGCTCACCGTCAGCGGCGCGCGCGGCAGCGACTCGCGCACGCGCGTGGACTACGTGCACGTGCTCGACGCGGTGACGGCCGCCTTCGAGACGACCAAGGACGCGAGCGAGGCGCCTGCGCAGGACCCCGCGACCGACGTCCCGCACACGACGCCCGTGGTCGGCGCGATCGACGACCAGGATCCCGGCTCGCGCCTGCTGCTCGACCTCGACTCGAGCGAGTCGAGCGAGTTCCCCGACGCGTTCGACTGGCGCCTGCGGCGCGTGAGCGCGAGCGGCGCGCCGATGGGCAGTGCGGTGAAGGTGTCGCAGGAGGCGAGCCCGCGGGGCGTGCCCATCGCCACGCCGGGTCTCTACGACCTGACGCTGACCGCCACCGGTCCCGGCGGCGAGGGCAGCGCGACGCAGCGCGTCGAGGTCTGGCGGCGCGTGCGCGCGTCGTTCACCAGCGAGCCCGGCGGCGCGATCGTGCGCGGCCCGGCGAGCCTGGCGGTGCAGTTCCAGGACACCTCGACGGGCGACCTGCTCGACGCGGGCGCGCACGCCTGGGACTTCGGCGACGGCGGCGTCTCGAGCGACGCCGACCCGCTGCACACGTTCGCCGCCGGCGTCTGGTTCGTGCGCCTGGACGTCGCGGGCAAGGGCACCGACGCGGACGCCTCGACGCTCTTGCCCGTGATCGCCGACGGCACGATCACCGCGGCCTTCGAGGTCGCGCCGCGGCCCGCTGGCTCGGTCGGCGGCGTGCTCGCCGGCGAAGCGATCGACGCGGGCGGCGGCGCGCTGGTGGACTTCGCCAACCTGAGCCAGCAGCAGGCGGGCGACCCGCTCTTCTTCCGCTGGAGCTTCGGCACCGGCGCGCTCACCGGCCAGGAGACGCAGCAGGACCCGGCCGGGATCGTGTACGCGGTCTCGAACCCCGAGAACGTGCGCACCTTCCAGGTCTCGCTGCTCACGAGCACGAACGGGCCGGCGCCGGCGACCTGCGCCGGACAGCTCGCCGGCACCTGCGACGAGCGCCAGGGCACGATCACGATCTATCCGCGGCCGCAGCCGAGCTTCACCGCGCCGGCGCCGTCGTTCGCGGCCTCGCCGCTGCGTCCGCCGCACACGGTCGAGCTGCACGGCAGCGTGATCGGGGACGGCACCGGGACCGAGCCGACCTACCGCTGGCTGCGCAGCGAGGCGAACGGCAGCGGCGCGACGATCCCGTTCGCGACCGGGCTCGACCCGGTCTTCGAGTTCGAGGACCCGGGCCTCTACGAGGTCGTGCTCGAGGTCGAGACGAACGGTCCCGGCGGCTCGCGCCAGGTCGTGCAGAGCGCCGCGCAGGGCGTGCTCGTCTCCGCCGCGACGCTGACGCAGTGGATCACGCAGGCGGTGGCCAAGCCCTCCGGCTCGCGCTGCACGAACTGCCACTCGGGCGCGAACCCGCCGGCGGGCCTGGTCTGGACCGGCACGCCCTCGGAGATCTACGAGCGCATCGTCCAGGACGACCAGGGCAACCCGGTGTTCTCGCTGAACTGCGACACCTCGCGGCGGCGCGTCCAGCCGGGTGATCCCGACGCGAGCGTGGTCTACAACGTGATGCTGAAGCCGTCGGGTCCGCTGTGCGCGATCAACATGCGCGTCAACCTGCCCGGCGACGAGGCGGACAAGGACGCGCACGTCGCGGTGCTGCGCAGCTGGATCCTGGACGGCGCGCCCGACAACTGAGCGCGACGACCCCCGCGGGCGGCGCGCCGCCCGCGGGGCGCGGACGAGACCATGGCCGACGACGACGATCTGGACGCGCTCCTCTCGGAGCTCGGGGGTGACGAAGGCCCGCCCGAGGAGGCGGCCGCGCCGGCGGACGACCTCGACGCGCTCCTGGCGGAGCTCGGCGGCGGCGAGCAGGCGAGCGACGCGCAGCCGGCCGAGCCCGAGGAGCCCGTGGCGGACGATCTCGACGCGCTTCTGGCGGAGCTCGGCGGCGGCGAGGAGACGAGCGCGGAGGAGCCGGCGGCCGAAACGCCGGCCGGCGCGGACGACCTCGACGCGCTGCTCGCCGAGCTGGGCGGCGGCGACGAGGCCGGCGCCGAGGCGCCGGCGGCCGGTGCGGACGACCTGGACGCGCTGCTGGCGGAGCTGGGCGGCGACGAGACGCCGGCGAGCGAGGCCGAGCCGGCGGCCGCCGGCGCGGACGACCTCGACGCGCTCTTGGCCGAGCTCTCGGCCGACGCGCCGGCCGAGCCCGAGCCCGCCGAAGCGCCGCCGCCGCCGCCGCCGCGCGCGAGCCCGCCGCCCAGCGCCGCGCCGAAGAAGGCGCCCGAGGCGCGCCCGAAGACGCCTCCGCGGCCTCCGGTGAAGGCCTTCGACGCCGACGAGGAGGCCGACCCGAAGAAGAGCGGCGCGGGCTGGAGCGCCTTCTCCCGGCCCGGCTACGGCGGGCGCGACAAGGCCGGCCCCGGACGCGAGCGGCCCTGGAAGCGCGACGGTGGGGGCCAGGCGTCGCCGCCCGGCGACTCCGGCGGCGACTCCGGCGACTCCGGCGGCGGCGAGGGCGGCGGCGGCTCCGGCTGGGACCGGCTCAAGCGCGGCGGCGGATCGTCCGACGACGACCGCGGCGGTCCGCGCCCCGGCTGGGAGAAGTTCCGCCGCTAGCGGGCCGCGCCGCGCGCCGCGCGGCGCGCGGAGCCCGCTGCCGCGTTCTGATACCCTCGGCGCCCGCGCACGCGCCGTGCGCCCCCGCGGGACCCTTCCAGAGGAGCACGATGGTCCATCGCACGTCCGCCGCTCGCCTCTTCGCAGCCTCGATCGCCCTCGCCGCGTGCGGCCTCTCCGCCTGCCAGCTCGGCGAGAACCTGCTGACGCGCTTCTTCCGCTCCTCGGAGCGGAGCGGCCGGATGGTGAACGGCAAGCAGGAGGGCGACTGGGTCTTCCGTTACCCGAGCGGCGCGCTCAAGGCCAAGGGCAGCTACGAGAACGACAAGCAGATCGGCGCCTGGACCTACTGGTACGAGAACGGGAACGTCGAGTGGGAGGGCGAGTTCGACGCGCAGCGCCTGGGCGGCCCGTCGCGCTTCGGCTTCGAGAACGGCAAGAACCGCGCGGTCGGGCTCTTCGTGGACGGCCTCGAGGAGGACCTGTGGACCTTCTGGCAGCAGTCGGGCGGCCTGGACTGCGAGGGCGACTTCGCGCGCGGCCAGCCCACGCTGCGCTGGACCTACTACCGTCCGGACGGCACGCGCCTGGCCGAGGGCTTCCGCCTGGAGGGCGAGCGCGTCGGCCCGTGGGAGTTCTACTCGAGCGCGGGCGACGTCTCCGAGCGGCGCTACCCGCTGCCGGCGGACACCCAGATCGTCCACGAGACCTGGGACGGCAACGTGCCGCAGCGCGAGGGTTTCCTCGTGAAGGGCAAGCCGAACGGCCGATGGGTGACCTACCACCCGAACGGGCGGCGGCGCATGACGTGCGACTTCGCGGACGGCGTTCTGCACGGGCTGTGCGTGGCCTGGGCCAGCTCGGGCGAGCTCGTGGCGCTCGGCCGCGTGGACGGCGGCCACGCGCTCGGCACGTGGAAGGTGTGGAGCGCGGGGCAGGCGAGCGACGTGCCGGGCGGGGAGATCGACCTCGCCGCCGCGTTCCCCGGCTCCTGGTCCACCCCCGGCTCCGCCGCGGGCCGCTCGCCCGCGCAGACGATCGCCGCCTGGGCGGCCGAGGCCTGCGCGCCGGTGACCGACGTCCTCGACCTCGCCCCCGACCCCAACATCCCCGCGCCGAGCGCCGACGACGTGGCGCGCACCGAGTCGATCCCGGACGTGCCGCTGCGGCCGCAGCCCTGGACCGTGCGCGAGACCGAGGCGCTCGACTACCTGGTCGCGCGCTACTCGACCGGCGCCGCCAGCGTGCAGGCGCCGCGCGGCAGCGGCTACGGGCGCCGGCGCAACGCCGGCACGCGCGAGAGCGAGGGCGGCGACCCGGTGCTCTCGCCGCGCTTCCTCGGCAAGGAGCTGCCCTGGACGCGCTTCAACAGCGGCGACGGGCGCGTCGTGGACCTGGACGACTTCCGCGGCAAAAAGAAGGTGGTCGTGGTCGTGCTGCGCGGCATGGCGCGCGAGGTGTGCGTGTACTGCGTCACGCAGACCGAGGCGCTGTGCGACAACATCGACGCCTTCCGCGAGGCGGGTTGCGAGGTGTTCGTCGTGTACCCCGGCGAGCGCAACCGGCTGGACGTGTTCCGCGAGAGCTTCCAGCAGATGACGAAGCACATGGGCGAGCCGCCGGTCGGCATGCTCTACGACCGCAACATGGAGCTCGTGCGCCGCATGGGCATCAGCTCCGAGTTCGCCATCCCCTCGACGTTCGTGCTCGACGAGCGCGGCGTGATCCGCTACTCGTACGTCGGCGCCGAGGTCGACGACCGACCCTCGACCGCGGACGTGCTGAAGGCCGTCGCGGGCCTGGGGACATGACGGACCTCGGACGAGCGCCCGGCGGCCCCGACGAGGGCACGGGCCGACCCTCCTGGCGCCGCGGCGGCAGCGGGCCGACGCCGCCGCCGTCGCAGCCCGAGGAGGAGCCGGCGCTCGCCGAGCAGACCTTCGTCCAGAGGCCCGCGCCCGGAAAGGCGGCCACGCGCGGGCCCGCCGCGCGCGGCGGCGACACGCACGTCCTCAACCGCTCGGGCGACCCGGAGCTGCCGCACATCCCGGGGCTCTCGCTGACGCGCGAGCTCGGCCGCGGCGGGATGGGCATCGTCTACCTCGGCACGCAGGGCTACCTCGACCGGCGCGTGGCGGTGAAGGTGCTCGCGCACGGCAGCCAGTCGGAGGAGTTCAAGCTGCGCTTCCAGCGCGAGGCCAAGATCCTGGCCTCGCTCGGCCACCCGAACATCGTGAGCTGCTACCAGGCCGGCCTGGCGCCGGACGGGCGCTGCTACCTGGCGATGGAGTACATCGACGGGCCGACGCTCGGCGACTGGATCGGGGACAAGGGCGCGCTCTCCTGCGCCGCCGCGGTGCGCGTCTGCCGCGAGCTGGCGGGCGCGCTGGCGCACGCCCAGGCCGCCGGCATCATCCACCGCGACGTCAAGCCGGCCAACGTGCTGCTGAAGAGCGGTCGCTCGAGCGACGACGGGTTCGCGTTCGAGCCGATGCTGGCCGACCTGGGCCTCGCGCGCCCGAGCAAGGACGCGACCGGCGCCGCCGCGGTGGCGTCGGGCTCGCTCTCGGGGCTGACCGTGCAGGGCACGGTCATGGGCTCGCCGCCGACGATGGCGCCGGAGCAGTTCGACGACCCCGACCAGGTCGACTACCGCACCGACATCTACGGCCTGGGCTGCGTGCTCTTCCACTGCCTGACGGGCAAGCTCGCCTTCCCGCAGGGCACGCTGACGAAGCTGATCGCGCGCAAGGCCGAGAAGTCGCCGCCCGACCCGCGCGAGCTGTGCCGCGAGGTGCCGGTCGGGCTGGCCGAGCTCGTGTGCGCGATGCTCGCGCCGCTGCCGGAGGACCGCCCGCAGACCTACGACGAGCTCTTGCGGCGCCTCGAGGGGCCGTTCGGGGCGAGCGCGCGGCGGCGCCCGAAGGCGCTCGTGTGGGGCGCGGGGGCGCTGGGCGTCGCGCTGGTCGCCTGGCTCGCGCTCGGGCGCGGCTCGCAGGAGCCCGCGCAGGACGAGCTCGCGCGCGCGGGCGGCGGCGCGGACGCTCCCGCGGGAGCGCGCGAGCCCGTGCAGCAGCCGCCGAGCGACCCCGCCGACGGCCGGCGCCCGCCCGCCGATCCGCCCGTGCCGCCGGTGCGGGACGATCCCGAGCCGGGTCCCTCCGCGGGCCAGGACGGCGACTCCGGCACCGCTCGCACGCCCGAGGAGCCGCGCGCGGGGACGTCCGGCGACGGCGTCGCACGCCCTGCGGCGGACGGCGAGCCGCCGGCTCCCGGCGCCGGGGAGGAGCGGCGCGATCCCGAGCCGAGCGCTCCCGACCCTCCGGCGTTCGACGTGCGCCTGAGCCCGATCCGCCCCGGCGAGAGCTGGCTCCTCTTGGCCGGCGAGAGCGAGCGCGGCCGCTGGCGCGCCACGGCCGGCGACCTCGCGGGCTGGTCGCCCTCGGAGGACAGCCCGAACGGCATCGACTGGCTGCTCTACGAGGGGCACGCGTCGGCCGAGCACGAGCTGCCCGAGTCGCCCTGGTCGTGCGTCGGCACGCTGAAGATGGTGCGGCCGGTCCCGGGCGTCGCGCGCGCGCTGCGCGTCGTGGTCGCGCTGGCGAGCGAGCGCGGCGTCGTGCTCGAGCAGTCGCAGGCCGCCGAGGGCGACGCGCTGCGCTTCTCCGGCGCGCTCGTGCGCCGCGCGGCCGACGGCGGCTGGGACGTCGAGGAGCCGCTCGGCGCGCTCGCGCTCGACGAGACCACGCGCCGCGCTTACGAGGGCGCGTCCTTCGAGGTGCGCTGGGACGGGCACACGCTGCGCGTGGCCTGGGGCGCGGGCGCCGCGCGCGACGGCGCCGAGCTCGCGCTCGAGGACCCGGACGCGCGCGGCCTGGGGCCGCCGGTCGCCCTGGCGGTCGAGCTCGACTCCTGCGTCGCGATGCTGCGCGACTTCAGCGTGCGGGGCGGCTGAGCGAGCTGCGCTCGCTCGGCCCCGCGGCCCTCTGGCCGCGGCCGGCGCGCCAGCGCCGTGGCGCCGCAGGCCACGCTCGCGCCGCAGGCGCGACCCCATCGTCGCGCAGCGACGGAAGCACGCGCCCCCTGGTCTCTCCGACCTCGCGCAGCGACGGATGCGCGCGCCCCTTGGTCTCTCCGTCCTCCGCCCCCGACACCGATCGAGACTCGAGCACGCGGCTCTCGCTCCGGATCGCGAAGCCCGCGACGCACCCTGCGATGCCCGCGCAGATGCGCAGCGCCGGCCCATGCATTCGCTCGCCCCGCCGCTCCCGCCGCGACGCCGCCCCGGCCACGCTGGTAGACTCCCCGGCTCCCTTCGGCGGACCCGCGTGCGTCGCGCGGCGGGCCGTCGGCCCCCTGGCTCGAGGCGCGGATGGCCATGCTGAAGCTCGTTGTGACGCAGCCGGGATCGCCGGAGCGCGCGTTCGTCGTGGAGGGCTCCGCCGTCACCGTCGGACGCGGCCAGGCGTGCGACGTGGTGATCGACCAGCCGTTCGTCAGCAAGCAGCACCTGCGCATCCTGCGCGGCACGGTCGTGGTGGACCTGGGCTCGAGCAACGGCACCTTCGTCGGCGGCCAGCGCGTCCAGGGCGCCGTGCTGCTCGAGCGCGGGCCGATCTCGATCGGGCACGGCGAGCTGTCGCTCTCGGTCGAGGACGAGGCCGCGGCGGACACCGGGCCGAGCCCGGCCGCGGCGGCCGAGCTGGCCGAGCTGCGCGAGCGCGAGCAGCGCGCGCAGGCCGAGCTGGCCAAGCTGCGCCGCGCGGAGCCCCCGCGCGACGTGCGCAAGTACGAGGAGCAGCTCGCGCGCCTCAAGGGCGAGAACGCCAGCCTGCGGGAGCGCGTGGACAGCCTCAAGCGCGAGATGGAGTCGCGCGAGGAGGACGACGGCGGGAGCGTGCAGGCGCGCCTCGCGATGCAGCGCGTCGAGAGCGTGCAGGAGCTGAACGACGCGCTGCAGCGCGAGGTCGAGTCGCTGCGCGCGCGCCTGGCCGAGCGCGCGCGCGAGGGGCAGGAGCAGGCGCCGGCCGAGGCCGCGGACGACCCGTCGGCGGAGCTGGCCGAGGCGCGCGCGGCGCTGGCCACGACCGAGGCCGAGCTCGAGACCCAGCGCGCGCTCGTGCGCCACCAGGGCGAGCAGGCCGAGCTCGTGCGGCGGCTGCGCGCCGAGCTCGAGGAGCTGCGCGCCGCCGCGCCGGCCGAGGCCGACGAGGCGCTGCGGCGCGAGCTGGAGGAGGCGCGCGAGGAGGCGCAGGCCGAGCGCGCGCGCGCGGCCGAGCTCGAGGGCCGCCTGGCCGAGCAGCCGGCCGCGACGCCGGAGCGCAACGCCTCCGACCTCTTCTTCAAGCTGCAGAGCGAGAACGCCGAGCTGCGCCGGCGCGTCGCGGCGCAGGAGAAGGCGGCGGCCGAGGCCGCGCCCGCGGGCGGGCGCGACGTGCGCCAGGTGAAGGAGCTGATGGAGGCGCGCATGCGCATCGCGGCGCTCGAGGCCGAGCTGGCCAAGGGCGGCGGCGCGCGGTCCGCGGCCCCGGCGGAGGCGCGGCGCGCGCCGAGCGCGCCGGCCCAGGCGCCGGCCGCCACCGCCGCCACCGCCGCCCCGGCCGCACCGGGGGGCTGCGACGCGCGCGCGGTCTTCCGCCGCATCGCCGAGGAGGACGTCGAGGGGCTGAAGCGCCCGAGCGGCGGCCCGGTCGAGGAGTTCCTGCTGGTCGAGACGCTGCGGCTCCTGCGCCACGTCGAGCGCGTCGTGACGCGCGTGGCGGGGGACCTGATCCAGCTCTTCCAGCTGCAGACGATGCTGCCCGACACGAGCGGCAGCTTCCGCGACATCGTCGGCGACTGCCTGTCGGACCCGGGCCGCGAGACGGCGCGCCGCCAGCTCGTCGAGTACTTCGAGACGCTCGGGCGCTGGCTGGTGGCGGCCCTGGGCGCGCACCGCAAGGCCGCCGTGCTCTTCGCCGCGAAGATCAAGGACGACCTGACGGAGAAGAGCCTGGTGGCGCGCGAGCCGCTGCCGCCCTACGCGCGCGTGCCGATGATGGCGGGCAACGAGCTGTGGCGCCGCGTGCAGAGCTACCTGGCGGCGCTCTCGCCCGACGCCATCGACGAGGGCGTGGAGAAGCTGGCGCGCGAGCAGGCCCAGCGCCTGCTGAGCGAGCGGGCCTGAGGCGGGCTCCCGCGCGCGGCGCTCCGGCCTCGCTGGACGCGTGCGACGGGCGTTGCTAGGCTTCCCCCGCGTCGTGCGGATCACGCCGCGCGGGCTCCCCCAGGCCTCTGCCGCAACCCTCGAAAGGACGCCCATGATGGACCGCGTCGCCCGGTCGCTGGCCAAGGCACTCCTGACGGCGGCCCTCGTCGCCCCGGGCTGCGGCCTCCTGCCGAAGAGCACGACGGTCGAGGTGCGCCCCACGGGCGACCTCACCGCCCAGCTCCAGTCGCTCTACGTGATCGTCGCGCCCAAGGACGCCGTGGCGGACGCGCTGGCGACCCCCTCCAAGTACAAGGACCTGCTGCAGGAGGACCGCATCCGCAAGTACACGAGCTTCGTGCAGTACCAGCCGGACGGCACGAGCTGGCGCCAGGTCTACGCGGGCCAGAGCAAGAGCGAGTACGTCGAGCACGAGATCGACGAGGACCTGCTCGAGGTCAACGTCAACCACAAGCTGCTCGACCGCTCCAAGGCGATCGAGTACGCGCTGGTCGTGCTGGGCTTCTTCGGCAGCGGCGGCTACGAGCAGGTCACGGTCGACCACGGCGCGCTCGACGAGAGCGAGGACCAGGTCGTCAACGTGAGCGGGGGCTCGCTCACCCTGCTCGCGGACGGATGACGGGCCGCGTCCAGCCCAGCGTCCTGTGGCGGGAGGGGATGTTCCTCTTCCCGCAGCACCTGCAGGCCTTCTCGCGCGAGGTCCAGGCGCGCGTGCAGGCGGCCGGAGCGCTGGGGCTGGTCGGGAGCTGGGGCGTGCTCGAGCTCGAGGTGGACGAGGAGGCGCTCGAGGGCGACGTGTTCGCGCTGCGGCGCGCGACGGTGCTGTTCCGCGACGGCTCGCTGGCCTGCTTCCCCGCCAACGCCAGCGTGGACCAGCGCGAGTTCGCCGAGCACTTCACCGAGGCGGAGCTCGACGTGTGGCTGGGCGTGCCCGCCGCGCAGCCGGGCGTGCCCCAGGTCGGCGCCGACGCCGCGCGCCTGCACCGCTACAAGGTGCTGCGCGAGGAGATCCTGGACGAGAACGAGCGCGAAGCGCGCCGCGAGATGGAGTTCCGCCACCTGCAGGGGCGGCTCTTCTTCGGCGAGGAGGATCGCTCGGGCTTCGACAGCGTGCCCGTGGCGCGGCTGGTGCGCGCCGGCGAGCCGAGGACGCGCTCGGTGCTCTCGCCGACGTTCGTGCCGCCGCTCCTGCGCGCGGCCGGCTCGGCCGTGCTGATGGGCGAGCTCGCGCGCCTGGCCGGCAAGGCGCGCGCCCAGTCGCGCGACCTGGCGGCGCGCATGCCCGACGTCCAGCGGCTCTCCAGCGCCGAGCGCGGGGCCGACATCCTGGGCCTGTTCAAGCTGCAGGCCGTCAACCAGTGCGTCGCGCTGCTCGAGCAGGCCGGCGCGCAGGGCGACCAGCACCCCTTCGACGTGTGGCGCACGCTGGCGCAGTCGATCGGCAACCTGGCGGTCTTCGGCCAGGAGCGCGTCGTGCCCGAGCTGCCGGAGTACGACCACGGGCGCCTGGACGAGTGCCTGCGCGCGGCGATCGAGACGCTCGACGAGCTCCTGGTGGCCGAGGTCGCGGCGCCCTACGACGCCACGCGCTTCGAGCCCGACCCCCAGCGCCACGGGCTCTTCCGCTGCGAGCTGCCCGACGCGTGGGTGGACCGCCACGGCGTCTTCCACCTGGGCGTGGAGATGGCCGAGGATCCCGACACGATGCGCGAGATGGTCGCCGCGGGCGTCAAGCTCCTGCCGGAGAGCGACATCGAGCGCGTGCTGCAGGGCGTCATGCCCGGCATCGAGATGCGCCACGAGCGCGTGCCGCCGCTGTCGTTCCCCAAGCGCGACTCGCTGCACTACTTCACGATCGAGACCGAGGGCGCCGGGCGCGACGCCTGGCTGCGGGTGCTGAAGTCGCGCAACGCGGTCGTGCTGAGCGCGATCGGCAGCCCCGACGAGGTCTCGTTCCACTTCTACGTCGAGTTCCCGGACTGAGCCGGAGCCTTCCATGGCCGAGCACAGAACGACCCTGGGCGAGGCCTGCGCGCCTTTCTTCCTGTACCTGACCACCTTCCGCCGCAACGCGGAGACGTCCAACCTGGACGTCAAGGGGCTGCACGAGGCGCTGCAGGGCGGGATCGAGTTCGTCGGATCCTCGTGCGAGTCCGACCCCGACCTCCTGCGCCAGTTCGAGCGCGTCTGGTACGCGCTGGTCGTGACCGCCGACCAGGTGGTGCTGCAGTCCGCCTGGCCGCACCGCCCGGCGTGGTCGATGCAGCTCCTCGAGTCGCACTACTTCAAGTCGTTCGAGGGCGGCTCGAAGTTCTACCGCATCGCGCGCGAGGTGCTCGACGACTCCGGCGGCGACGCGCCGCCCCTGGCCGAGGTGCTCTTCACGTGCATGTGCGTCGGCTTCCAGGGCGAGCTCCTGGGCGAGCGGCGCGAGCTGGAGCGCTTCCGCACGCGCCTGTTCGAGAAGTCGCGCCTGGCGGGCTCGATGGGGGGCCACCTGGCGCCCGAGGCCTACGGCCGCAACTCGAGCCTGACGACGGTGCGCCTGCCGGCGGTCGGCATCCTGCGCCTGGCCTCGATCGCGCTGGGCGCGGTGCTGTTCGCGCTGCTCGCCGGCGACGCGGTCAGCTCCTACAAGAACGACAAGGTCACCGAGCGCATCGACGAGCTGGTCGACGCGCTGCGGGGCGAGGACCGCTGAGCGGCGATGAAGGCGATCAAGAAGCTGCTCGACACGACCACCAAGCGCGTCGTCGCGCTGGTCGTGGTCCTGGTCCTGCTCACGTGGATCGTGCTCTTCTTCGTCGCGCGCGACACCGCCATCGCGCTCGTGAAGCCGCTCCTGTGGACGCTCCTGCTGGTCGCCGTGCTGTGGCTGGCCATCCACTTCGGGCTGAAGGCGTGGCGCAAGCGCAAGCGCAGCGAGTTCGACGAGGCCGTCGCCGCCAAGGAGGGGATCGAGGACCGCCGCCGCGAGTGGGCGGGCTGGACCGAGGAGCTCGAGAAGCGCGGCATCGACCGCTACGAGCTGCCCTTCTACCTGCTCGTGGGCGAGCCGCAGTCGGGCAAGAGCGTGCTCCTGCACAACTCCGACCTGCACTTCCCGTTCGGGCAGAACCGCCTGTCGGGCGTGGGCGGCACGCGCGGCTGCGACTGGTGGTTCACCGAGGAGGCCGTGATCCTCGACCTGGCCGGGCGCCTCTTCACGCACGAGGGCGGCGCGGCCGACCGGCTCGAGTTCGAGGCCTTCCTGGCGCTGCTGGCCGAGTTCCGCCCGCTGTGCCCGGCCAACGGCGTGATCCTCGTCATCCCCTGCGACAGCCTGCTGCAGGACAGCGAGGAGCAGTGCGTCGCCAAGGCGAACAAGATCCAGAGCGCGCTCTTGACGCTGACGACGAAGCTGCAGGCGCAGCTCCCCGTCTACCTGGTGCTGACCAAGGGCGACCAGATCTTCGGCTTCGCCGAGAGCGTGCACCGCCTCGACGTCGAGCGCCGCCACCAGATGTTCGGCTGGTCGCGCCCGGCGGACAAGATCGACGCCCCCTTCGACCTGAAGGAGGTCGTGCAGGGCTTCGAGGGCATGGTGCAGCGCGCGCGCCTGCTGCGCGCGCACATGAGCGCCGGCGCGCGCCTGCCCGAGGCGCTGCCCGAGGTCGACCGCATGTACGCCTTCCCGCACGAGCTGGAGGGCATGCAGACGAACCTCGAGACCTACCTCAAGCGCATCTTCACCGCCTCGAACGTCACCGAGCGCGTGTTCTTCCGCGGCGTGTACCTGACGAGCGGCCTGCAGAGCGGCGTGCCGATCGCCAAGGTCTGCAAGGAGCTCTTCGGCCAGGCGGGCGAGGCCGACGCGCGCGACCTGCAGGCGCTCTTCAGCAAGCCGCGCGCGTACTTCATCAAGGACCTGATCCGCACGCGCGTGTTCGGCGAGCGCGGGCTGGTGCGGCCGACGCAGGGGCGCGTGCAGCAGACGCGGCGCGTGGCGCTCCTCGGCTACGGCTTCTCGGGCCTGGTCGTGCTGGCCTCGTTCCTGTTCGCGATCGTCTACCTGGCGCAGGGCGGCGGCGACGAGCGCACGCGCCGCTACGACGCGGCGCTGGACGGCGTCAAGCTCGCCAGCGCCGACCAGCGCGCGTCGATCCAGGACCTGCTCTTCCGCCTGCAGCAGGTGAACGACGCGATCACGCTCGACCCGCACGCCTACGAGAAGGCCTTCTACGACCCGCGCGAGGACTTCCGCGGGCTCTACTGCGCGCTGTTCGATGCGCGCGTCGTGCCCAAGGTGAAGGAGCTGGCGCTGGCGGAGGTGGACGCGCGGCTCGCCCCGGGCGGCCTGGCCGACCACCCCCAGCTGGTGCGCGTGTGCAAGGCGCTGACGGCGCTGCTCGACGACGTGGACTTCTCGGCGTCGAGCGTGCGCGCGGACGTCCTGGGCTGCCTGCCGGACTTCGGCTCCGGCCGCACGACCGACGCCGGCGGCGACTCGCTCAGCCTGTCCGAGGCGTTCGAGCTGCGCGACGACTACGGCTCCGACGAGGGGCTGCTCCTGCCGCGCGACGACCGCGACCAGGAGCGGCTGCTGGGCCTGGCGCAGCGCTGCACCCAGCAGCTCGACGGCTGTCTCGAGCCGGGCTCGCGCACCCAGCCCGGCCAGGAGCTCGGCTACATGCTGGCCTGGATGGGGGCCGAGACCGCGCGCGGCGCGCTGGTGGACACCACGCGCGTGGCGCAGGACGGGATGGCGATCCAGCTCGCGAACCGCTTCGCCGGCTCGATGGCGGCGATGGCGCGCATCGAGGAGAACGAGCTCACCAGCGGCGGCGGCGGGAAGCAGGTCAAGATGTCGGCGGTGCTGCTGCAGTCGAAGCAGCTGCTCGGCACGCGCGACCGGCTCAACCGCTACGTGTCGGGGCTGCGCCCGAACGCGACGATCCAGGAGGCGTGGCCGCCGATGGACCGCGTGCTGCCCTTCACGGCCAAGAAGTTCGAGGGGCACGAGGGCGCCTACACGCTGTCCTCGTTCGGCCTGCACTTCGGCTCCGACGACGCGGGGCGCACCGTCTTCGCGGCGAGCGAGAGCGCCATCGGGGGCCTGAGCGGGGAGATCACCGTCCCCGGCGACTACAGCCCGCAGAAGGAGCTGGACGATCCCGCGGGGCTGCTCGGGCTGTGCCAGAACGCGCTGCCGCTGGAGCCGCTCGACGGCCGCATGGCCGGCCTGGCGGACCGCCTGCGGCACGTGTGCGGCACGCTGCTCGACTCCGAGGACGTCGGCTCGGCGACCTTCGAGGCCTTCCTGGCCGAGTGCACGCAGTTCGCCGAGATCCTGCGCTCGCAGGTGCAGGGCGAGCGCCAGGCGCGCCAGGCCGTGCTCGGCAAGGACGCGCCCGGCGAGGACGGCAAGCTGTGCGTGCCGCTGGTGCGCGAGCTGACCGCCACGCACCAGGAGCTGGGCCGCTTCGTGCAGAAGAAGCAGATCGCGAACCGCCGCGCGGAGGGGATCAAGCGCTGGCAGGAGCACATCGAGAGCCTGCTGGCCACGCACATGGGCGGCCTGCGCGCGACCGACGACCGCGACTGGGCGCCGCACGTCACGCCCGACGGCGACCTCTCGCCCGAGGCCTGGTCGATGCTCGAGGCGCTCTCCTCGGCGGCCGCGCTGAACCAGGTCGCGCCCGGGCGTTATCCCGTGCGCAGCCTGGCCGAGGACGCGGAGCGCGGCGCCTTCTTCTCGCTGGCGCGGCAGCTCGAGCACCGCTGGGACGGCCGCGACCCCGAGGCGCTGGAGCAGACCAAGGACAGCGTCGCCGAGCTCGACCGGCTGGCGGAGAGCGTGCGCACGCGGCTGCCCAACGCCGACGCGCTCAAGCTGCAGGGGCTGCTCGAGGCCTGGGGCAACCGGGTCGACTCGGTGCTCTTCACGCGCCTCGACCTGATCGTGCGCGACGTCGAGCGCCTGTGGCAGCCGAGCATGGAGCGCGGCTCCTTCCGCGACGCCGTGGACGAGGGCTTCCGCGGGCTCAACTCGATCCAGGAGAAGATGGACGCGTCGCAGCGCGCCGGGCTCGACTCGCTGACCTCGATGGTCGAGATGCTCAAGCCCGACGGCCGCGTGACGAACTGGCTGGCCTTGCCGCAGACGCGCTCGGCCGTGGCGCGCCTGGGCGAGTGCCGCGTGCCGAGGACCGCCTTCGAGGTCACCAACAACCCCGAGTACAAGCGCCTCGTCGCGACGATGCAGCAGATGCTCGGCCGCGCGTCCGGCGAGGGCTTCGGCCCGTACCTGGCCGAGACCTACCGCGACGTCGCGCCCGACCCCGCGGCGCCCGCGCCGGAGAACGCCGGCATCCGCCTGGTGCGCGAGACGAAGCGCCAGCTCGCGCGCGCCATGCTGGCCGAGATCCAGCGCCTGTACCTCGAGCGCCTCGACGCGCTGATGGCGGGCAGCCGCTACCAGACGCTGATGGACGTGCTCTTCTGGCAGAAGAGCGACGACCCGATCGAGCGCAGCGACGCCGAGGTCGTCGACGCGCTCTCGAACCTGTTCGACCCCAAGAAGGGCGACCTGGTCAAGCTGATGAAGGAGTTCCGCCTGGCGGGCGTCGAGCCGCCGCTCGAGGACCTGGTCTTCCCGCGCGCCAAGGACGTCGAGGAGGACGAGTGGGCCGCCTGCCAGCGCTTCCTCGCCGGGCTGCAGGAGTTCCTGTTCCCCGACGGCAAGGGCAACCTGCGCGACGCGGCCTTCAGCTTCCGCATCCGCCCGCAGGTCGGCACGTCGGGCTCGCTGTGGTCGCTCGACACGATCGGGGCCGAGGACAAGCGCGACTTCTTCTACTACCCCGGCGACAACTCGACGGAGGACCTGAAGAAGGAGGTCATCGGTCCGGGCATGGACACGCGCCTGGCGGTCCTGAACTGGGGCTTCGGCGTGTCGCGGCCCGACCGGGCCATGACCATGCTGTGGTCCAAGCTGCCGGTGCAGTCGGAGGCCAGGAACGACGCCAACCGCTTCCACTACACCGTGCGCAGCTCCCTGGCGCCGCTCCTGCTCGCCTGGTGCGGCACGCCGGTGGACGAGGACGAGCCGACCGAGTTCGTGGTGGACCTGACGCCCGAGCGCTCGAAGCGCCCGGCGCCGATCCTGCTCGAGTTCGACGCGCCGCTGCCCCTGCGTCCGGTGCGGCCGTGACGTCGCTTCGTACGACGCGCGCGCGCGCCGGCGGCGCGTCCTCCCGCTCCGCGAGACCCGCAGCATGAAGTTCTCCTTCCTGGGGCGCTCGGAGTCGCCGGCCGTGCAGCTCTACGGCAAGCTCCCGATCGCCAAGGACTACCTGCGCGTGGGCTGCGGCGAGGGCGCCGCGCGCGACCTGCGCGAGTGGCTCGACCGCACCTTCGGCTCGGCGCGCTCGGACGACGACGAGCTGCGGCTGTCCGAGCCGCTGCGCTTCCTGGGCCAGGGCGCGCGCGAGCCGCTGCAGGGCTGCCTGTGGCCCAGCAGCGACGCCGGCGAGCACCGCAGCTTTCCCTTCACGGTCTTCGTCGAGCGGCGCGAGAAGGCGCTGCAGGCCGACCTCGCCGCAGGCAACCTGTCCGAGGCGGAGGCCGTCTGGCGCGTGCTCGACGAGACGCGCGAGCGCTGCCTGGGCGCGAGCGACGGCCAGGAGCTCCTGGGCGCGGAGCGCGGCCGCGAGCTCGAGGTCGGGGCCTACGAGCGCATCGGCGGCGCGCCGGCCGACCTCGACGCCTGGCTCGACGCGCTCTTCGGCGACGCGCGCCTCGACGGGCTGCACGAGCTCTTCGCGCGGCTCGACGAGCTGGCGCGCGCGCGCCACGCCGGGCCCTGGCGGCTGCCGCTCGTGCGCGACCTGCCGGCGCGCGACCAGGTGATCGGCTGGGTCGTCGTCCTGCGCGGCGTGGGCGCGCTCGCGCCCGACGGCGTGCCGACGCTCTTCTTCCCGCCGCGCCCGCTGGTCGCCGGCGCGGGCACGGGGACGCTGGTCGTCGCGCGCGAGCCGCTGGACGACGCGCGGGTCGCGTGGTTGACGCGCGCGGCGGGGGAGGGCGCGCTCGGACCGGGCGACTTCTCGCGCGCCGACGACGACGCTCGCGGGAGCGGGGCCGCCCCGCCCGAGGGCTCCGTCTGGCTGCGCGACGCGCTGCGGGACGCCCTGGCCTCCTGGCGCGGGCGCGGCTAGTCTCCAGGCGCTTTCGCGGGCCTCCCCGCCGCGCTACGCTGGGCAGCCACCGCCCGCGGAGCGGGCGCTCGTGCCCCGGGGTCCGGGGGACGGACGGGCTCCCCGGAAGCGCACACGACCATGTTCGACGCGGAATCGTTGCTGCGACCCATCCGCGAGGACGCCCCCGCAGGCGACAACCTGCGCGACGACCCCTCGCCGACGTCCGTCTACTACCGCATCAAGGACGCGCGCAACCAGGCGCGCTCGGTCGAGCGCGCCGCGCAGACCTCCGACGACCCCGAGCGCGCGCCGGGCGCCGACTGGGGCGCCGTGCTCGAGCTGGCCCCGGCGATCCTGGCCGAGCACTCGAAGGACCTCGAGGTCGCGACGTGGTGGATCGAGGGGCTGGTGCGCGAGGAAGGCTTCCCCGGCCTGCGCCAGGGCTTCGAGGTCGTGCGCGGCCTGGTCGAGCGCTTCTGGGACGGCCTGCACCCGCGGCCGGACGAGGAGGGCATGTCCACGCGCGTCGCGTCGCTGGCGGGCCTGAACGGCGAGGAGGCCGAGGGCACGCTGATCGTGCCGATCGGGATGGTGCCGCTGCTCGTGGACGAGAAGGGCGCGCTGTCGGCCTGGCACTACCGCACGGCGCGCGAGATCTCCGCCATCGCCGACCCGGAGGTGCGCCAGCGGCGCATCGACGCGGGCGGGGCGACGCTCGATCGCTTCCAGGCGGCCGTGGGCGCCACGGATCCCGCCGAGCTGTTCGACCGCAAGGACGAGGTCGAGCGCTGCCTGCGCGAGTTCGAGGCGCTCTCGCGCGACCTCGACGGGCGCTGCGGGTCCGCCGCTCCGCCGACCTCGTCCATCCGCCAGGCGCTGCAGGACGTGCTCGACTGCCTGGGCTACCTGACGAAGGACCTGACGCGGCCCGAGGCGGGCGCCGCGGCCGCCGCGGAGGCGCCGGCGCGCGCCGCCGGCGCGCCGGCGCCGGCCGCCGCGCCGCCAGGCACGATCGCCACCCGCCAGGACGCGCTCGAGGCGCTGCGCCGCGTGCGCGACTGGTTCCGCAAGAGCGAGCCGCACTCGCCGATCTCGTACGTCATCGACCAGGGGATCCGCTGGTCGCAGATGCCGCTGCACCTCCTGATGAGCGAGCTGATCCCGGATCCCTCGGCGCTGCAGGCCTACCAGACGCGCACCGGGGTCTCGCCCGGCGCCGGCTCCGAATCGTCCTCGTCCTGACCCGCGCGCCGTCCCGCACGAAGAACCGGCCCAACCGAACCGAAGGCTGAACCATGGCAAGCATCCACAAGAAGCTCGAGCGCGTGCGCAAGCCGCGCGTGCACCTGATCTACGAGGTCGAGACGGGCGGCGCGGCGGTGAAGCGCGAGCTGCCCTTCGTGGTCGGCGTGATGGGGGACTTCTCGGGCAACCCCACGCAGCCGCTCAAGCCCCTGCGCGACCGGAAGTTCGTCCAGATCGACCGCGACAACTTCAACGACGTGCTGGCGAGCGTCTCGCCCGAGCTCAACATGCGCGTCGAGAACACGCTCTCGGGCGACGGGAGCGAGATGGCGGTGAGCCTGAAGTTCAAGTCGATGGACGACTTCACGCCGGGCCAGATCGTGCAGCAGGTCGACGCGCTGCGGAACCTGCTCGAGACGCGCAACCGGCTCAACGACCTGCTCGCGAAGACCGACCGCTCGCAGAAGCTCGAGAGCCTGCTCGAGGACGCCCTGAAGAACCCCGACGCGATGGCCCGGCTGTCGCGCGAGCTCGGGATCGACCTGCAAGGCGGCCAGGGAGGCGGCGCGCCCGCTCCCGACGCGCCGGCCGGCGGCGCGACCCAGCCCGACACCCAGAACCCGTGAGGCCTGAGGGGGACCCATGAGCCAAGCAGAAGAGAGCGCCAAGTCCGCACAGACGACGGAGACCGAGGCCGCCGCCGGTCCGAGCCTGCTCGAGCAGGCGATCAAGGCGACCAAGCAGACCGAGCGGTCGCGCGCCGAGGAGCTGATCCGCACGCTGACCGAGGAGGCCTTGCGCGGCACGGTCACGTTCGACCGCAACCTGACCAAGACGCTGACGGAGGCCATCAAGGGCATCGACCAGCGCCTGTCGAAGCAGCTCGCGGCGATCATGCACGCGCCGCAGTTCCTCAAGCTCGAGGGCTCGTGGCGCGGGCTGCACCACCTGGTGATGCAGTCCGAGACCAGCGCCTCGCTCAAGCTGAAGATGATGAACGTCAGCAAGAGCGAACTGTTCAAGGACCTCGACCGGGCGGTCGAGTTCGACCAGAGCCAGACGTTCAAGAAGCTCTACGAGAACGAGTTCGGCACGCCCGGCGGCGAGCCGTACGGCGCCCTGATCGGCGACTACGAGATCACGAACCACCCGAACGACATCGACCTGCTCGAGAAGATGTCGAACGTGGCGGCGGCGAGCTTCTGCCCGTTCATCACGTCGCCCGGGCCCGAGCTGTTCGGCTTCGAGAGCTGGCAGGAGCTCTCCAGCCCGCGCGACCTGGAGAAGATCTTCGAGTCGCGCGAGTTCATCAAGTGGAAGTCGTTCCGCGACACGGAGGACTCGCGCTTCGTGACGATGGTCATGCCGCGCACGCTGGCGCGCCTGCCCTACGGCGCGTCCACGAACCCGGTCGAGGAGTTCCAGTACGAGGAGGTGGCCGTCGACGAGCGCGGCGTGGCCAAGCCGACGGACCACTCGCACTACTGCTGGATGAACGCGGCCTACGTGAAGGGCACCGTCCTCACGCGCGCGTTCGCCGAGACGAGCTTCTGCGTCGCGATCCGCGGCGCGGAGGGCGGCGGCCGGGTGGACAACCTGCCGACGCACCTGTTCAAGAGCGACGACGGCGACCTGGACATCAAGTGCCCGACCGAGGTCGGCATCACCGACCGGCGCGAGGCGGAGCTCTCGAAGCTCGGCTTCCTGCCGCTGTGCCACTACAAGAACACCGACTTCGCGGTGTTCTTCGGCGGCCAGACGGCGCAGAAGCCCAAGAAGTACGACGACCCCGACGCCACGGCCAACGCGGCGATCTCGGCGCGCCTGCCGGCCCTGATGGCCACGTCGCGCTTCGCGCACTACCTGAAGGTGATGGGCCGCGACAAGATCGGCTCGTTCATGGAGGCGCGCG
Source organism: uncultured bacterium (assembly GCA_902826945.1). The sequence continues at coordinate 18,838 of CADEGS010000001.1, read as the reverse complement.
ACTGCGCGCTGTGGCTCGACCGCTGGATCAAGAACTACGTGAACTCGGATCCGGAGTCGAGCCCGGCGATGCGCGCCAAGTACCCGCTGCGCGAGTCGCAGATCGAGGTCAAGGAGATCCCCGGCAGCCCCGGGGCGTACCACGCCGTCGCGCACCTGCGCCCCTGGCTCCAGATGGAGGAGCTGACGGCCTCGCTGCGCCTCGTGGCCAAGATCCCGCAGATCAACAAGTAGGCCGGCTCGTCCCCGGCCGCGCGCGCCCGCGGCCGGGGAGCTCGCCATGGAAGAAGCCTGGCTGGACGAGCTCGTCGTCGCTACGGCGCACCGCGACGAGGGGCGGCGCGCCCGCCTCGACGCGTTCCTCGCGGAGCCGCGACCGTCGCTGGCGCTCGCGATCTGGCTCGGGCCGCGCGCGGGGCCGCCGCCGGACTCCGCGGCGATCGCCACGCGCCTGGCGCGCGACATCGCCGCCATCGACGCGCTGCTCGAGCGCCAGCTCGCGGCGATCCTGCACCACCCGCAGCTCCAGCGGCTGGAGGCCTCGTGGCGCAGCCTGCGCTGGCTGGTCGAGGGCGTGCCGCACGACGCGATGGTGAAGGTGCGGGTGCTGGACGTCTCGTGGAGCGAGCTGGCGCGCGACGCCGAGCGCGCGATCGAGTTCGACCAGAGCCAGCTCTTCAAGAAGGTCTACAGCGCCGAGTTCGGCGCGCCGGGCGGCGAGCCCTTCGGCGTCCTGCTCGGCGACTACTACGTCTCGCACCGCCCGCGCCCCGACCAGCGCGTGGACGACGTGCGCGCGCTGCGCAGCGTGGCGACGGTCGCCGCCGCGGCCTTCGCGCCGTTCGTGGCGGGCGTGCACCCCTCGCTGCTGGGCCTGGACTCCTTCCGCGAGCTCGAGCTGCCGCTCGACCTGCCGCGCACCTTCCGCGGCGTCGAGTACACCGCCTGGCGCGCACTGCGCGAGCTGGAGGACACGCGCTTCGTGGCGCTGACTCTGCCGCGCGTGCTGGCGCGGCTGCCCTACGGCCACGACCCCGACCGCCGCGACGGCTTCCCGTTCGTCGAGCGCTGCGTCGCGCACGAGGACTACCTGTGGGGCAATGCGGCCTTCGCGCTCGGCCGCGTCGTCGTGCGCGCCTTCGCCAACCACGGCTGGCTGGCGGACATCCGCGGCAGCAAGCTCGACCAGGAGACGGGCGGCCTCGTGCGCGACCTGCCGGCCGCCGACCACGGCACGGACGCGCCGGGCGTCGCGGTGCGCATCGCCACCGAGGTGCTGATCACCGACCCGCGCGAGCGCATGCTGGGCGACCTGGGGCTGATGCCGCTCAGCTCGCTGCACGGCGAGAGCGCCGCCGTCTTCTACACGACCGTGTCGCTGCACGCGCCGCCGACCTTCTCGTCGAACGACGCGACGGTGAACGCGCGCATGGGAGCGCTCCTGCAGTACGTGCTGTGCGCCTCGCGCATCGCGCACTACGTCAAGGTCATCTGCCGCGACCTGACCGGCTCGCTGGTCAGCGTCAACCAGCTCGAGCGCCGCCTGTCCGACTGGCTGCTCTCGATCACGCTCGCCTCCGACAGCGCCAGCGACGAGATGCAGGCGCGCTGCCCGCTGCGCGAGGCCAGCGTCTCCGTGCGCGAGGTGCCGGGGCGCCCCGGCTGCTACACCTCCGTGTTCCACCTCCGACCCCACTTCCAGCTCGACCAGATGTCGTCTTCGATGCGTCTGGTCACCGAGATCGTCACCGACCGCTGACAAGAGGAGCGACGGCCATGGACGCCAAGGACCTGTACCGCGAAGGCAAGCTGACCGAGGCCGTGGCCCGCCAGAACGAGGCCGTGCGCTCGAAGCCCTCGGACGTGCGCGAGCGCTCCTTCCTGGGCGAGCTCCTGTGCCTGGCGGGCAACCTCGAGCGCGCCGACGCGCAGTTCGAGACGATCGAGAAGCTCGAGCCGCAGAGCGGCCCGACCGTGGCGCTCTACCGCCAGCTCATCCGCGCCGAGAAGACGCGCCAGGAGGTGCACAAGGACGGCCGCGTGCCCGACTTCCTGGGCGACCCGCCCGAGCACGTGCGCGTGCGCCTCGAGGCGAGCGTCGCCCTGCGCGCGGGCGACGCGGCGGAGGCGGCGCGACTGGCGCAGCGCGCGGAGGAGGCGCGCCCGCCCGTCGCCGGCCGCGCCGACGGCGCGGCCTTCGACGACTTCCGCGACCTGGACGACCTCCTGGGCGGCACGCTGGAGGTCCTGACCAGCACGGGTCGCCTGCTCTGGATCCCGGTCGAGCGCGTCGTCTCGATCGCGTGCGACGCGCCCGCGCAGCCGCTCGACCTCCTGTGGCGCCCGGCGCTGATGGAGGTGCGCGACGGGCCCGACGGGAAGGTGTTCCTGCCGGCCGTCTACGCCTGCGAGGAGGGCCTCGACGACCGGGCGCGGCTGGCGCGCCGCACGGACTGGATCGACGCCGGCGCCGACCTGGTGCGCGGCGTCGGCCTGCGCACGTTCCTGGTCGGGGAGGAGGCGCGCACGCTGCTCGAGCTCGGGCGCCTGGACTTCGAGCCCGCGGGAGCCTGAGGCGGTGGCCGAGCGCAAGGACCAGCGACCCGGACTGCCGTCGGTGCTCGACCGGCTGATCGACCAGGACCCCGAGCGGAGCGGCGAGCAGGCGATGACGCTCAAGCAGATGGGGGAGGCGCTCAAGGACGCCGTGCGGCGCGACCTCGAGGACCTGCTCAACACGCGCCGGCGCCCGTTCTCGCTGCCCGACGGGCTCGACGAGCTCGAGCGCTCCTCCTTCCAGTTCGGCATCCCGGACTTCAGCGGCGCCAACATGAGCTCGCTCGAGCGCCGGCGGCGCTACCTGAAGGGCATCGAGGAGCTGATCCGCACGCACGAGCCGCGCTTCTCGTCGGTGCGCGTCGTGCCCGTGGACGAGCGGCGCAACGCCGAGCGCTCGCTGCACTTCCGCATCGAGGCCGTGCTGCGCACCGAGCCGATGCCCGAGTCCGTCCTGTACGATTCGCACGTGGACGTCCTGACGCGCTCGTTCCGGATCCAGATCTGAGCCATGGACGAGGACCTGCTGCGCTTCTACGACCAGGAGCTCTCCTACCTGCGCCGCGCGGGGGCGGAGTTCTCGCGCCTGCACCCCAAGATCGCGGGCCGCCTGCGGCTGGGCGCCGACCAGATCGAGGACCCGCACGTCTCGCGCCTGGTCGAGTCGGTCGCGTTCCTGAACGCGCGCGTGCGGCGCAAGCTCGACGACGAGTTCCCGGAGCTGACCGACGCGCTGCTGGGCCTGCTCGCGCCGAACCAGCTCGCGCCCGTGCCGTCGATGGCCGTGGTGCAGTTCGAGTGCGCGCCCGACCTGACCGCGCCGGCGCGCGTCGAGCGTGGCACGGGCCTCGTGACCGACAGCGCCTACGGCGAGCCGTGCCGCTACCGCACCGCCTACGACGTGGAGGCGCTGCCGCTCGCGGTCGAGTCGGCGCGCCTGATGGGGCCGCCCTTCACCTCGCCCGTCACGCCGCGCTCGCGCAGCAGCGCGGGCCTCCTGCACGTCGAGCTGCGGCCCGCGGCCGACTCGGGCAGCGTCGGCGCGCTGGCGCCCGAGCGCCTGCGCTTCTTCCTGAACGGGGAGTTCCGCCACATGGCCTCCCTGTACGAGCTGGTGCTGAACGACGCGATCGAGGTGGCGGTCGCGGCCACGCCGGGCGACCGGCGGCCGCAGGTGCTCGGGCCCGACGCGCTGCGCCCGGTGGGCTTCGCCGACGGCGAGAGCGTGCTGCCCGACGGCGCGCGCTCGCACCCCGAGGAGCGCCTGCTGACCGAGTTCTTCGCCTTCCCGCACAAGTTCCTGTTCTTCGACGTCGTGGGCCTGGACACGAGGCGCCTGACCGACCGCCTGCACCTGTTCGTCTTCCTGCGGCGCTCGATCACCGACCTGGAGCTGGTCGTGGACGCCTCGACGCTGCGCCTGGGCTGCACGCCGGTCGTGAACCTGTTCGAGCGCCGCGCCGAGCCGATCCGCCTGACCGGCCGCCAGAGCGAGTACCACCTGGTGGCCGACGCGCGCCACGAGCTCGAGACGGAGATCCACTCGGTGGACGCCGTGCGCGCCTCGTCGCGCGCGCAGGGCACGGTCGAGTACGCGCCCTTCTACGGCGTGCGCCACGACCTCGACACGAGCGGGCCGCAGCGCTACTGGCACGCGACCCGCCGCCCCACGCCGCGCGGCGAGGAGGACGTGGACCGCGGCACGGAGATCCATCTGGCGCTCGTCGACGACGCCTTCGCGCCCAGCGCGCCCGACGACTGGGTGCTCGAGGCGGAGGTCACGTGCCTCAACCGCAACCAGCCCGCGCGCCTGCCGTTCGGCGGCGGGCACCCGCGCCTGACCTTCGCCAAGGGCGGCGGCGCGATCACGCGCATCCAGTGCCTGACCGCGCCGACGCAGACGGTGCGGGCGCCGCGCGGGCGCGGCGCGACCTGGCGGCTCGTGTCGCTGCTGGCGCTGCACCACGCCTCGATCGTCGAGGGCACGGACGCGCTGGGCTTCCTGCGCGAGTGCCTGCGCCTGTTCGACCCGCTGGCCGCGCCCGAGACGCGGCGCGTCGGCGAGGCGCTGCTGGCGGTCGAGAGCCGCCCGGTCGTGCGCCGCATCGTGGTCGGCGGCCAGCCCGGCTTCTGCCGCGGCCTGCAGGTGCGGCTGGTGCTGGACGAGGAGCGCCTGCGCACGACCGGCGTGTTCCTGCTGGCCTCGGTGCTCGAGCGCTTCCTGGCCGGCTACTGCACGATCAACTCGTTCGTCGAGACCGTGGTCACGACCCCCCTGCGCGACGGAGACCTGCGCCGATGGGCACCGCGAAGCGGCAGCCGCATCCTGCTCTGATCGAGCTCCTGCTGCGCGAGCCGGCGACCTTCGACTTCGCCCGCGCCGTGGCGGTGCTCGAGGCGCACGTCGCGCGCCGGCGCCGGCGCCGCACGCCGCGCCAGGTCGGCCACGACCACTCGCCGGCCGAGGTCGGCCTCGCCTTCCGCGCCGCGCTGACCCTGGCCTTCCCGGCGCGGCCGATCGCCGCCATCGAGGAGCGCGGCGAGGGCGACGAGGCGCTCTACGAGGTGCGCGTCTCGTTCGTCGGGCTGGCGGGCACGTCCGGCACGCTGCCCACGCACTACACCGAGATGGCGCTGCGGCGCGAGCACGCGAAGGACGCCTCGCTGCGCGACTTCCTGGCGGCGCTCGAGGGGCGCACGGTGGCCTTCTTCTACCGCGCGGCCCGCAAGTACCGGCTCGAGGCGGGCCTCGACGCGGCCGAGCACGAGCGCGGCCACGTGGACCCCGCGCTGGGCGCGGTGCTGGCCCTCGTCGGCCTGCTGCCGCGGCCGCGCGAGCGCGCCGTCCTGGCCGCCGAGCTGGCGCAGGCGCACTTCGCCGGGCTCTTCTCGAACCGCCGGCGCTCGGCGCACGGGCTGCGCACGCTGGTGGCCGAGCTCCTGGGCGTGCCGGCCGCGGTCGAGGGCTTCGTCGGGCGCTGGATCGAGCTCGACCGCGACGCGCAGAGCCGCCTGGGGAGCGGCCCGGGCGCGGGGCTCACCGCGCAGCTCGGCGACGTGACCGCGCTCGGCGCGCGCGTGTGGTCGGTGGACTCGTGCGTGCGCGTGATCGTCGGCCCGCTCGACCGCGCGCGCTTCCGCCGGCTGTGGCCGGGCGGCGAGCCCGTGGCGTTCCTGTGGCGCATGCTGCGCGCCTACCTGGGCCCGCTCATCGAATGCGAACTCGTATGGCAGCTGGCGCCCGACGCGCCGGCCGCGCTGCGCCTGGGCGGCGACCAGCAGCTCGGACGCGACGCGTGGCTCGGATGGGGTGATCCCGCCGGGCCCGACCTGCGGGTAGTCTCACCCGCGCCCGGAGCCGCCGGACCCAGCCCGGGGGCGCGCGCCGGACACCGGACCGAGACCCAGCCCGCCACCACCCGATGAACCTCCGTTCCCTGATCGGAAAGCTGGACGAGACCTGCCGCAGCGCCATGGAGGGGGCGGCGGGGTTCTGCCTCTCGCGCACGCACTACAACGTCGAGATCGAGCACTGGCTCGCGAAGCTGCTCGACGTCGAGGGCTCCGACCTGCGCGTCGTGCTGCGCCACTACGACGTCGACGCGGGTGCGCTGATGGCCGACCTGACGCGCGCGCTCGACCGGCTGAAGACCGGCAATGCGCGGCCGCCGGCGCTCTCGCCCTCGCTGGTGGACCTGGCGCGCGAGGCGTGGCTGATCGCGTCCCTGGACTACGACGCGCCGCAGGCGCGCAGCGGGCACGTGCTCGTGGCGCTGCTCTCGAAGGACGTGCTGGCGCGCCAGGCGATCGAGTCGAGCCGCCTCTTCGAGAAGATCCCGCTCGACGCGCTGCGCAACGAGCTCGCGAAGATCACCGCCTCGTCGGTCGAGGGCGCCGCGGCGGCGACCAAGGGCGCGGCGGGCGCAGGCGACGGCGGCGCGGCGCGGCCGCGCTCGGGCGGGCCGCTCGACCAGTTCACCGTCGACCTGACCGCGCAGGCGCGCGAGGGGAAGATCGACCCCGTGCTGGGGCGCGACGCCGAGATCCGCCAGGTGATCGACATCCTGACGCGGCGGCGCCAGAACAACCCGATCCTCACCGGCGAGGCCGGCGTGGGCAAGACGGCCGTCGTCGAGGGCTTCGCGCTGCGCATCGCCGCGGGCGACGTGCCCGAGCCGCTGAAGAACGTGACGATCCGCTCGCTCGACCTGGCGCTCCTGCAGGCCGGCGCGGGCGTCAAGGGCGAGTTCGAGAACCGGCTCAAGGGCGTCATCGCCGAGGTCAAGAACTCGGCCCAGCCGGTGATCCTGTTCATCGACGAGGCGCACACGCTGATCGGCGCGGGCGGCTCGGCGGGGCAGGGCGACGCGGCCAACCTGCTCAAGCCGGCGCTGGCGCGCGGCGAGCTGCGCACCGTCGCCGCCACGACCTGGGCCGAGTACAAGAAGTTCTTCGAGCGCGACGCGGCGCTCACCCGCCGCTTCCAGGTCGTGAAGGTCGAGGAGCCCTCCGAGCCGGTCGCCACGCAGATCATGCGCGGCCTGGTGGGCATGATGGAGAAGCACCACAAGGTGCGCGTGACCGACGACGCCGTGCGCGACTCGGTGCGCCTCTCCAGCCGCTACCTGTCGGGGCGCCAGCTGCCCGACAAGTCCGTCAGCGTGCTCGACACGGCCTGCGCGCGCGTCGCGCTCAGCCAGTCGGCCACGCCGGCCGCGATCGAGGACTGCCAGCGCGACATCGTGCGCGTGGACACGGCCCTGCGCATGCTGGCGCGCGAGCGCGCGACGGGCGCGAAGGACGAGGGCGAGCGCGAGGCGCTGGAGGGCGAGCGGCGCTCGGCCGAGGAGCGCCTGGCGACGCTGCAGCAGCGCTGGGAGCGCGAGCGCGCGCTGGTGCGCGAGATCGGCGAGCTGCGCGATCGCCTCGAGCAGGACGGCCAGGACGAGGCCGCGCTGGAGGGGCCGCGCACGGCGCTGCGCGCGCGCCTGGCCGAGCTGCGCGGGCTGCAGGGCGAGTCGCCGCTGGTGCACCCGTGGGTGGACGCGCAGGCCATCGCCGAGGTGATCTCGAACTGGACCGGCATCCCGGTAGGGCGCATGGTCTCGGACGAGATCCGCACGATCCTGACGCTCGGCGAGCGCATGAAGGAGCGCGTCGTCGGGCAGGACCACGCGCTCGACGCGCTGGCGCAGAGCGTGCGCACGAGCCGCGCCAACCTGACCGATCCGCGCCGCCCGATCGGCGTGTTCCTGCTGGTCGGCACGAGCGGCGTCGGCAAGACCGAGACCGCCGCGACGCTGGCCGAGCTGCTCTACGGCGGCGAGCAGAACATGACCGTCATCAACATGTCCGAGTTCAAGGAGGAGCACAAGGTGTCGCTCCTCATGGGCTCGCCGCCGGGCTACGTCGGCTACGGCGAGGGCGGCATCCTGACCGAGGCCGTGCGGCGCAAGCCCTACAGCGTCGTCCTGCTCGACGAGCTGGAGAAGGCGCACCCGGGCGTGCAGGACATCTTCTACCAGGTGTTCGACAAGGGCTCGCTGCGCGACGGCGAGGGCCGCGACATCGACTTCCGCAACACGATCATCCTGATGACGACCAACGCGGGGACGGAGACGATCATGTCGCTGATCGCCGACCCCGAGACGATCCCCGACGCGTCCGGCATGGCGGAGGCGCTGCGCCCCGAGCTCCTGCGCACCTTCAAGCCGGCCTTCCTCGGGCGCCTGACCGTGCTGCCGTACTTCCCGCTCTCCGACGAGGTCATCAAGGGCATCTGCCGGCTCAAGCTCGACAAGATCGTGCGGCGCGTGCGCGAGAACTACACGGCCGAGATGACTTACGACCCGACCGTCATCGACGCCATCGCGCAGCGCTGCACCGAGGTCGAGTCGGGCGCGCGGAACATCGACCACATCCTGAACGGCACGGTCCTGCCCGAGATGGCGGCCGAGTTCCTGGCCAAGATGGCCGACGGCCAGGCCGTGCGCCGCGTGACGGTGTCGATTGCGGCCGACGGGGGCTTCGCTTACGCTCTCGACGCGTAGCCTCGGGCTGCCGGCCGCCGCGGGCGGGCCGGCGGGCCTCGCGGGCACGCACTCAAGAACCACCCCAGCGAACGAGCCCCCGAGGAGGGACCCACCATGGGAGTTTTCGTCCAGATCTCCGGCATCGAAGGCGATGCGCAGCACAAGAAGCACATCAACTGGATCGTGTGCGAGAGCTGCACCATCCCGACCACCCGTCCCGAGACCCAGACGACGATGGGCAAGGTGACGGACCGGACGCGCGCCAACGTGGACTTCGAGGACGTCCAGCTCAAGAAGTCCATGGACAAGGCCAGCCCGGGCCTCATGAAGTGGAACCTGAAGGGCGACGGCCGCGACGTCATCGTGCACTTCACGGACGAGCAGGACTGGTACCTGCAGCTCACGCTGAAGAACACGCTGCTCACGAAGCTCGACATCGACGCGGATTCCGAGGGCACGGCGACCGAGACGCTGAGCCTCGACTTCACGTACGTGAAGTACGAGTACCGCACCAAGCAACCGAACGGGGTGGAGTACGACGCGGCGACGAAGCTCGAGTACAACATCGCGCTCGGCGAAGTGACCTGAGCCAGACGCCCGCAGCCGCGCCGGGCGCCCGCCCCGGCGCGGCTCGGCTCCATTGACCGAACGCGGAACGGCCCGTCCGTCCCGCGGAAGCCGGTGTCGCCATGGCAGAAATCACCGTCTTGATGAACGTCCCGGAGATCATCGGCTCCTCGTCGCTGAGGGGCTACGATCCCGAGCCGGGCGAGGAGAACGACCACACGTCCTGGATCCCGATCGACTCGTGCTCGTTCACGCTGACCAAGGACGCGAGCAGCGCGGCCGCCGTCGACGGGAGCGAGGTGGAGCACGTCGGGACGATGCTCACCGTCGAGCCGATCACGATCAAGCGCTCCGCGGACTACTCGACGGCCGACCTGCTGGCCTGGCTGGCGACGAAGGACGAGCAGGGGAACGGCCTGCGCAAGGAGGTCGTCCTGGTGGACTACTGCCTGGCCAGCGGCCGGTACTACCTGCGCTACGAGCTGACCGGCGTGCAGATCTTCTCGTGCAGCCTCTCGTTCGACGACTCGAGCGGCGACGTCACGGAGACGACCAAGTACATCTACGAGAAGGTCCGCATCCTGCGCCGGCCGATCACCGCCGAGGGAGCGGTGGACATCGGCGGCCAGAACGAGATGGAGTACGTCGTGCCGAGCAGTTCCGGCGGCCAGGACGGCTGACGCGGCCACGCGCACCAGGAGCCCACCATGCCCGCGTTCATGAGCATCGGGAAGGAAGAGGACTGGTGGGTCGACCCCGGCGAGATCAAGGGCGACTCGACGGCGCGCTACCACAAGGACTGGATCCGCATCTCGTCGTTCGACGTCGAGATGGCCGAGGAGTCGCGCAAGGACAAGTGGGCCGGCAGCAGCGGCTCGGTCGTGGCGCGGCGCGGTCGCCGCGAGGCGCGCCAGGCCCAGGCCGGCGCCGGGCGCGGCGCGAACGGCCGCGCGCAGGCGACCGCGGGCAACCGGCAACCGCAGCAGGACCAGGAGCAGGAGAAGGAGCGGGATCCGCACACGCTCTCGATCACCAAGCCGACCGACCGGGCCTCCATGGAGATCATGAAGTGGGCCCAGACGTCGGTGATGCACGACGTCCAGATCGACTGCTGTCGGATGGACGACGACTACCCGTTCCTGAGCATGGTCTTCATCGGCGTGGTGCCGAAGCAGGCGGGGCTGACCGACAAGCCGGACGACACGATCGAGTTCACCTGGAAGCGCGCGATCGTCTTCGCCGCCGAGTTCGACGAGAACAACCGTCCGCACTACTCCACCTACGCCGAGTTCGGCGAGGAGGAGGCCACCTCGACCTCGACCACGGTCGAGCGCGGCGTGGCGGACTACGTGGCGCCCGCGCCCGACCCGAACGAGGGCGCGGGCCGCGGCCAGGCGGCGCGCACGCTGCAGGCGGCCCTGATCGGCGGCCTGCCGCCGGTGCCGCAGGAGTCCAAGGTCTACGACCAGGAGCGGCGCGCGCTGGCGATCGAGAAGGTGGGCGAGCTCGAGTTCGCGCTCGAGTCGCTACGCGGCGAGGAGCGCCTCTCGGCCCTGTTCGCGTACGACCTCGAGCTGCGCTCGTCCGAGCTCGAGATCGACCCCGCCGACGTCGTCGGCCACGACGTCTCCTTCAGCATCCTCGACCAGGAGGGGCGCGGCGACGCGAACCGCGAGCCGCGCTACTTCAGCGGCGTCGTCACGCAGTTCCTGTCCGGCGAGATGTCGAGCGACCGCGAGCGCCGCTACCACGCCACGGTGCTGCCGACGGCGTGGAAGCTCACGCAGCGCTCGGACTGCCGCGTGTTCCAGGAGGTCACCGTCAAGGACGTGGTCGAGAAGGTCTTCTCGGAGGCCTCGTTCTCTGACTACGACCTGCAGGGCGTGACGCGCTCGCACCCGACGCTCGAGTACTGCGTGCAGTACATGGAGTCGGACTTCGCCTTCGTGAGCCGTCTGCTCGAGGAGCACGGCATCTTCTATTACTTCAAGCACGAGGAGGGGAAGCACACGATGATGCTGTGCGACGGGCCGACCGGGTACGTGCGCTGCCCGGAGGACCCGCTGCGCTTCGCCTGGGACGTCTACTACGAGCCGCGCATCACCGCCTGGCGCCACCACTGGTCGTTCCTGCCCGGCAAGTTCGACTCGCGCGACTGGAACTTCACCACGCCCGGCGAGCCGGTGAAGGGGCAGTCGAGCTCGCGCATCGACATGCCCGAGATGGACAAGGCGGAGATCTTCGAGTACCCGGGCCTGTACGCCGACGCCGACCAGGCCACGGCGGTCGCGGACCTGCGCATCCAGGAGCGCGAGGCCGGCCACCACTTCGTGCACGCCGTCGGCTGCTACGACAGCCTGGTCCCGGGCATGACGATCGCGGTCGAGGAGCTGCCGGGGCTCGACCCCGAGCACTCGGCGGAGAAGCGCTGGCTGGTGACGGGCATCCGCCACCACGCCGAGCAGCTGCCCGAGTACGGCCTGAGCATCGTCGGCTACCGCAACGTCTTCACCTGCATCCCCGATGACGTGACCTACGTCCCGCCGCGCTCCACGCCCAAGCCGCGCATGCACGGCCCGCAGACGGCCGTCGTGGTCGGCGACAAGGAGACGGAGGAGGGCGTGGTCGACACCGACAAGTACGGCCGCGTGAAGGTCCAGTTCCACTGGGACCGCAAGGGGAACAAGGACAAGGACAGCTCCTGCTGGATCCGCGTCGCGCAGCCGCACGCGGGCGCCGGCTTCGGCGCGATGGCGCTGCCGCGCATCGGCTGGGAGGTGGTCGTGTCGTTCCTCGAGGGCGACCCGGACCGTCCGCTCGTGACCGGCACGCTCTACAACGAGCTGCACATGCCCTACCACGAGCTGCCGGGCGCGAAGCACAAGACCGTGTGGATGACGCGCTCCTTCCCGGGCGGCAGCAAGGAGAACTTCAACGAGCTGACGTTCCACGACGAGAAGGACAAGGAGGAGGTCTACTTCCACGCCGAGCGCGACTTCAAGCGCGTGGTCGAGCACGACGACGTGCTCGAGGTCGGCGAGAAGGAGAGCGGCAAGCAGACGATCACGGTCGAGGGCGACCAGACGATCACGATCAAGACGGGCAACCACGCGCTCTCGATCGACTCCGGCAAGAGCGAGATGAAGGCCGCGCAGTCGATCGAGCTCAAGATCGGCGGCAACTCGATCAAGATCGACACGAGCAGCATCGAGCTCAAGGTCGGCGGCTCGAGCGTGAAGATCGACAACACCGGCGTCACGCTCAAGGGCATGAACGTCAAGGGCGAGGCCCAGATGCAGGCCGAGATCAAGGGCATGATGACCTCGATCTCCGGGGACGGGATGCTGACGACCAAGGGCGGCATCACGAACATGCAATGAGCGCCGGCAAGACCAGCGCGAGCGGGGCGCGCGCGGCGCCGGGCGGGCTGGCCAAGGTGGCCGAGCCCCTGGCCAGCGCGATCCTCGAGCGCTACGAGCCCAGCGCGCAGGCGGCGGCGCTCGCCACCCCCGACCTCGCCCCGCGGCGCTTCGTCGACAAGCTCCTGGCGGAGGGGCTGAGCGAGGACGCGATCTCCTTCCTCGCTTACGCGCTGCCGCGGCGCGACGCGCTGCGCTGGGCGCTCGGCTGCGTGCGCGCCGTCACGCCCGAGCCGGCGCCGGTCGAGGTCGCGGGCGCGATCGCCGCGGCCGACGCCTGGATCGCCGAGCCCTCCGAGGAGCGGCGGCGCGCGTCGATGGCCGCCGCGGAGAAGGCCACCTACGGCACGCCCTCCGGCTGCCTGGCGCTGGCCGTCTTCTTCAGCGAGGGCAGCCTGTCCCCGCCCGAGGCGCCGCCGGTGCCGGTGGGCGAGTGGTTCTGCGCGCGCACGGTGGCCGCGGCGGTCCTGCTCGCGAGCCTGGCGAAGGAGCCGGCCGAGATCCCGGCCCTGGCGCGGCGCTTCGCCGAGGCGGGCGTCGAGGCCGCCAACGCGCGCGCGCCGTGGGATCCGCCCGCCTGACCCCGGGAGGCGGCGCGGCTCCGGCCCGCGCGGCGCTTGGGCCGGCCACCGCGGGAGCCTAAGCTCCGAGCTGAGGCTCGTCGGCGCGCACGCGCGGTGCGGCGCGCGCGAGGAGGATCCCCATGAACCAGCTCGAGTCCCTGGCCCGCTCCAGCGTCCTCGTCGCCGACACCGGGAACCTCGCCGACATGGCGCGCTTCCCCGTGCAGGACGCGACCACGAACCCCTCGCTGGTGCTGCAGGCGCTCGAGAGCCCGGAGACGCGCGAGGTCTCCGAGGCCGCGCTGCGCCGCGTGCGCGAGGAGGGCGGCGACGCGCGCCGCCAGGCCGAGCGCGCCGTCGACCGGCTGTTCGTCGCGCTGGGCGCGAAGATCCTCGAGATCGTGCCCGGGCGCGTCTCGACCGAGGTGCCCGCGCGCCTCAGCTTCGACACGCGCGCCTCGATCGAGAAGGCGCGCGAGATCATCGGCCTCTACGAGGAGGCCGGCGTCGAGCGCGAGCGCGTGCTGGTCAAGCTGGCCAGCACCTGGGAGGGCATCCGCGCCGCCGAGGTGCTCGAGGGCGAGGGCATCCACTGCAACATGACGCTGCTCTTCAGCCTGGTGCAGGCCGTCGCCGCAGCGGAGGCGGGCGCCACGCTGATCTCGCCCTTCGTCGGCCGCATCTACGACTGGTACAAGAAGAAGGACGGCAAGGAGATCCCGATCGAGGACGACCCGGGCGTGCGCTCGGTGGTCGAGATCTGGCGCTACCTGAAGCACTTCGACCACCCCGTGCAGGTCATGGGGGCGAGCTTCCGCAAGGCCGAGCAGGTCGCCGCGCTGGCCGGCTGCGACCTCCTGACCGTGAGCCCGGACCTGCTCGAGGCGCTGCGCGGGACCGCCGGCGAGGTGCCGCGCCGCCTGCAGGAGAGGGATGCGCGCGCGGCGCGCCTGGAGCGCGTGCCGGCCGACGAGGAGAGCTTCCGCTGGCTCCTGAACGAGGACGCCATGGCGACCGAGAAGCTGGCCGAGGGCATCCGCCGCTTCCACGCCGACGGGACGAAGCTCGTCGAGCGCGCGCGGCGCGAGCTGCGCGCCTGAGGGCGAGGGCCGCAGCCCGAGCGGCAAGACCTCGTCGAGCGGGGCAGGCGTTCCCGCTACGGCGGCGCCCGCCGCGAGGCTAGGGTACCCGGCCGCGTCCCGACCCACCCGCCGCCTCGAGAGGCCGCCCCATGATCCGAACGCTCCTCCTCGCGCTTCCGCTGCAGACCCCCGCGGCCGGCCAGGACCGGCTGGCGGCCGCCATCGAGCGGCTGGCCGCCGCGCTCGAGCAGAGCGCCGCCTCGCTCGCGGCGCGCGCGCCCGCGACGGCCGAGACGGCGACGGAGGCGAGCGGCGGCGGCGCGCAGGACCTGGCCGGCCTGCGCGCCTGGCTCGACGCGCTGCGCGAGCGCGCGATCCACTTCCTGCCGCAGCTCCTGGCGGCCGCGGCCGTGCTGGTCCTGGGCTGGATGCTGGCGCGCATCCTGACCGGGTTCCTGCGCCGCGCGCTCGCGCGCTCGCGGCTCGACCCGACGCTCTCGAACTTCCTCGCGAGCTGCGCGCACATGGCGATGATCAGCTTCGTCGTCGTGTCCGCGGTGACGCAGCTCGGCGTGAACACGGCGTCCTTCGTGGCCGTGCTGGGCGCCGCGGGCTTCGCCGTCGGCTTCGCCATGCAGGGCTCGCTCTCGAACTTCGCCGCCGGCGTGATGCTGATGATCTTCCGCCCGCTGCGCGCGGGCGACTTCGTCGAGGCCGGCGGGGTGACCGGCACGGTGGTCGAGGTCGGCGTGTTCCACACGATCCTCACGACGGCGCAGGGACGGCGCGCGATCGTCGCCAACTCGTCGATCACCGGCGGCAACATCGTGAACTCGACCGCCGCCGAACGCCTGCGCGTGGACATGCAGTTCGGCATCGGCTACGACGACGACCTCGAGCGGGCGATCTCCGTCCTGCGGCGCGTGCTGGCCGAGGACGAGCGCGTCCTGAAGGACCCCGCGCCGATCGTCGCGCTGCTGGCCCACGGCGCCTCCAGCCTGGACCTCGCCTGCCGGCCGTTCGTGAAGCCCGGGGACTACTGGGACGTCTGGTTCCAGACGCACAAGCGCGTGCGCGAGGAGTTCGCGCGCGAGGGGATCTCGATCCCGTTCCCGCAGCGCGACGTGCACCTGTACCAGGTCTCGACCTGACGGCCGAGCCCGCGCGCGGAAGCCCGCGGCGAGGCCGGAAGGGTCTTCCGCCGCGGAGGGCGGCGCGCTCAAGCGCCGTCCCGGGGCCGGTCGATAGCCCCGGCCCCGGGACGCCCGCGCACGCGGCGCTCCCGGTTCCGGGAGCGCCATGGCACACAGGCACGCAGCGGGCGTGGGGGCGGCCGCCGCGACGGGGCTCGCGCTCCTCGCGGCCTGCGGCGGCGCCGTCGAGCGCTCGCTCGGCGCGCCGCGCGTCGTGGCCTTCGTCGGCGACGAGCGCCCCTGGGGCGCCTCGACCGCCGAGCGCTTCGGCCTCTCCGCCGCGAGCCTCGCCGGCGCACAGACGAGGGGCGGCGCCCTCGCCTGGAGCACGCCGCCCGGCTGGACGGAGCGCCCGCCGAGCGCGCTGCGCCAGGGCGACTGGTCGCTCCCCGGCGGCGCCGAGTGCAGCCTGACCCTGCTCCCCGGCGGGGGCGGCGGGCTGGAAGCGAACGTCCAGCGCTGGCGCCAGCAGCTCTCGCTGCCGCCCGCGACGCCGGCCGAGCTGGCCGCGCTGCCCCACGCACGCCTGCTCGGAGCGGACGCGCTCCTGCTCGAGCTCGAAGGCACCTGGGTCGGCATGGGCGGCGGCGCGCCACAGGAGGGCTGGGCGCTGCTCGGCCTGCTCTCCGTGGACGGCGGCGAGGCGCGCTTCCTCAAGCTGGTCGGCCCCGCGGCGCGCGTGGCGGCCGAGCGCGACGCGTTCCTCGCGCTGGGGGCCTCGATCCGCCGCGGCGCGCGCGAGGGCTCCGCCGTCCCGTCCGTCCTCCAAGGCGCGAGCGACGCGCCCGCCGAGGGTCCGCCGCCGGCGCTGCAGCGCGCGGCGGGGCTCGCCTGGAGCGTTCCGGAAGGCTGGAGCGAGGCTCCGGCGCGCCCCTTCCGCGTGGTGACGTTCCAGAGCGCGGAGCACCCCGGCCTCGAGTGCTTCATCACGCTGCTCGCGGGCGACGGCGGCGGCCTCGAGGCGAACGTCGAGCGCTGGCGCGGCCAGGTCGGCGGCGAGGGCGCGCCGGCCGACGTCGTCGAGCGGCGCGAGCTCACGCTGCTCGGCGGGCCGGGCACGCTGGTCGCGCTGCAGGCGCGCGGCCCGGGAGCCGGCGCGCTGCTCGGCGCGCTGCGCCGCCTGGACGGCCGCGCGCTGTTCGTCAAGCTCACCGGCCCGCAGGAAGCGCTGGACGCCGAGCGCGAGCGCTTCCTGGCGCTGTGCGCCTCGCTGCGCGAGGAGGCCCGGTGAGGCGCGCGCTCGGCGGTCTGGCAGCGCTCCTGGGCTCGATGCGCCTGGCGTGCGCGCTGCTCGTGTGCCTGGGCCTCCTGACCTGGCTCGGGACGCTGGAGCAGGTGGACCACGGCCTGTACGAGGTGCAGCGCCGCTACTTCGAGTCGCTGCTCGTCGTGCACCGCGTGCGCGGCGTGCCGCTGCCGCTGCCCGGGGCCGCGCTCGTGCTCGGCCTGCTGGCGCTGAACCTCGTCGTCGGCGGCGTGGTGCGGCTGCGGCCGGGCCGGCGCACGGCGGGCATCCTGGTCACGCACGCGGGCGTGCTGCTCCTGCTCGCGGCCGGCTTCGTCAAGCTGTCCTTCTCGAAGGACGGACACGTGACGCTGTTCGAGTCGCAGCGCGCGAACTGGTTCGAGAGCTACTTCCGCTGGGAGCTCTCGGTCGCGCGGCGCCTGCCCGACGGCCGGCTCGAGGAGCGCGTCGCGCCGCAGGAGGCCTTCCTCGCGCGCGACGGCGCGCCCGCGACCTTCGCCGCCGCGGGGCTGCCCTTCGCGCTCGAGGTGCGCCGGGCCTTCGCGAACTGCCGGCCGCTCCCCAAGGGGCCGATGTTCGCGGTCGACGTGCCGGTCGTGGACGGCTGCTTCCTGCGCGAGGAGCCGCTCGACCCGCAGGCCGAGGCGAACGTCGCCGGCCTCTACGCGCGCGTCGTGCCGAGCGACGGCTCGGCGCCGCAGGACGGCATCCTGTGGGGGCTCGCGCGCGGCCCGTGGACGGTCGAGGTCGGCGGGGAGACGTGGGCGATCGACCTGCGCCACGAGCGCTATCCGATGCCGTTCACGCTCGTGCTCGACGACTTCCGCAAGGAGGACCACCCGCGCAGCGCGATGCCGAAGTCGTTCGAGAGCGACGTGCGCGTGCTCGAGCGGGACGTCGAGCGGCCGGTCGAGATCTCGATGAACGAGCCCCTGCGCGAGGCCGGCCTGGTGCTCTACCAGGCCTCCTGGGGCCCGTCCTCGGCGCGGCCCGGCGATCCGCTCTTCTCGACCTTCGCCGTGGTCGAGAACCCCGCCGACCGCGTGCCCCTGGTCGGCTGCGTCGTGTGCGCGCTCGGCCTGGTGTGGCACTTCTGGCGCAAGCTCGCCCGCCACGTGCGCTCGGAGGCGCGCCGGGCGTGAGGCGCGCCGCCGCGCTGCTCCTCGCCCTGGCGCCGGCCGGGGCGTCCGCCGCGGCGCAGGGCGCGCCGGGGCGCGAGCCGTGGCCGCCGCAGGCGCTCGCGGCGCTCGACACGCTGGCCGTCCAGGACGGCGGGCGCGTGAAGCCGCTCTCGACCTTCGCCTCGTTCACGCTGCTGCGCCTCTCCGGCCGGCGCACGCTGGCGCTCGCCGACGGGACGCGGCTGGAGGCGCTCCCGTGGCTCCTCGACGTCCTCGTGCGCCCGCAGCTGGCCGAGGCGGACGAGCTCTTCCTGATCCAGGACGACGCCGTCGCGACCGCGATCGGGCTGCACCTGGACAAGCGCCGCCGCGACCGCTGGTCCTTCGCCGAGCTGCGCCCCGGCCTGGCGCGCCTGTTCGACATGGCGCACCGGCTCGCGCCGCTCGACGCCAAGGAGCGCAGCGCGACGCAGCAGCAGCTCGTGTTCCTGGCCGAGAGCGTGGACGCCTTCCTGGGCCTGACGCACGCGCTCGACCACGCCCGCGCCGGCCTCTCGCTGGCGGAGAGCGAGCGCCTGCGCGCGCTCTTCGGCGGGCGCGAGGCGATCACGTTCGCCGACCTGCTCGAGCGCGCCGGCGCGGCCGAGGCGCTGGCGGCCGAGCTGCGCGCGGCGGGCGACGCCGCGCAGGCCGACGCCGTCCAGCGCGTCCTGCGCGGCGCGCAGGAGCTGGCGGCGGCGGGCGGCGGGCTGGCCCTGTTCGCGCCCGCGCAGGGCGCCCTTGCCGAGCCCGCCTGGCTCTCCGCGGCGGACCTGCTGGCGCACGCGCGCGCCGGCCGCCTCGCGCCGCAGCACCTGGCCGCGCTGCGCGCGCTCGAGGGCGTCGCGCGCGGCCCGGGCGCGGCGGGGCTGGCCGAGGCGGCGCACGCCTTGGCGCTGGGGCTCGACGGCCTGGCGCAGGCGCGCGGCGAGGTCGCGCGCATCGGCCTCGAGCGCGCCTACTACCGCTGGCGCCCGCTGGCGCACGGCCTGACGGCCTTCGTGGCGGCCTTCCTGGCGGT